>CAYWQF010000053.1:0-1561 GCA_964460835.1 uncultured Candidatus Saccharibacteria bacterium | reverse complement strand
CCTTTCTTTTGCGCATATTTAAAATACATTTCATAAAGCATACGAGAAAAATCCTCGGCATCATCACCTCCTGCACCAGAAAATATCGTCATGATGGCACCACCTCCATCATGAGGGCCCGCATTTGGCCCAGCCTCGGCGAGTGCTTTCAAGTCTTGGAGCTCACGTATCATTGCCTGAGCTTTATCTACATCTTGCCAAAAGTCTGAGGCAAGCATCGCATTCTCTATCTCTGCGATACGCTCTGAAGTATCTGTCGAACTCGCAGGCTGTGTATTTTTTTTATTTGCATCATTCATAATTTTTGGATCTTTTTTTGAAAAAATGGAGCCAATGGCCGGAATCGAACCGGCGACCTACTCCTTCATCTGTACCCATTCTTCGTATTATACAATGGGATTAGACTGTATATTGATCCAGCACCAAGAATTTTAGTACTGGATTCCCTTGTCAGTCGTTCGGGCGCTAGCGCCACGGTCTGAACTCGCAAGACGAGCCTTTAACCGTTATTCGGGATTCTATTGTTACATTACTGCAACACGGGCAATTTTGTTTACCATGGAGTTGCTCTACCACCTGAGCTACATCGGCGTTTGTCTTAAAAAATAAAATTCAAAAGACTATCAGATACTAGTACATTTTTCGTATATCTTCAAGGAAGGTATCTATAAGTCTTTTTAACTTAATATTATTAAAATACACGGTTACAAACTACTCCCTCTCCGTATCACCCGTTTCTTCAAACACCTCTACAGTCTCTTCAACTTTTGTAGTTTTTTTGCGCGGTTTTCTAACAGTGCCGTGTTTTATATTGTCCGATACTTTATTTAAATTATCTTCTTCTGTAATAGTACTTACCTCAACTTTCGGTGTAGTATTCACCACCGCACTTTTTGGTACACATATATATTCTTCATTATTCAAAGGGTTTTCGCCTCTAGAATAGTTACCCTCCAAAAGCTCTGCATCATCTAGGAAAATCATATCCAGCCATTTGTGAACTATATTTGAACTTGATGGTAAAAGGTTAAACAAAATAGAAACTGTAAATAGCAACATTGATACTGAAGTATTCCAATAACTCACGATGATAGCTACAGCAGCGGCAAATACTGGAAAAAGAATTCTTATATACCCACTTCGTCTATCTGCTTTTGTGATAACGCTTGTCTCTATGTCAGTATTTGTTTCTACATATCGTCGCATAAAGAATAAAGAGAATCCAATAGCTATCACATTGAGACCATATACTATTATTGCGACTTTTGAGTTTGGATATTCACCTAGTAAATGCGCAGAAAAAGGCACGAGCACAATGAGTAGGAAAAATATGCCGTTTATATTTGCAAGACCTACTGTGAGATTTTTTGCATACACAGAAGTGATGAAGTGATGGGCTCGCCAATATGTAAAAAGCAAAGCGAAGCTAATGATAAGACTCATGATCACAGGCCAAAGCTCAGTGAGTCCTGCCCACATAGTAGTGTCACTTACGTTTTGCGAAAACGCAGGGATTTTTAGCTCAAAAGAAAGCACTGTCATAACTATTGCAAATATTCCA
>CAYWQF010000052.1:0-1715 GCA_964460835.1 uncultured Candidatus Saccharibacteria bacterium | reverse complement strand
CGGAATATGGAGAACCTCCTGATCATCCTGCACCTAACATATATCCAGCACTTGTACAACTATTCTCATCAGTATATTGAGAGCCTCCTGAACACCCTGCGCCTGCCATATATCCAGCGTTAGTACATGAAGTAGAGTCTATAAAGCTACCTCCTCCACCACTACAATATGAACGATCTCTCTCGCAATCTGACTGAGTAGTATAAGAAGGGTCTGAACAAATACCTGTGCTTCCACCAGTATTAGAGACTACGGCAACCTCTTCACCTTTTGTTAGGCCTATTACTGAATCGGCTATTTTATTATCATTTCCAACTTTTATACATTGATTGGATGAGTTTGGGTCAAAAGCTGGATATCCAAAAGCTGCGCAAGCAATATCTGGCGCAGAATCAGTACCTGATTTTGAAACTAAAAATCCTGTTCTTTTGTTGAAACTTGGTGCACGTAAATACTCTCTGGATGTGAGAGCGTAACCAGCAATGATTATGTCGTTGTCATCTACGCCTGTAGTTGCATAAGCTTTATAACAAATAGTATCACTATCTTGTGGGTCTCTTGGTACAGACGCTAAAAATTCATCGGCCACGAGTTTTGCAGCCATTGATTGAAAATTTGCACAACCCTCATCCACAGTTTGCGCTTCTGCTATTTTTGTACCCTTGGAAAGCAGGTTGAACATTTTAGAATCTTCTTCCTTAGCTAGACCTTTTTTATCTGAATATGCAACGTATGAAGAAAAACCCACAACTAGTCCGGAATAATCATAGTTGTACTTTGCACCATATAGTTCTATGGCGCTTTTAACATTTCTCATATCCTCATCTCGTCGTGAATCATTTGCTTTAAGTCTTGAGGCATTTAGACTTGCAAGCACTGTAGCTGCGAGTATAGCTACAATAGCAAGTACAACCAAAAGTTCGATAAGGGTAAAACCTCCTTCTCTAGTATTAGATACTTTTCTTTGAGGTTTTTTACAGTCCTTTATTATTTTTTTAAAAAAATTAAACATTATTTAAATTTGAATATTTTTTAGGAATTATTTTATATTTACGAATGGCAACTCTTTCATCTCATGTGGAAATATAACGCCACGGGCCATAAATAATGCTACACATATCAAAACAAATACGAGACCTAATAAAAATATCTGGGCTTGCTTTTCGTTTTTTACTACACGAGTTTTCATAACCACTCGCACTATTGTAGGTATGTCATTACTCCTCTGAAAACGGCTATATATGATAGGAGCAGATGGGCCTGTGAAGCCAGCTTTGGAGAAGCCGGCGCTGGTGGCCGCACTATTGGTATTACCGACACCAGCGCCGGCAACATAGCGCGAAGAACTTCTTCCTAGATCATTTTCTTCTTCAAATTGTAATGTAGAACTCATGGTTTTTATGTTTTTACTTTTACGCCAAACCTCTCACTTTTATTATACCAGTTTATTCATGATGCGAAGTTTTTCTTCCACAACTTTCTCAACAGCGTCTACTGAACTCGCAAGTATCTTGTATGGAGCAACTTCATCTGGGTGCGTATCGAGAGAATCTTTCAGTGCATCTCTGTAAGCCACACGAAGCTCAGTGTTGTAATGCACTATAGATATACCCGCACTTACTGCTTGAGCCAATTCATCATTACCAATACCTGATGCGCCATGAAGTACAAGCGGTACTCCGGCACTTGCAGATATATCGGCAATTCTTTTTATA
>CAYWQF010000051.1:0-1803 GCA_964460835.1 uncultured Candidatus Saccharibacteria bacterium | reverse complement strand
GGTACCTCTTTTCCTTTAAACTTCACACTTTGTTTATTTAAAAGTTTTTCAAAACCATCTATCCACATATTTCTAGCAGGACGAATCATCAGACTTACAACCTTCTCAGCTTCTTCTGTGAGATTATATTTTGCTGTAATAAAAATCCTTTCAAGGAAATACTTGTAATCCACAAACTTATTATCTGCGAGTATTTTTTGTTGTCGCTCTGACGGGATTTTTCCAAGATTAAGAGTAAAAAATAGGATTGAATTTAAGGCTTTAGTGACGCGCGGTTCATATAAACCTATTTTTGCATCTATAGTCTTATTTTGACTTTCTATAGACTGCATATTGTATAGATACCAAAGCGGGCGTGCTGAGCCAATCTGGTCTGTGAATTTTTCCCAGTCTTTAACTGCAATAAATAGTGCCGAGTTATCCTTTAAATAATCTTCATTTTTTGCATATTTTTGTGCAAAAGTTTTGCAAAGTTTTTCTATTTTTTGAACATCTTGTTCTATTTTTTTATCTTCTGGGCCTGTATATAGATCAGAGAAGTCCCAAGCCATATCTGTATTTTTTGCATTTACAGTCGCTGGTTTTTTAGTTTTTTTCATATCGCCATACTATATCACAGTCTTTATTGCCTTAAAATCAGCCAGTAGAGTTGCTCGCATACTGCCATTGTATAGCGCTGCGGCGGGGTGATATAGGGGTATGATTTTTATTTTCTGGCTTATTTTTTTGCTTGGCTTTTGGCTTATTTTTTGGTCCAACTTTCGACCTTGCTTTTGTGCTTTTGATTTTACACCTTTCAACTCCAAACCTTGCCCTTCAAAAACCTTACCGTGAAGTTTCGATATTGGACCTAGCTCCGCCTCTAGCCCAAACTTTTGCATTATATATTGCATAGAAAAACGCCCGAGGGTTACTATAACTTTTGGCGATATTATTTCTATTTGCTTATCTAAAAAAGGCGTGTATTTCGCAATCTCTTCTTCCGATGGATCTCTGTTGTCTGTCGGGCGATCATTTACTATGTTTGTTATATACACGTCTTCTCTACTGAGACCTATGAACGCTAGCATTTCGCTCAAAAACTTACCTGACGCACCACAAAAAGGCATTCCTGTTTGCGCTTCTTTTTTTCCTGGCGCTTCACCTACAAACATTACCTTTGATTTGAGACTTCCCTGCCCAAGTACAGGTTTTACACCATTGGCTCGACGCTCATCTGCTAGAGGAGTTTTGAAGGCAGTGAGTTTTTTGAGAAGTTTTTTTATTTCTTCTTCTTTTTTATTTTTTGTAGACATGCTTCTTAAAAGCCTCGCCTGCTTTAGTCCTATAAGCACAGTATTCACATCCAGCACTTTCCTTTGGAATATCATCACTTTCTAAACACTTTTTGATGCGTACAAGCACATCATCTATCCAGTCCGACTTGCCTGTATAAGGTATGAGATTTATATCAAACTCGAGCTTGCCATCAAAAGCTTTGTTATCTCGCTTTCCATTTACATATACAAAATATCCTGTGTCAGAAACTTTCAAATCATTGTGCTTCAAAAGCCACTGATATATCTCCATCTGACGACGATACTGATCATGCCATTGTGTGTCTTCTAGCTCAGTCACGGCCTTATCCTTGCTGGTAGCTTTGTAATCCACTACATACACGACACCATCTTTGTCCACCCAGAGGTCATCTACCGCACCAAAGATGAGTAAGTTTGTAGGCTCGTGAAGGTATTGCACCCCGACAAAGTTTTCTCGCCATTCATCCATCTTTTTGTGTTGAAATGGCACTAGATCGAGGCCATA
>CAYWQF010000050.1:0-2724 GCA_964460835.1 uncultured Candidatus Saccharibacteria bacterium | reverse complement strand
CACCGCATTAGACTCCACAAGTCGCCATTTTGGACGGCCCATTATAATGGAATAAAAAGCAAAGCAGACTATATATATAGTATCCATCATCTCTGTTGGGCCGTATTCCTTTATCGCAAGTCCAAATAGGACAATCAAAAGCAGGCCTCCGAGGCGCTCAAATATACCAAACAAAATCATTAGTCCCGCAACAGTCTGTATAGCAAGCATAAGAGTACCGAAGTCTCCTACAGCAAGAAGATTTGGTGCAAATATAAAGCCTTTTATTGAAAAAATAAGAAATGAAAGACCAAAGCCAATGCTCGCAATAGATATTATATTTGGTGCGTGTTTTTCTACAAAAGCACTGAACCATTTTGGCACTGTGAGTTTTTTCTCTAGAAAAAATCCGAAGGCGAGCAATGCTAGCGCGAGCACAATAGAAATGATGACAGGTGTATCTGTAAGGCTATATGGTCGCACATACTCCATAGGCTCGGCAAACCATTTTACATGAGCTGAGGCTATTGTCGGCGCGAGTATAAGTAGAGAGGCTAATGTGTAAATTGTGTTTTTAATAGTAGTGCTTATAGTCGCGTGTGTTTTCATGATATTTATTATACATCATGAATCTAATCTATTGAAAATCTGCCAATACTTCTTTAGCAGACTTAAAAGACTTTTTGCTCTTAGTAGCCTTACTAACCTCTCTATCCCATTTTGCTCGTATTTCCTTTGCGTTTGTAGTAGGAGTAAAAGGTAATCCCCCTTCAATAATAACCTGTGCGAGAAACACTTTAATAGCAGAAGACATATCTAAACCGACTCTCGAAAGTACTTTGAAAGCATGAGACTTTGTCTTTTCATCAATGCGTATATTTAAAGTAGTCATAAAAACTAGTATATACAATGTAAGTACAATGTCAAACACTTTCATATAGGTAATAATATCAGATGGACATTAAGTCCTAATAAAATATATGTGAAGAAATTTTTATATTTGACTTCAAACGAAAATTAAATATAATTAATAGCGTGGAGAGGTTGCCTCTCTAGCTCGAAAGAGCCGATAGCCCCGAAAGGGGCTATAATATTTTGTATAAATTTAATAGACAATTTATTACTTTGTAATAATCCCCTTCCAACAAAGTATCTATCTTGATGAAAAATAACTTCTGATTTTTCTAATACCTACAACAAGAGTAATACAAAAGACTATAAAGATTGTGAGGAAACTTTCACTATCAGATGAATTATCAATATTAAAAACAAAAGGAATTATAAGTGCTAACGCTCCTACAAATAAAGTGGCCCAAAATCTGACTCTTAAAGAAGAGATATAAACCTTTATAGGATGACCTCCTTCTATCACCTGAGCTACCTCATAACTTGATCTAAAGGCTGGAAACCAAGTAGTCCAGACATGGTCTTTAACATGATAATCTTCGGAATGCTGAAGCTTTATTATTTTATTTCTGTATATTTTTGCAAGATATATATTCACTATACCCGAAAGACTCCAGCCGATAAAAATTAAAAATAATGTGGTTAAAAAAACAACATATCCACTTGTCCTTGAGATAATCGCGATAATCATTACCAAACTCGCACCAGGAAAAAAGCTACCGATGAAATATAAGCCCTCAACAAATACTGAAAGAAAAGCAGCTAAATAAATATACTTTTTATCAAAGGTTGAAAGAAAATTTACCAATTCTCCCATACCAGGAATCTCTGAGTTAAGAAAAAGTAGTATCCCATATATTGCAAGTGCCACTGCCGATATTATCCAAATTATCCCTGCATATAGTTGATTTTTATTCTCCATTGCTTAATTTTAACTTAAATCTAAGGATTAAGGTATCCAGACCATCCGATACTTAGTTCTGTTGGCGAGCCATGTGGGTTAGGTACCAGAGTTGTGAGGTGACACAAGGATATTCTAGCATCATTTTTGAGGTTAAAATAAGGTGTGTGGGTCAGGCATCTTTCTTAGACAAACAACCGTTATTATGATATAGTCATGAATATGACTAATGAAATACCAAAAGGTTTAAGAAATTTAAGAGCTTTAGCATTCATTGGATTATTCTTCTCTTTAGCTGGACTGTTCGCTCTTGCGACTCTACTACAAAATCCATTCTCTTTTGCTTTTCTTATAATCGGAATAATTTTCTACGTAAGTTTGATACTGGCAATAAACAAGCACAATAAGGTTTTATTCAAAGTTACATGCATATCTCTAGGGTTACTGATCTTATCTTCAGTAGCATTTCTTGTCATGCTCAAGGCTCCTAATACAGCAATTCGACTTTTGATTGAGATAGCAGTCTTTAGTTACTTGTGGAAAAACAAGAACTATTTTTCTGCTTAAACCACAAATTTTAAAATCGTAGGTATCTGGGTCGTCCCACAGCCATAAGCACTTGGGTCATGCCGATACTAAATTCTCTTGGCGGAGAGAGAGGGATTCGAACCCTCGGTAGGCTTTCACCCACGCCACCTTTCCAAGGTGGTACATTAGACCGCTCTGCCATCTCTCCATTTTGCGCATATTTTTGCGTCTTTTTTTACATAATCACCCCACCCTCACACCATTCTTTCTAAACCTTCATCCCCATCAAAGCCTTCACACGCTCCTCTGTTGGTGGATGTGTCATAAAAAGCTTGGACAAACCGCGCGCCGCACCAGTACCAAATGGATTCTCTATATAAAGATGCGCGGTTGCATTGGATGCCTTACGT
>CAYWQF010000049.1:0-3146 GCA_964460835.1 uncultured Candidatus Saccharibacteria bacterium | reverse complement strand
ACCACAATGTGACTCGCGCGATTTTTATTACACCGCTTTTACCCCACCTTTTTTCACTTTTATTACCCCTCACATTTACCTCAAGCCATTTCCATAATACAATAGCCTGCATATGACATCATCAAACCACATCACTGAAGAAAACTGCGTATTTTGCGAGATAGTTGCCGGCAACATACCTGCACAGAAGATTTATGAGGACGAGTACGTTCTCGCTTTTATGAATATCAAACCAGTAAATGAGGGTCACGCGCTGGTCATTCCAAAGGATCATTTTGAAAATATATATTCCGTGCCAGCCGAGCTACTGTGCAGACTCACTATAGTCGCTCAAAAAGTTTCTATAGGTGTAAAAAATGCAGTCAGTGCTGACGGTATAAATATTATAATGAATAATGAAAGTGCTGCTGGTCAGGAAATATTTCACGCACATATTCATGTTATTCCTCGAGAAAATGAAGATGGTCTAACACATTGGCCAGGCCGTCCGACAGTAGATACTGCTAGTCTTGAAAGTGTAGCGGAGAAAGTAGCGAATGAATTGAATGGATAATTTAAACGTAACGCAGTAAGGTATTTAGCAAAGTACATATAGAGTAACCTAAATTTATTTTCATTTTTATTTGATGAAAATTTAATGTCCATTAGGTTATATTTAATATATGGAAGAAGAGTTTGATAAATGGAATGGTTTAAAGAAAAAAATAGCAATAGAGATAGATAAACCTAACAAGTTTCCAAAAGAGGGTGAGGTTTGGGGCTGTAATCTAGGAAAAAATATTGGATTTGAACAGAACGGTATGGGCAATAACTTTTTTCGTCCAGTTCTTATCATAAAAAGATTTAATAACCACATGTTTTGGTGTGTCCCTCTATCAACCAAACAAAAACACCTAGATTTTTATTTCAATTTTTTAGACCCTCATAAAAACAAGGTCTCTGCTATTTTGGGTCAGATTAGATTACTTAGTTTAAAAAGATTACACAGAGATATGTATCAGCTAGATAAAAATATTTTAAAAGCTATAAAAATTAAGATTAGGTCTTTGATATAAATCGAAATCCCGCTTTTTGGGCGGGATTTCTCGAAGCCTTTCGGCACTTTGTACTTGGTATATTAGCAAAATTATGCAAAAAGTCAATCCAAAAATTAACCCAAAGCCTCCAGTCCTGGCAAAGTTTCATTTTGCAAATATTCAAGCATTGCACCACCTCCTGTTGATACAAAGATATTTTTACTACCATCAAAACCAAGCTCTGCTATCGCCGCAGTAGTGTCCCCTCCACCTATCACAGACTTCACACCAGAGGGTCCTGTACCAGCTTCATATATAGACTTTGCCATTCCGAGAGTTTGATCTTTGTAGTCTTTTTCGTAGTTACCCATTGGTCCATTCCATAAAACAAACTTTGCTGTGTGCAAATCTTCTACAAGCATTGAGGTGAAAGAAGGTCCTACGTCCATTATCATATCTTCTTCATCTATATTTGATATTTCTACTGTCGCTATGTCGCCACTTTGCTGATTTTCTACCACTACATCTGTAGGAATAATAAGTTTCGGATTGTTTATTATATGAGAAATATCTATCTGAGCGTCGCCGTTGCCGTCAGATCCATTTGCACCTGACGCCGATGACACCAAAGAGTGCCCTACCTGATACCCCTTCGCTTTGAGTATGTCATTCAAAAGTGCGCCCCCGAGGTATATCTTGTCTGCTTTAGCCGAAAACTTTTCTATAAGAGGAAGCTTTGTGTCAAACTTTGCACCACCGAGTATAAATATAAATGGATGCTCTGGGTCAAATGCCGAACTTAGGTTTGCTATCTCTTCTGCGAGTTGTATACCTGCATATCGCGCATTTGGAAAAAGTGCAGGTAGTGCTACTACAGACGCGTGCTTTCTGTGTGACACAGCAAAGGCATCATTCACATATACTTCAGCGCCGGTCTTGTCTACAAGCTCTTGTGCAAAGTCCGCACTATTTTCTTTTTCGCCAGCATTTGTGCGAAGATTTTCTAGGAGAACTACATCACCGTCTTTCATATCTGCACATGCACTCGCCAAATCATCTACGACAACAAACTTCACTTCGCCACATTCCGCACTATACTTTGCGTTGATGTGCTCGGCTATAGGAGCAAGACCTGTGCCGTCTTTACTCTCTATATGCGATATCAGCACCAAACGAGCACCCAGCTCTCGCAAAAACTTCACAGTCGGTAAAGTCTTTCGTATTCGCAAATCATCAAGAATAGTGCCACCAAATACCTGCACATTAAAATCCACTCGAACAATCACTTTTTTTCCTCGCAAAGCATCTCTCTCCTCTTTATTTAAACTTGTTATTATTTTCATATATTATTTCTTCTTTTTCTTCTTATCCACTTGCGCCTTGATCAAAGTTTTCTTCAAAGTCTTTGTGCTGTGATTTTTCTGACAAGCGTCTACTGCGTAGAAAATATCTCTAAAAGACTCCGCTGTCCAACTCGCTCGTCCTACTAAAAATCCATCTACCTCACCATTTATGATGAGATCCTCAGAGTTTTCTGCGGTCACAGAGCCTCCGTACAAGATCTTTGTCATAGAAGAGATAGTATCACCGAAAGTATCACGGAGGTATTTTTTGATGTACACAACCATTTGATGAAGCTCATAGCCAGTGATAGCTACATTGTCTTTTCTACCAATAGCCCATACTGGCTCATAAGCAATGATGATTTTGTAAAAATCAGAACGACTAACAGGCGCAAGAACTTCTTTCATCTGTGCTTTTATCACTTCTAGATAGCCACCTTCTGCATCGCGCTCTTTTTCTCCAACACATACGATAATACTCATGCTAGTTTTTATAGCATTTTGGATTTTTGTTCGCAGTACGTCAGCTGTCTCACCCATAGCCCGCCTTTCCGAGTGACCAATGATACAGTAGTCGGCACCAATACTTTCTATCATCTTTGCAGAGACTTCACCCGTCTTTGAAGCGCCGTCATCATACATAGAGACATCTTGTGAGCCTACAGTGAGTATTTTTTTTGAACGAGGAATCTTTCGCCCAGAACTCAGAGCGTGACTAGCTGAGCTACCACTTCCCTTACCAGAAAGCCCTGCAAGAGTAGAGATAAAAGGAAAAGGCGGACACACA
>CAYWQF010000048.1:0-3454 GCA_964460835.1 uncultured Candidatus Saccharibacteria bacterium | reverse complement strand
AGCCTTTCGATCCACCGGCATCTACACTAGCACTAGACCCATGAAGTAGCGCGTCAAGCTCCTCCCAAAGGTCGCGATTTTTCACTTCTTCTTTGCCAGCTGTTATCCAATTTTTCTTTTTCCAACCATGAAGCCATTTTGTGGCGCCGTTTACAACATAAGCAGAATCTATATAAAAAGTGAAAGCGTAGTCGTTTAGATTTTGATAATAGTTTGAATCAGTAAAATTCTTCAAACCCTCTATGACCGCGCGGAGTTCCATTCTGTTGTTGGTGGTCATATCTTCTCGCCCACCTATCTCATCTACCTGAGGTTCACCATATGCATTTGGATAAATAGCTACAGCACCATATCCCCCTCGCCCAGGATTGCCACGCGCAGCACCGTCTGTAAATATGATTATAGAATCGTCGTGAAGAGTGATGATGGACATGGGTGGTATTTTAATAATAAAAAAATTTATATACCAAACAATATTAACATCTTTAAAAATCTACACCACCTCCACAATCCGTAACCTATACTCCGGGAAATTCCGAAACATCGACTTCTCCATATGTACCACCACATCCGCGAGCTCGCCGACACGGAGATGCTCCATTAGCCCTGAATCCTCGGCGGCAAAGAACTTTATAGCCTTAGTTTGAGCGCCGGTTAGGACATTTTCCACCTTTATCTCTATATGCTCCTTTGTTTTGCCAAATATTTTCACATCTATAACCTTCACATCTTTTAGTATAAAAATAGGCTTAGGGTTTGCTTCACCAAACGGCCCCACCTTTTCGATATCAACCCAGAGAGTTCGCCCTACCTCGCTTGGGTCGAGGACTTTGTCTATATTTATCTGGCCTATTTGGCCGATAATCAAAGTGTCGCCGGCGCTAATTCCGCCACCTTCACCACCTTCGATGTCTTCAGAAATATTGGTATTCAAATCCTCATGCGCTTTCAAAATAACCTGCTCAAACTCATGCACCGCACCATCTACTAGTGAATACCCTCCAGCAGCGACATGCCCGCCGAGATTTATAAATGTTCCTTCGGGTACTGCGCGCATTATTTTTACTACATCATATCCATCTGGTGCACGACATGAGCCTTTTATCACCCCACTCTCATCTCGCCCCCAGAGAAACACCGGCTTGCCATAGTCTCGCACAATACTCGTAGCTACGAGCCCGAGCACTGGCGGTTGCCAGTCAGGGTTACCCACCACGAGCACATCTTTGTCGGCGAGCCCTCGCTCCTCTATACTTTTCTTTATAGCCTTGGCTAGCAATGCCACTCGAGTCTTGCGTTCAGTGTTTAGATTGTTCAAATGCCCCACCAATCTATCCGCCTCCTCATTGTCAGTGGTCGCAAGTAGTCGAAATGCATCCATTGGGCTCGCCATTCTTGAAGCGGCATTGATACGCGGAGTGATCATGAATGCGATATCCTCTTCTGTCAGATGTGCAGGGTTCATTTTTAAAGATTTGAAAAGCTTTTGCAGACCAAGTCGTGGAGTCTTACGAAGCACTGTGAGTCCAAAATATGCAAACACTCTATTTTCACCAAGAAGTGGCACCATATCAGATAGTGTCGCAAGTCCGACCATATCAAGCAGCCATTTTTCCCAGCCGGCACTGATAGAATATTTTTCTTTTTCAATCCCACTCGCCCGCGCTCGACATTCAATACATAGAGCTTGCACTACTTTAAAAATCACCCCGCTTCCACAAAGCATTTTTTCTGGATACTGACATTCTGGCTGTTTTGGATTTATTATTGCAAATGCATCTGGAAGCTCAGCGCCAGGAGTGTGATGATCTGTGATTATCAAATCAATACTGCGCGCTTTTCCGCCTTCGCTAGAAGATGCGCCGCCCGCCACAACTACACCAGAATCTGTCGCTAGCGATTTCACCCACTTAGCATTCTCCACCTCCGCAATACCGCAGTCTATAGAAATAATAAGCGTAGAACCTTCAGCAATGATCTGCTCAAGTGCCTTGCGATGAATACCAAAACCTTCCATGTGCCTGTCGGGAATATAATTTACAAAATTATCATATGAAATTTTCTTAAAGAAATCATGAAGCACCACTGCACCAGGAATACCATCCGCATCAAAGTCACTGTATATACATATCTTCTCATTAGTCTCCACAGCGAGCATTATTCTATCTACAACCTTTTGCATATCTTTCAAAAGAAATGGGTCATGCACGCCAGTGTCGTAGCTCGGACTCAAAAAAGCTATCTTATCCTCTTGGCTCAAGATACCCCGCGAATGAAGTAAATGATCTAAAAATGAATCACCTTTTAGCTCACAGAGTTTGTATTTGGATTTTTTCGCAGTTTGTGTGGTAGATGCAACTGGCGTGGTTTTTTTAGAATCAGACATACCCGCTATTCTATCACCTTTGCTTGGTGCGCGTACGGATTAAGAAATCGCCGTATCTGTGCGCGCATTTTCCAGTACAGCCAAACATATTGCAATACCACCTTTTGTGATGTATAAATACGCCACAAACCGAACCCGTCAAAGCTTGCTTTAAAAAGCCTGCTCGATGGTTCGAGTAGTTCTTTTTAAGTGAGTTTGGACATATTATCCAAACATAATGACAAAACCACCTGAAGGAAGATGCATCATCACCGTACGGCCAACTAACAAGACTGGCCTGACAAAAGTCCTGCCTGTTACGGCTGAAAAATACATTGAAATGATTCAAAAAGACCACCTCTACAAGGCGACCTGTGCTCTACTTGAAAGGTACAAAGACCTTGATGGTTATGAACCTGTGGGTAGAAAAAGCTTCACAGGTGGCGTTATTGCCATCATGAACTTCAGTCCGCTCCAACCAGAGTTTTCTCGTACAGCGATGGCAACGATTCGCAAGCCGGGTATCGACAATCCAACTTGTGCATATGAGGCCATGGAGAAAATCAAACGTCTCCATCATCGCCGACACTATTCGAGAAGGATGTTCCAATACTTTGCATCACAAAGTGCAGACAAGGACAAAAACAAAAAAGGAGGTTGTGTCTTGGGCATTGATCCAAACGACAACATATCCGAAGTGTACGTGTCTTTCGCTGGAGCTGGACTTCCTGACATAGTCGAGGAAGCACTATGCTATGGCATAGTCGAGAAAATTGGACTCAACATCAAAGCACATCACGCTAACCCCCTCATCAATAAAGACGACTTCGTCAAACTGATGAGTGAGACCGTGTGGGTTTGACTTATCGATTTCCGGGGAACCGGCGCATTGGAACGCTACCATGCAAAGCCTCTTGTCGTGAGACAATGGGCACCCCCTTTTTAGCGCATCGCGCGAGTTGCACCACAATGTGACTCGCGCGATTTTTATTACACCGCTTTTACCCCACCTTTTTTTCACTTTTATTAACCCTCACATTTACCTCAAGACATTTCCATAATACAATAGCCTGCATATGACATCATCAA
>CAYWQF010000047.1:0-3769 GCA_964460835.1 uncultured Candidatus Saccharibacteria bacterium | reverse complement strand
CTCGGCATTGTGCTGAGGCTTCATGTGTAGATAGTAAGTAGACTTCAAACCTTTTTTCCAAGCAGTACTATATATGTGTAATAGTTGATTGATATCTCGTGTTTCTAGATACATATTTCTTGAAAGTGCCTGATCTACCCACTTCTGTGCTCGAGCAGCAACTTCTATAACAGCATAAGGTGATACTGAGAAAGATGTCTTGTAAATACGCTTTACTGAATCTGGAATCTCTTCGATAGACTCTATATCTCCTCTATTTTCTATAATACGACTCTTCACTTTGTCCCAAATACCTAGAGCTTCGAGATCTTTTACCAAGTTGTGGTTGATGTCTAGATATTTTCCTGAGAATTTATTTCTAGAAAATGCTTGTGCAAATCGAACGTCTATACCAGGAACTGTACCAGCAAGAAGACCAATGTTTGCGTTCGGAGCTACGGCCATAAGTGTAGCGTTTCGTATACCCTTCTTCACTCGCGCTCGAAGTTTGTCCCAATCTAGATCTGGATTGTATCGCTCTTTTGATACTGTCACAGCCTCACCACGATCTTGCTCGAGGATAGCGATAGTATCAAATGGAACCATACCTTTTGACCACATTGAACCTTCGAAGTGATCATAAGAGCCTCGCTCTTCTGCCAAGTTGGCACTTTCGTCTATTGCCATATAACTTATAAACTCGAAAAGTTTGTCAGCAAGCTCATAAGACTCATCACTATCGTAAGCAATACCAAGCTTCTCTACCAAGTCCGCAAAACCCATCACACCTAGACCTACCGCGCGGTTTTCTTTGTCTGACTTCGCAGCTTCAGGTACTGGTGGTCTGTTGATATCGATAAGATTGTCGAGATGTCTCACTGCTGTACGAGTACTGTTTTCAAGATCTTTCCAATCTATTTCTTTCATCATCTTTTCCTTGCCACCGAGGTCTGTAGTTTTCTTTTCTACCAAGTGCGCCACAATGTTTAGTGAAGCTAGGTTACATACAGCGATATTGTCTTTGTCCTGTGGAAGACAAATCTCTGTACACAAGTTCGACATATGTATAGTACCAGTGTTGTTGTTGAGCGCTCGAACATTGATAGTATCTTTCCATGTTAGCCATGGGTGAGATGTAGTCTGCAAAGATACAAGCATTTGTCTGTATAGCTCTTCTGCTGGCATTTTCTTAAACATCTTTATCTTTCCAGCTTCTGCCATCTCTATATACTCTGCGTATCGCTTACTGAAAGCCTGACCATAGAGCTCGTTTAGATCTGGAGTCTCTTTTGGGTCAAACATATACCATGTACCACTCTGAGATACTCGTCGCATAAACTCATCTGGAATATAAGCAGCTGTGTTTGCTGTACGCATTCTCACATAGTCATCTCCAGCATTGTGTCTCCAGTGAATATAGTCTGGGAAATCGTAATGCCAGTTTTCCATATAAAAACATAGAGCACCTTTTTTCTTACCACCTCGGACGATAGCGTGTATAGCCGTATCCATAATCTTTGCAAATGGAGTAGGTCCACTTGAAGTAGTGTTACTAGAAGCAAGTACTGAACCAGACGCTCGGAGTTTTGTAATAGACACACCAAGACCTCCTGTACCTTTTGATATAAGCATTACATCACCTACTGACTTTGCAATATGAGCCATGTCATCATGTACCTCCAGTAGATAACAGTTTGAAAGCGCAGGTCTTGGAGTACCTGAAGTGAGGTTTGTTGAGCCACCAGCAATGTACTTGTGCTGTGACATTTTCTCATAAAATCTGATAGCGACAGCGGTAGGATCTTTCTCATGGTATGACATACCCATCGCTACTCGCATAAAGAAGTACTGTGGTGTCTCAATAGGTTTCAAATCTGAATTTTTTACAGAATATCGGTGCAAGAAAGTAGAAAGTCCAGCATAAGAGAATATTTCATCGCGAGATATATCGAGTGCATCGGCGAGCTTCTTTAGATCAAAGCATTTTTCCATATCTTCATGAAGGAGATTTTCTGCCACAGCAGTCTTGATATACTCAGAAAACTTTTCGCGATGCTTTTCTTCTAGATCTTTGGCGTCATCTTTGTCATACTCACCAACCACACGTCTATATGAAGTCTTTAGGAGAAGTCGAGTAGCAATCTTGTCATAACGAATATCATCTTGAACGTTTTGTAACGCAGCGTTGATAGTAGCCTGATCTAGCTCATCGGTAGTGATACCGTTGTATAGAGTAAGTTGTGTCTCACTAGCGATCTGAGTCACGTAGCTGGCTTTATTTTCAAAACCTTCACAAGCTCTTTCTATAGACTTATTGATATAGTCTGCGTTGAAAGGTACCTGTGTTCCATCTTGCTTTGTTACAGTTAAATTCATGGATATTCTCTGTTATTTTTTTATAATTTTCTCGTGCTAATTTTGTGCCCATTTTTCCGGTCAGTAAACAGGTCGACAAAACTCCCTTCTTTCCATCAAGTTGTAAGTAGAATTTTACACCTCCAAGCCCTCTATGTGATGTGGATAAGTGTTAAAATTTGCCCAAAAAAACTACGACGACACAATTTTTAAATGAATACAAACAGCCTGCCAAAATAATTATAAAAATAGACTTCTTTGAACTTTTTTTTATAAAAAATTTTCTGGCGCAAAAAAAGCACAAAAAAATATATTAAGCCACAAAAATTTACATAAAAAGTGCACAACCCTATTGCAATTTAAAATTTTCTACTATCGTAAGCCCAATGCAAAACTGCTTGACGCTGTCTTTTGCGACAAGTCATATCTTTTGCATAACAATTTTTTAAAATCTGAGTGACATGACGTCTGATGGCCTGCCATCTTTTTATTTGTCTAGCATCTTCGTCGGGTATTCGTCGCCCCATATAGTATCGGCAATACCACTGAAACCAACCTCTAGGATCTTCCTTGTATATCCAGCCTTTTTGTCGCCACACGGCTAGGCTTTGGCTCGCGTTTACTCCAAAAAAGTTTAGCTTTGCATCTTTTTTGGCCGGCGAAAGTTTTGCGCCAGCAAACCAATCTTTTGGAAATTCATTCGTACAGTCAGTCATGTATTTGCCACCAAAAACACCAAGAGCGAGCATCTCTCTTGGTGTTAGTTCTGGTGTAAAGTCTGGAGCAAAGTTTTTTCCTACAGGTTCTGTAAGTTTATACTTGTAACCCTTTTGCATTTTATCGTTTACTACGACTGTTTTGATTACTTTTGCACCCACTTTTTATTATTTTTTTATTCTTATTAAATTATTTAAAAGGATTCTCCCCTCTTATGATTCTTATAAGTAACATGATAACTGCGATAACGAGCAGTATATGGATAAAACTACCAATGATGTGAAAACCTAGAAACCCTACTAGCCAAAGAATAATAAGTATTGTTGCAATTGTTGTAAGCATGGGTTAAGTATACGCTTTATGGGACTGGAGGCAATGGTCACATTTTTTATAAAAAACAAAAAGCGACGCTTAGACTTAGATATTTTTATATTAAGAAACATTTTTTAAATGTTGACAATATTTCTCATTATGAGAATATCTATCCGAAGTTAGCCAATTGGCTCTTTTCATCACCCAAAACAAAGACTGCTATTTCGCCGATAGTAGTCTCAACAACGCTCGTAAAGGCGGGCAAAGGCGAATACTGGACAATGGAAACATTTTTAAAAACAATATTTGCGTCTGGAATGTTACTCCTCATTGCATGGTCTGTGGACAATATCATGGAAGCTCAGAAGACTGATGCTACCGGCGTTAATCTCGCAACCACAGAGAC
>CAYWQF010000046.1:0-3887 GCA_964460835.1 uncultured Candidatus Saccharibacteria bacterium | reverse complement strand
CTGTTGGCACTAGTGCGTCTGGTTCATATCCAATATTTCACACCGATGCATGTCAGGCGCCACAGTATTTATCTTTGCGAGTCTTGAGTCTTGGTGTAGATATGATGACTCTCGATGGCTCAAAAATATATGGCCCACGAGGCACCGGAGTTTTGTATAAAAGTAGAGCAATAAAAATTGGTAAAAATATATTGCCACAAATGCTGGGTGGTAGTCAGGAAAATGATTTAAGAGCTGGAACTGAAAATGTTGCCAACGCTAGTGCATTTGCGTTTGCTTTGGAGAAATGTCAATCAAATAAAGAAAAAGAATCTGTTCGCATTGCCACGCTTCGCGATAAAATGCTCGCTGATATTTTGAAAGCTGTGCCGAACGTGAGAGTGAATGGCACGATGACAAACGGTGTAGTGGCAAATGGCACAATGACAGAAAACAGAAAGGCTGTGCGCGTTCTAAACAATATAAATATATGTGTACCAGGTATGGATGCAGAGTATGCGGTACTAAGACTAGATGCAAAAGGTGTATGTGTGTCGTCAGTGACAAGCTGTCGTACAAAAAGTGAAGACGCTTCGTCTTATGTAATAGAGGAAATATATGGTGACAAAAGTAATAGTAAGGGTGACGACAAGAGCGACGGTAAAAATGCCGACAAAAGCGATGGTAAAAACTCTGATCTAGCAGAAAAATGCGCAAAAAGTTCTCTGCGAATTACTTTAGGAAAATATACGACAGAAAAAGAAGTAAAACGCGCGACAAAAATAATTATTGAGGTATTGACTAGTATGTTATAATAGCGAGGTATCGGAAAATGTGTTTAGTAATATATAAAGCAAAATAAGGTTTAATCAGGATTAAACAGGTTTAAAATATAAAAATAAACAAACAATGCCACCATTCAATCATTTCACAACAAAAGCGAAAGATGCGATCAAAAAGGCTCATGAGCTGGCTATTGAACGTGCACAAAATCATGTAAATCCTATACATCTTTTGACTGCACTTTTGGTGCAAGAAGACAGTATTGTTTTTTCTGTACTTGAGAGACTTGAAGTGGATACTATTTTGCTTACTGACAATGTTCTAGAGGCTATCGAGACTGGTGAGGCGAGTAATACTTTATCGCCATCATATCAGCTATATCTCACTCCGGAGCTAGCGACTATCATAGAACACTCTGCAAAAGTAGCGGCATCTATGAAAGATGAGTTTGTGTCAGTAGAGCACCTTTTCCTTTCTATATTTGATAGCAACAATCTCGCCAAAGAGCTCATCGCCAAGTTTAAGATAGAGCGTGATGCTGTGGTAAAAGCATTGCAAGAGCTAAAGCAAAACAAAGCATCTGGCGTAGGTGATACTGGTGCCAACAAAAAGATGAAGGCGATAGTGAAGTACACTCGTAACCTCACAAATCTCGCCAAAGAGCATAAGCTCGACCCTGTGATCGGCCGAGATGCTGAGATAATGCGTGTGATACAAATACTCTCTCGTCGTACAAAGAACAACCCTATACTCATAGGTGAAGCTGGTGTGGGCAAGACTGCTATAGCGGAAGGCTTGGCAAACCGTATAGCTACAGGCGATGTTCCTGAGTCTCTCAAGGATAAAGAGCTTGTATCACTCGACCTCGGTATACTTATTGCAGGTACAAAGTATCGTGGTGAGTTTGAAGAGCGACTTAAAAATATTCTAAAGGAAATAGAAAAAGCAGAGGGTAAGATTATTCTATTTATAGATGAGATACATACTATAGTAGGTGCTGGTGCAGCTGAGGGCTCACTAGACGCATCCAACATGCTAAAGCCGGCACTTGCACGTGGCGAGCTCCGAGCTATAGGTGCTACAACTCTCAAGGAGTATCAGAAGCATATAGAAAAAGATCCTGCACTACAGCGACGTTTCCAGCCTGTGTATGTCAACGAGCCATCTATAGAAGACGCTATCGCCATACTCCGAGGTCTCAAGGAAAAGTATGAGCTGTATCACGGCGTGCGTATTACTGATGACTCTATTATCGCTGCAGTAAACCTTTCTTCACGATATATAAGTGATAGATTTTTGCCAGACAAAGCTGTAGACCTCATAGACGAGGCGGCTTCATCTTTGAAGATTTCTCTAGAAAATAAACCACCACAGCTCGAAGATGCACACAGAAAAATAATGCGACTAGAGATAGAGCGTGAAGCTTTGTCTAAAGAATATGAATATGCGTCTAGTTACTCGGGTGGCACTGTAGATGCAAATGGGGTTACGAGTGAAGTCACTGCTGAGCGAGCAGAGAGAGAAGCTACTGCAGAGTCAAAAAAGAAAACAAAGAGTCGCCTAAAGCAAATAGAAGAAGAGATTGCCAACTTGAAAGCGCAGACTTCTGAGATAGAAGCGAAGTGGATCAATGAAAAAGAAACTATTGCGGATATTAAAAATATTAAAAAACAACTTGAGATAGCGAGACAAGATTCTGAGCGAGCTGAGCTAAAAGCTGACCTATCAAAAGTCGCGGAGCTTCGATATGGCAAGATTCCTATGCTTGAAAAAGATCTTGAAACAAAATCAAAACGTTTGCGAAAGCTTCAGGTGTTCCGAAAGATATTGAAAGAAGAGATCACTGAGAGTGATATAGCAACTGTCGTAGCTAGATGGACTGGTATACCAGTATCAAGAATGCTCGAAGAAGAAGCAAAGAAGCTTGGACGAATGGAAGAAGAGCTTACAAAGCAGGTGGTTGGTCAGGAAAATGCGGTGAAGAAGATTGCTGATACTATCAAGCGTTCTCGTGCTGGTATAAACGATCCACTTCGACCTATTGGTTCATTTATATTCCTCGGTCCTACTGGTGTGGGTAAAACAGAGCTTACAAAAGCACTAGCGAAGTTTATGTTTGATGATGAGAAGGCGCTCATACGAGTAGATATGTCTGAGTACATGGAGAAGCATGCAGTGTCAAAGATCATCGGTGCGCCTCCTGGATATGTAGGTCACGAAGACTCTGGTACGCTCACGGAGACTATTAAACATAGACCATATTCTGTGATTCTTTTTGATGAGATTGAAAAGGCTCATCCAGAAATATTCAACATACTCTTGCAAGTACTAGATAATGGCCGTCTCACAGACTCAAAGGGTCGCGTAGTCAACTTCAAAAATACTATTATCATAATGACTTCAAATATCGGTGCGCAGTACATAGACCGAATGCAAAAGATTGGCTTTACCGCGAGCAAAAATGACAAAGAAAATTATCAGGAAACAAAAGAAAAAGTGCAGGAAGCTTTGAAGGAGCATTTCCGACCAGAGTTTTTGAATCGTCTCGATGAGATTGTTATCTTCGATATCTTGAGTCCAGCAGCTATACGAAATATCGTGAACATAGAGTTAGACAAAGTGAAGGCACGACTCGTGGACAAGGAGATCACGCTCGAGTTTTCAGATGCGGCGATGGACTACTTGGCAAAAGAGGGCTACAACCCACAGTACGGTGCTAGACCACTCAAGCGACTAATACAGAACAAAATACTCAATCAGGTGGCGTCTCTCATCATAGACCAAGGTATTATGCGTGGCGGTACAGTGAGTGTCGGCTTCAATCCAAAGGGCGGGGACTTGGTGACTGGGGAGGCAGCGAGTGGAGAGTCTTTTGGGGCTGATGTAGAAAATAGTAGCTCTGGCGCTAGTATTGGATTTGGCGCAGACGCGAAAAAAGGTGTGGCGAGAACAGGTGAGTTTACATTTACAGTGAAGAAGGGGAAGAAGGGGGCGATACTTAGAGAAAGTCTTGTGAGTGTTAAGTAAATATACAAAACAATATAACAACTACATTTTGGGAACACGGATAAATCCTTGCTAGGATTTTCCTCGAGCTCGGACCGTCGTCCTCGCTAGTCTCCCAA
>CAYWQF010000045.1:0-4110 GCA_964460835.1 uncultured Candidatus Saccharibacteria bacterium | reverse complement strand
ATCATCGCTATACGTCTCGACTCTGGCGACCAGCTTGTATCAGCGTCTTTTGTAGAAAAAGGTGACAATGTAATGGTGGTAGCTTCAGACGGTCAGTCTATACGATTTGATCAGGACGAAGTGCGAGAGATGGGCCGTGCTGCAGGAGGTGTACGAGTAATGAAGCTCGACAAGGGTATATCTGTAGTAGGTGCAGACACTATAAAGAAGGGCTCTAACGATGCCTCTGTACTCGTGGTATCAGCCAATGGCTATGGTAAAAAGACTGATCTCTCAGAATATAAAGTGCAGGGCCGAGGTGGCTCTGGTATCAAGACTGTAAAAGTCACAGACAAGACTGGTGACCTTATCTCAGCGCGTATTGTTACAAGTGAGCTCGAGGAGGCGGTAGCTATTTCTAAAAAATCTCAAGTTATCAGATGTGGACTAAATGAGATACCAACACTTGGTCGCGACACTCAGGGTGTACGAATCATGAAGCTTCGAGAAGGTGATTCACTCGCGTCTCTTATCTGTCTGTAATTTTTCGCACAATAAAATACTCGCGCAAAAATGCGCGCAGTGTTAGAATATCTATATATGTTCGCCGATCCGGAGAAAGTTATTTCTCAAATATATTTAGCTGAAGGTATGACCGTAGCCGATCTAGGTGCTGGTATCGGTTTTTATTCTCTCATTCTTGCTAGAAAAGTTGGTCCTTATGGAAAAGTTTTTGCCGTAGATGTGCAAAAAGATTATTTAAGAAAAGTAAAAAACGAAGCAGAACGTGCTGGTTTTGAAAATGTTGATGTTATACAAGGCGACTTGGAAATGCCAAAAGGTTCAGGGCTCGTATCAGCGTCTATAGATCGTGTGCTCATATCAAACATTCTTTTTCAATCTGCCTATCCAGAAAATATAGCAAAAGAGGCAAAGCGAATACTAAAACATGATGGGAAAATAGCTATTGTAGACTGGTCAGATTCTTTCAATCAGCTCGGTCCGCACCCAGATCATGTTATTACAAAAGAAGAAACTCAAAAGATTTTTGAAAAAAACGGCCTGCAATTTGAATCGTATTTAGACGCAGGTTCACATCATTATGGAATGATTTTTAAATTGCCACCTCTGACATCATCTTTGGCGAATCCTGCAAAGGCGAATCTTATGCGAGAAGCATTGCAAGACAATGATTTAAATAATAAAATTAATAAAATATGAAAAATGTAAGCCCTTTCCAGATAATAATTCTAGCCGTATTTATTTTCGTAGCTATTGTTGGTGTGGCTATATTTGCAGGTTTTGGAGGTGCCAACAACGCATCTACACCTCACGCCGTGATATGGGGTACTGTATCAGCCAATCTCGTAAATGAAATAGTGCGAAATGTTAACCTAGCATCGACTGTAGTAGATGTGACTTACGTAGAAAAATCTCGCGCTACTTTTGAAGATGAATTTGTAAATGCTATAGCCGAGGGTGGTGGCCCAGATGCTGTGCTTATGAGTGATGATATGCTCTATGCACAGAGAAATAAACTTCAGCCTATACCTTTTAGTGTGCTTTCAGAGAGAAACTATATGAATACTTTTGTTGATGGATCTAAAATCTACTTGGATGAAAAAGGAATACTCGGTATACCTTTTAGTGTTGATCCTCTCGTGATGTATTATAACAAGGATATATTTGCTAGTGCTGGTATTGCGAAAGCACCAGTGACTTGGTCAGACTTGAGTAGTATTGGTCCATCTATAATACAAAAAACAGATACCTCGACTATCACCCGTTCTCTTGCTCCGCTCGGTGAATATCAAAATGTAAATAATGCCAAGGAAATAATAGCGACTCTACTTTTTCAAGCTGGTAACCCTATAACTGTAAAAAATAAAGCTAACAACAGTGTATTTTCAGTACTTGATAGTTCTGGAGATAAGATATCTTCACCAGCAGAAGCTATTATAGAATTCTACACTTCATTCGCAGATCCACTAAAACAGCTATATACATGGAATAGGTCTCTACCAAGCTCCAAAGATGCATTCTTGGGTGGTACCCTTGCTTTATATTTTGGTTATGCGAGTGAACTTCAAAGACTACAGGATAAAAATCCAAATCTAAACTTTGATGTTGCTATAATACCTAGAGATATAGACAGTAAGCCTGTCGCTTATGGCAAGATTACTGCATTTTCTATTGTAAAATCTACTAAAAATTTCAACGGCGCTTTGGCTGTAATATCAAAGTTGACTGACAAGACTTCTGCAAAAGTGCTTCAAGATATGGCGAAGATACCATCAGCACGAAGAGATATACTCGTAGATAGAGCATCAGATGCATATCTCGATGTTTTCAATAAAGCAGCGATACAAAGTGCTACATGGTATGACCCAAGCCCTACAAAGAGTAACCTCATATTCAAGGATATGATAGAATCTATAACATCAGGCCGAAAAAAACTCGGCGATGCTGTAACAGATTCAAGAATACAACTTGATAAATTGTTAAAAAATTAAAAGATATGAAGCAATTTATGTTAAACAAAATAAATACGAGAACCATAGCTAGATTTACATCAGTATTTCTAATGTTAATGATTTTTGTATCTATGTTTGGCTTATCTTTTAATATATCTAATGCTGCCGCTACAGGTTTGGTACCTTGCAATCCTACATTTAGTGGTACTAGTGGTAGTACTGCCAATGCAGACCTAACAGATCCTTGTGGTTGGGAACAGCTCGTAGCTTTGGGTCAAAATATTTTGAACTATGCCATAGTCCTTATGGCCATACTTTCTGTGGCAGGTATCGCTTACGCTGGCTTTCTATATGTCACAGCGATGGGTGACAGTAGTAAGATAAAGAAGGCTCATGGAATATTTACAAAGATAATATGGGGCATATTCTTTGTATTGGGTGCTTACCTTATTGTGAATACATTATTGAAAGGCCTAGGTTTCAATGAAAACAAAGATGCGACAGGTTGGTTCCAGAGTTTCCTTATTTAATATAAAAAACAATGACAATAATAAAATCTAGAAAATTTAAAAAGTTTATCGCTAATATTTTAGTCTTGAGTCTAATGCTAGTGATAAGTGGTTTTACTACAAGTGTATTTGCAGATGATGTTACAACAAATAACTCTCAAAATGTATCTTCAGCCACAGGATTCAAGAACCCCATAAAAGCCACAGACTTGAGTAGTCTCCTTAAAGACTTGCTAAAGGTCATCACCACTATCGGTGCCATAGTAGTGGTATTTTTCCTAATCTTTGCTGGCTTCAAATATGTCACAGCTAGAGGTGATAGTAAGAAGATAAGTGAAGCGCACAGCATACTCACCTGGACTGTGGTCGGAGCTATGATACTACTCGGCGCTCAGGTTATAGCTACTGCGATACAAGGTACAGTAAACGAATTAAAATAAAAACATGAAAAAATTCATAAAAAACAGACGAAAAAATATTATAAGCATTATAACAACTACTATCTTTGCTACGCTTGCAAGCTTTCCAATGATAGCTAGTGCTGGCCCTGCCAATTTCAAAGAAGTAGTACAACTTATCATAGGTATGATACAAGCTGTGGTGCCACTAGTAGTTGGTCTCACACTCCTTGTGTTTATATGGGGAATATTTCAGCTGGTACGAAACAACAGTGAGGATTCTAGAAAAGAGGCGATAGCGGTGATCACTTACGGCATTATCGCCCTCTTTGTGATGGTATCTGTATGGGGCTTGGTAAGTATACTTACAAGTACATTTTTTAGCGGTGGACTTGCGATACCTCAGCTAAAGACTTCATAATTTAATAAAATAATTTTAAATAATAAATAAAATGGTAACAGGATTATATGCAATAGTGGCGATGGCGAAGGATTTTATAAACACCCTTCTGCCTTTTATAATAGCGCTAACAATACTCGTATTTTTGTGGGGTATATTCAAGATGGTTTTGTCAGGTGACGATAGTGGAGCAAGAGAAGAGGCTAGAGGATATATCATCTGGGGCATAATAGCCCTCTTAGTAATGGTATCTGTTTGGGGAATTGTAAACATCATTGTTAGAAGTTTAAACCTAGATAACACCGATCCTAAAGCTCCAAATCGGAAAAGAGTCTTGTAAGGAAACACAT
>CAYWQF010000044.1:0-4589 GCA_964460835.1 uncultured Candidatus Saccharibacteria bacterium | reverse complement strand
ATCGCCGTGTGGGTGATAGTTACCCATCACTTCACCGACTACGAATGCACTCTTTCGATACTTAGCAGCGTAAGTCAGATTGTTTTGATTCATCGCAAAAAGAATACGACGATGCACAGGCTTCAAACCATCTCGCACATCTGGCAAAGCTCGATCTGTGATAACAGACATCGCGTAGTCAATGTATGACTCTCGCATTTCATTTGTAATATTTCGAGGAATCACTCTTTCCGCGAGCATATTTACTGCGTGGTCTGCTGACTTATCTGCTTCTGATTTTTCTTCGTATTTTTTTGCCATTTTTTTGTTTTTCTATTGTATCAAGACTTTGCTAGATGTGGTAGCTGTACTCGTAGCTTTTGTTGTGGTGCTCGAAGCTTCATAGGCGGCGCTAGTGGTACCAACATCACCAGCAGTATTAGTGCCATTTCGCTCGTATTGATTTGCTAGATCAGCAAAACCAGCAACCCCTTCATTTATATTATCAACAACATTTTTAACATCATCTACTGGTGTTTTGTCAGACATTCTATCTTTTATTTGTTTAAAATCAGAAAGAGCATCCTGAACAGAAGCTGTATTACCATTTAAAACGCCACTTGCATAAGGTATGTATGACATAGACCAAAATACAGCGATGATGGCTGTGATGCCAACACTAGTAGACAAAGCTATAAGCCTCTTTGCGCCTTCGGGTTTATTTCTTAATTTTTGAATTATTTTAAAAAACATTTTATGAAATTTTATTTTAAAGAATCACCCTAAACCTAAAGCTCTCTAAACCTGTGGCGCCAACACTACTATCTCGCCTTCTTTACCTTCCAAATCTTTCTTCTTTATAGTCAATTTATCCAAAGCACTAGCACTTGAACCAGCTTCTTTCAAAAAACTCTTGAGAGCATCATCTTTTTCATTTTTAAAATGCATAGGAATAACCATCTTCGCCTCTATGTTCATAGCCACTTTGTAAGCCTCTTTTGCATCGTATACCCCGTCTCCACCAATAGGGACAAAAAGCATATCCACAACGTCCACCGCTTCGGATAGAGTCGGTGGTAACGCCCCCTTCTGTGCACCAAGAAACAACATACTAATACCATCCACAGTGAGTGAATATATAGTATTTATACGCTTGCCATTTGTAGTACCTTTGGCATTTGAGCCTTCTTTTGCATCGTATTCTGAACTACCAGCTATACCGTGTACAAATATACCGTTGGTCTCGTATTCACCAGGACCAGATACTATGAAAGGAGTAGTGTCACCGTAAAACATATCCTCACCACCATTCATATCTTCATGCTCTAGAGATTGCAAAACAATATCCGCACCAAACTTGCTAGATTTAAAATCTGAACTCTTTGCTGGCGGATTGAAAGCAATAGTAAGGTCGCCGTACTGCACTTTAAAACATTCGTGTCCGAGGTATGTAACAATCATGCGGGTATTTTACATCAAGAGAGCAGAAAAACAAAATATCCCCTGACTTTTTGGAGCACGGATATTTTCTTGCTAGAAAATTCCTCGTACTCGAGACCAAGAGCTTTTGGGTTGTATTTAGGGCAAAAATATGTATAATATCCAAGCACTTTTATTAATCGAGGTAGATTGTAATCCCCGCTGTGTCCCCGCTTTCAAACGACCTTTGTGCGCCAAAAACCACAAAGTCCTGTATGTAAGCCACGCCAGTCAATCCTAGCGGAAGCATCTATTTCAAAAACCTAAAAATGACATCAACAAAAGTTGCAGAAGAAAAGGCTGATATTACTAGCGAAGAACTAGAGCTCGCTCCAAAAAACGACAGCTACATGGGTAAGCTTCTAATAGACAGTACCAACCCTCCAAGTGTTGGCGATCTAGTAGAAGGACCTGTTATTGCTATTGATAAAAAGGGTGTGTTCATAGACCTAAAGCCTTATGGTACAGGTATCATCTTCGGTCGTGAGTATGTAAATGCTCGAGACATTATCCGAAAGGTAAATGTTGGCGACAATATCGCAGCAAAGGTAGTAGAAATGAGTAATGAAGACGGCTATGTAGAGCTATCTCTAAAAGAGGCTAAACAAGCTCTCATGTGGAGTGAAGCTGAGACAGCTATCAAAGACAAAACTGCTTTCGAGCTACCAGTACTCGAAGCCAACAAAGGAGGTCTACTTCTTTCATGGCAAGGTATTCATGGTTTCCTTCCAGCTTCACAGCTAAAGGCAGACCATTATCCTCGAGTAGCAGATGGTGACAAAGACCGAATCCTAGAAGAGCTCAAGAAGTTTGTAGGACAGAAGCTTTCTGTGACTATCATCGGTGCGTCTCCAAAGGAAGGTAAACTTATATTCTCTGAGAAAAACCCAGAGTCTAAAGACAAAGAGAAAATGGTTGGTAAATACGCAGTTGGCGAAGAAGTAGAGGGTACAGTTACAGGTGCAGTAGATTTCGGTGTATTCATCAAGCTTGAGGAGGGTCTAGAAGGTTTGGTACATATCTCTGAGATTGACTGGGCGCTAGTAGAAGATCCTCGTACTCTTTACAAGGCTGGCGACAAGGTAAAGGTCAAAGTTATCGAGATCAAAGATGGCAAAGTATCTCTATCTATCAAGGCTCTCAAGCCAAATCCTTGGAAAGAAGCTTTGAAGAAATACAAGAAAGACGATGTAGTGTCAGCTGTTGTTATCAAATTCAACAAGCACGGCGCGCTCGCTAGTATCGAAGAAGGTGTAGCAGGTCTCGTACACGTTTCAGAGTTCGGTAGTGAAGCAAAGCTTCGAGAGAAGCTACAGCTTGGAAAGACTTATACATTCAAGATCAATTTGTTTGATGCAAAGGATCAGAAGATGGCATTGTCTTTTGTGGATAAGAAGTAAAAATACAGAATAAAAACATCAAAACACCTTATTGTTTGGAGTACGGACGAATTATCTATTTACATTTTAGCTAATTCGCCTCGAGCTCGTGCCGTCGCACTCGCTAGTCTCCAAACAATAAGGTGTTTTGTGTTTTCTTTTTTTTATAATTTATTATCACTCAATCCAGTAGTATAAAAAGAAAAGGACTGGCGACAAAAACGGGTTTGCGCCAGTCCGATTGTAACAGCCTCGTTGGAGGCTTGGAGGAAAATGTGGTTACCATATCTGTTCACCAGAGTCGTGGATTGATCTGATCCTTACTCGTCGGCTTTACCTTTGCATTTCGTTTTACCGATTTGCAAATGTACCCATGGTCTATTGGTTTGGCTATCTCTCACTTTGGTTTCCCGCAGTTACCATTCGCACCAATCATCTCCCTACTTTTTGTTACTTTGTTTTTACGTCGCCTTTTGAGCGCCGTTCGTCTGTGGGATTTTCTCCCGCGGATGTGCAGCTTAGGGCTGTGGGTTTAACAAACCCGTCCTTGTTGCATGCTTACATTATTACATAGTATATTAAATCTGTCAAGACTATTTATAGCCTTATTTTTAGCTGTTTTTTTGGGGTTATCATAGAAAATATCCCGGCAAACCTACTTATTGTACTCCGTCATAGCCTTCTCTCTACTCTCTGTAATCATCATCACTATGGCCTCCGCTACCCTCTTTGCAGTCTTTTTTATCTCGTCGAGTTCTGCTGGTTTGAATTCACCTACTATAAAGTCTAGCAGTTTGTCCCCTGTCGGCTTTTTTGGCTTGCCACTTGGAGTTGTTGGGCAAATACCAACCTTGATACGCGCAAATGCTTCTGTCTTTATTGTACGCTTTATAGACTCCACGCCTTTGTGACCACCTGAGCCTCTGTTAAAAAGTATTTTTATTTTTCCTATTGGCATATCTAAATCGTCATGCACCACTATGAGCTCACTGGCCTTCTTCACACTTGTGACAAGTTTTTCTAGAGACTTACCTGACTTGTTCATAAAAGTCTCTGGCAATACTGCAAGCACTTTGACTTTCTTTTTTCCACTACCTATTTCTCCTTCAGCAACAAGTGCATTATATTTTTTATCAAATGCCAAATCTTCAAATTCGCCTACAAGATTCGTCGTACCTTTGCTAGCACTTTTGTTTGCAGCTTTTAAGACCTTTGCACTAGCATCACCAAGTGATTTTACAAAATACTCCACACATATACGTCCTGCGTTATGGCGAGTCTTTGCGTATTCTTCTCCTGGATTTCCGAGTCCGACGATGATATTCATATTATTTTTATTTAAAATTCTGCTTTATTAGCAATTATTTTGATTCTACCACATTTTATAGTATTATTCTCCAGTAATGAAAAAAGATTCTTCATGGAAGTTTATTCTTGTACTCTTCGCTATCTTTCTACCTATTCGTCTATTTATTGCAGAGCCATTCCTAGTATATGGAAGCTCTATGGAACCCAACTTCGACACTGGTGACTATCTCATAGTAGATGAGCTGACATACAAGCTCGAGAAACCTACTCGTGGAGATGTGGTAGTACTCACACCCCCTTATGACAAAAGTAAGCATCTCATAAAGCGTATTGTCGGACTTCCTGGTGAGACTGTAGATGTAGAGGGTCCAAAAGTTACTATTATCAACAAAGAAAATCCTGACGGCTTCATACTCAAGGAGCCTTATGTAAGTCAGGCTTTTC
>CAYWQF010000043.1:0-4601 GCA_964460835.1 uncultured Candidatus Saccharibacteria bacterium | reverse complement strand
GCTCAGGTAATCATCAACAGTATCTCAGATGATACAGTACCTTCTGTAGCTGCAAACGTGACTATTACAAACGAAGGTTTGAGTGGTTATGAATATCAGTATGAATGGTGTGTGGTTTCAAGTGCAAACAATGCCTGCGGAGGAGGGGATGACGTATTCCATGCTGTCGCTGCGAAATACATAAATCCAGGTGAAGACTTTAACACGACTTTGACCACCACCGTACCTTCCGCTGGAAATTATTACTTTAAGTTAGTTGTTTACTTCGGTACAGAAAGTTCAGGTGCGTCTAGATCATTCACCGCAGTATCCTCTGGAAGTAGTGGTGACTCTGGTGCCGGATCTTCTGGTGGAGCAGGTGGTGCCGGAGGAGCTGGAGCGGGTGCTACTTCAGCACCTAGTACTTCTGTAGATTCTTCAGGATCTTGTGGAAGAGCGGACTTCAACTGTGATAAGAAAGTAAACTCAGTAGATTTCTCAATATTGCTGTATTTTTGGAAGTCGAAACCACCATTCCGTAACCTATATGTTGATATAAATAAAGATGGTAAAATAGACTCAACCGATTTCTCTGTCTTGTTATATGAATGGGGAAAGAAATATTAAAAAATTATCAATACAAAAAAATATGAAAAATAATAAAACAATAAAATATTTAATAATCGCACTTGTAATCATTTGCGCATCGTCATTTGCACCTTCAGTTGCATCAGCTGCATCTGTTTATACAGAAGCAACAAAAGGTGATGTGTCTGTCGGAGATACTATTCTAGTTGGTGTAAAAGTTGATTCAGACAAAGCGGCTATAAATAGCATCGAAGGTGATGTCACTATACAGTCAGACTCTGGAGCTTTTGAGGTAAAAGAGTTCAGTCTAGCTGGATCTATTTTTGGATTATGGCCAAGAACACCATCACTATCTAGTAATAGCCGAGTGATATCTTTTGTCGGAGGTGTGCCTGGAGGTTTCAACGTACAAGGAGCGAGACTTTTCAATATAGTATTAGAAGTTAAGAAGGAGGGTAATATAAAAATTTCTCCTAGAAATATCGTTGCTTTCTCTAATGACGGAAATGGTACAAAAATACCTGTAAATATAAATGACATAACTATCAAAGTGATTCCTAGAAAAGATGGTACAGTACCAAATGATGAATGGAGTACTTTGTTGGCTGCAGACATAACACCACCTGAGCCATTCGTTGTTGTACTAGGCAAAGACCCATCTCTTTTTGAAGGTAAAAAGTTTGCATTCTTTAGTGCGATGGATGCTGGATCTGGCGTAAGTCACTATGAAGTTTCTGAAAATGGTAAGCCTGCTGTGCGAAGTGGAAGTATGTATGTTCTTCAGGATCAGGACAGCTCTGATGTGAAGATAAAAGTTACAGCTTATGATAAGTCTGGTAATAAAAGAGCTGTGGATTATGTAAAGCCTGGATATACAATATTCGGATTTTCTTGGGTATTCTTTGCAATAGTTGCATTGATGTTGGTAGTTTGGTATTTCCGCAGAAAGAGAAACAAGAGAATGATTAACAAAATAAATGCTTTATAAGAGTATTATAAAAAATAAAAACAAGATTGCGGTGATGACAATGGTCATTGGCGCGTTTTTGTTTTCTTTCGCTAGTGTTAATATAAAAACAGCTGAGGCTGCGACTCTATCTCTTAGGCCGAGTTCACAGTCCGTATCTAAAGGCAATATCGTATCAGTTCGATTGATAGTAAATACTGATGGTAAGTATGTAAATAATACTGAAGGTAGTATACAATTTCCTACAGACTTACTTGATGTGTTGTCTGTTAGTAAATCAAGTTCAATATTTTCTTTGTGGGTAGAGGAGCCTAGATTTTCCAACTATGATGGAAGTGTGAGCTTCAATGGAGGTGTGCCAAATCCTGGTTATATAGGATCTGGTGGTGAGGTTATATCTATTACTTTCAAAGCAAAGAAAGCTGGTAATGCTTCTGTGATGATAGCTGACGCCTCTGTTCGAGAAAATGATGGTCTCGGTACAGATATATTGAATTCAAAGAGTGGCGCTTCTATTCAGATTCAAGACGCTCAGGCGGACAACAATACTGCTGACACTACTGTTAAGCCGACAACTCCAACTACAGCAAAAAGTTCCGCTCCAGACAAACCAACTGTACTTTCCTCTACTCATCCAAAGCAGGATATATGGTACAAAGGTACTTCCGCGCTATTTAGTTGGTCAGTACCCGCAAGTGTGACTTCTGTACAAGCATCTCTAAACAAGACGGAGATGTCTGTGCCAACAGTATCTTATGACGGTTCTGTTTCTAGAAAGACGCTCAATGATTTGACCGATGGTACATATTTCTTCAACTTGAGACTAAAGAATGGTGAAGGATGGAGCCCTACATCTCACTACAAGATTCATGTAGACAATACTGCTCCTGAAGATTTCACTCCAAATGTTGAAGACAGAGATGGAAAGAATATTGTAAAATTGATAGCTGAGGATAAAAATTCTGGAATAGATCATTATGTTGTGAGTGTAGATTCACAAGATAATGCAGTAAATGTTGATCCCCAGTCTTTGACGGACAATGAGTATCAAATACCTCCACAGTCAAAAGGACAGCATATATTGAATGTATTGGCTTATGATAAGGCTGGAAACAAGAGGGAGGTGACAGCGTCTTTTGTAAGCTCTGGTGTAGTACCTCCAGAAATATCACTATCTGCTGATAGTATAGAAGTAGGTGATAGCGTCACTGTATCCGGTACAAGTATTTACCCAAATACTAAAGTAGAAGTTTCTGTAGCTATAGGTGGTGCTGAACCAAAAAAGTATCAACAGGTGACAGGCGCAGACGGATCATTCCAACTTGTAATAGATGATTTGAAAAATAGAGGAACTGTTATTGTGACTGCAAACTTGGTACTGGGAGATAGTAAGACAATAGAATCTCTAAATAAACTTCAGCTCAAGATTGGTGACCCAAAGAGTTTAGAAAGTATTAAAAATATAGTTTATCCAGCATTTGAAATTGTATTCATATTGCTAGTGATGACAATACTGCTCTTCGCTATATATCTAGGATGGCACAAATTCTTCGGTCTACGAAAGAGATACAGAGATGATTTACAGGTAATGGCCGAGAGTGTGCATAAGACAATGTTATTACTAAAGAAGGAGTTGAATTCTCAGCTCAAGACATTGGAAAAAATACAGGAGGATAGAAACTTGAATGAAAAAGAAGAGAGAATATTCGAAGAAATACAGAATAATATAGACGATGTAGAGAAGTTTATACAGAAGAAGATAAAGAAGTTGTTGTAAGAGATAAGGTAAAAAATTAGCAAATAAACGCAAATAGCACGTAATCAGCATACCTGTGGATTACGTGCTATTTGCGTTTTTGTAAAAATGTGCTATAAATATACCCCAATTCCATAAATGCCGATACAGGGTTGTATTGGCTGCTTTAAATAGCAAATTTGTGGCATTTTTAGTTCTTTGTCAGTGGTCAGTGCCAGAGTCAAAAAACAAGTGGCGTCTCTCTAAAACAGTGAGCGTCAAGCAACCAACAAAAGAAAGTCAAAATCATGCAAAATCTAACCTTAGGGCTTTTCAGCCCTCAGCTTATTCGTTCAATCTCCATGTTTGTCATGGGATTGTTTCAGTCCTTCATCAGTCCGCCTGTCGCTCGCAACCGCAGTCGGGGAAGGTGGTTCTCTGTAGAAAGTAGCAGTGAAGGTGGTAAAGGTGGCAACTCAAAAAATGGAGACAGTCACATTCAAAGGAGGGTTGTCGACATCGACGCTCTCTTTAGAACCCCTCCAATGATGCTGAGTAAGCTTGGCGACCTCCTCTTTAAAGTCGGCAAGGCTGGCGGTGCGAAGATTCCGAAGGCTTTGAACTCCCCGAAGTCCAATGGTTTCGTCAGGCCTGTGCCAGTGGCAGTGTTCAGCTCAATCGAAATCTCCATCAAGGCGTATCTTGAGATGTTCGAGCTTTCTCTTCGTGGCGAGGGTTGGACTGTCGACTATTGTCGTCGAGTGGATAAAAGTAAGCTTGAGATGGTGTCAGCGAGCTTGCATCAGGTTCCTGTCTGGTTTAGGCTTGATCTTCAGCACAACTTGCCGGCAAAAGTCAGAAAGGAGCGCGTGGATTTGGGCAGGTATCTCACCCACCCATTAGCAACTCTTTCGGCCATGATGCTCAATCCTCGTTGGCTTGAGTCACTCGGAACAACCGTCGATGGTGTGAAAGTTGGTGGAGCGGACATTGTGACTGTGGTGCTCCCAGGCCTCACACAAATGTATTGTCCTACAAGGACACTTCAAAACATGGCGACACTGCATTGTGTTGCTATTCAGATAAATCCGACGATGAAACGTGTACACATCGGCCTTAGGCCAGTGAACACCATACCATGCGGATCGATGCTGATTCCACTTGTTGTCCCTAGCTAGCCAAGGCTACGTGATGGATAACTAAACAGCCAGAGTTCTCAAACCCCACAAGGTGCGAGGCTCTGGCTATTTTTATTGTGCAATTTATTGCACAACTTTTCGCGACACAACGCGACAAATACATTTCGATGCGATGCAACACACATTAAATTAT
>CAYWQF010000042.1:0-4692 GCA_964460835.1 uncultured Candidatus Saccharibacteria bacterium | reverse complement strand
AGACACCTTATTTACATACCTAGTGATGCCTATGAATAGATAGGTTTATAAAAAACTAGTTAGTTTGGTCTATAATATATGTAAATATGAAAAATATAGAAGAATTTCTTCAAAAATTTAAGTTAATTCCTAACCCTTTAAACTATAAAAAAGATATATCTAGTGTTATAGAGTCTGTAACTAAAATCAAAATAGAGGTTGAAAATATTAAAATACAAGGAAGAAACCTTATTTTAAAGGTTAATCCAGCTGTTAAAAATATTATTTTCATTAAAAAGGATCAGATTTTGAAAGAGATAGAGGTAAAAATACCAGATAGAAAAATAGACGCTATTATATAAATACCACTATATAACAGAGAAAAATATAGTATTTTCCTTTGATTTACCTAGTCGCTCAGTTGTTATAGCTTTGAGTTCATTTTCATCCTCTATACCAGATATAGCAGAGGGTATAAAAGAGAATAAGAATGGTGATTCTGTTGATTTACCTATGAGTTTATTGTTTATGTAATATTCAATCTGACTTGTGTCTGGAGTTATACCACTTACTGTTACAAAAACCCTCTCATCTCGCTTGAGGTTACTGTTTTTACCAGGTGATGATATGTAGAAACTACTATTCTGTGTCTGATCTCCTGTTGGGTTGGTGTTTACTGATGTAATAGGTAGGCCTCCAGATATATTTCTTACACCGTATTCAAAATGACCAAAAAGAGGGTCTTTTGATGCGTTTCCTGGCGCTGCTCCTGCTGGGTCATTTCTATTTACCCAATAAAGCTCAGAGTGAACTTCATCTCCAGGGCCTTGCCACACACCTCTAAGGAATGGTTTTGTACTACTTGCTATAGGTTCTGGTTCTTTAAACTTCTCATCAGGTATTTTTGTAAGCACCCAATCCATAAAACCCTTCCACATAGGGCCTATTATTCTCGCAGACGCTTGTTGGGCCATAGGTGTGTTGTTGTTATTACCCATCCAAGCACCGACTGATATAGACGGTGTATATCCAAGTATCCAAGCATCTCTAGAGTTGTTTGTTGTTCCTGTTTTTATAGCTACCTGTCTATCTCCAAAGTATCTAGATCCAAATATAGAAGCTCTAGCATAAGCATCTGACAGAACGTCGTCCATAAGAAGAGCTGTTTGCTCCGGAATAACTTGTTTTGTTGTAGTACTAAATTCCTCTATTATTTTTCCTTGCGTATCTTCTATGGATAATACACCTGTAAGTTTTGATTTTGCACCACTGTTTGCAAATACACCATAAGCACTAGTCATATCTAGTAGAGACACTTCACCACCTCCGAGCGCTAGAGATAGACCGTATTGGTCTGCATTACCTAAGTTTGTTATACCCATAAGCTCGGCGAGTTTTATAGAATCACTCACACCTACTAGATGTAGTACTCTTACAGCTGGGATGTTTCTAGACTCAGCTAAAGCTTTTCTAATACTCATAAGTCCTTTGTAACCACCCTCGTAGTTTTGTGGGTTATAACAATTTGCTCCTGTAACTATAGGTTTACCATATACATCACAAGAGGAGTTGAACTCTGTTTCTACGTCATATACTGGTGTATCCGGTGTAAATCCTTTATTGAATGCTGTTGCATAAACAAAAGGTTTAAAAGATGAACCAGGTTGTCTTCTTGCTGTAGCGACATTGAAGTTGCCGTCTATATCTTTACTAAAATAATCTCTAGACCCAACCATCACTAGTATTTGTCCTGTTCTTGGGTCTGTTGCCACCATAGCGGCATTTGATGCGTTATATTTTTTACCATTTTCATCTACATAGTTACTTACTATATCCTCAGCTTTATGTTGCATTTCCCAATCTAGAGTAGAAATAATCTTAAAACCACCCTCTTCTAGTATTTTTTCACCATATTTTTGTATTAAATAATCTCTTATGTACATTACAAAATGAGGGGCTTTAATACCACCAACACTCTTTGGTTGAAATACAACTTCTGATTTTAAAGCATCTGTGTATTCCTTTTCAGAAATAAGCTTATTTTCAAACATTTTTTTGAGTACAAGGTTCTTTCTATCTACAAGTAGATTTTTATTTTTTCCATAAGGAGAATAAAGAGATGGTGCTTGAGGTAGGGCAGCCAAGTAAGCCGACTCAGCAAGAGTGAGATCACTAGACTTTTTATCAAAGAATGCCTGACTAGCTTCCTCTATACCATAAATATTTCCACCATAAGAGGTGCTATTTAGGTACATATTTAAAATAGTGTCCTTATCTGTTGTTTTTTCTAGTTTAATAGACAAAACCCACTCTTTTAGCTTTCTAGATATAGTTTTTTCTTTAGTAAGAAGTGAGTTTTTAATAACCTGCTGGGTGATAGTAGAACCACCTTGGCTAAAATGTAGAGAAAGAACGTTTGCAAGCACAGCTCTGATAATAGAAGAGTATTTTATACCTCCGTGATTATAGAAATCCACATCCTCTATAGCGATAGTGGCACTCTTAACATAAGGAGATATTGCATCAAAAGGAACTACTGTTCGTCGAACTTTCTGACTAAGGTCATAAAGCATCACTGTACCAGTACGGTCATATATTTTAGCCGATTGACCTAGGAGCTTGTCGTCAAAAGAGTTAAGTCCTGGGGTTTTAAGGCTAGCTACCCAAAAAACCAGTATTGTCGCAATCAAAACACAAGTTATAAGGACCACAAGGATTACATCTCTAAAAAACACCTTATTCTCTCGGCCTTTTTTGATTCTTTTTATAAAATTCTTTATTCTCCAATCCAGAATAATCACTACTCTATCTATAAAACCACCAACAGCCTTTAAAAGAGCTTTAATTTTTGTATTCATATGTATTCACTGTTAGAATACCAAAGCTTAGTAAAATATGCTAGATTTACAATATGCAACAAGAACAAAACGGACAGGTAAATTCGGTGGAAAATATAATAAAAAGGGGTGTAAGTGAAGTATTACCCAACCCAGCTTTTTTAAATAAACAACTTACAGGTGACAAAAAGCTCAAGGTTTTTGCCGGTATAGATCCTACTGGACCTACTCTACACATAGGTCACGCTATTGTTCTAAAAAAACTCAAACAATTTCAAGACGCTGGTCACCAAGTGATACTTCTTATAGGTGACTTCACTGCGGTGATAGGTGACCCTACAGACAAGATGGCTACTAGAAAAGTTCTCACTGATGCAGAGGTGAAGAAAAATTTAAAACTATATAAAAAACAAGCGTCTGTATTTTTGCGATTTTCAGGAAGAAATAAAGCAAAAATAGTTTATAACTCAAAATGGCTTAAAAAACTTCGACTCAGAAACGTACTTGAGCTAATGAGTATGATGACAGTAGATCAAATGCTCAAACGAGATATGTTCGAAAAAAGAATGAGTGAAAATAAACCAATATCTATGCAAGAGTTTATGTACCCATTACTACAGGGTTATGACAGTGTCGCTATGGAAGTGGATGTTGAAATAGGAGGAAACGATCAAATGTTCAACATAATGGTAGGTAGAGACCTTTTGAAGAAAATAAAAAATAAAGAAAAAACTTGTATAACAATGAAATTGTTGTCAGACTCATCTGGAAAGAAAATGGGTAAGACAGAAGGTAATATGGTTTCTTTGGCCGACACTCATTTTGATATGTTTGGAAAGATAATGAGTTGGACAGACGACATGATACTCAGTGGTTTTGAACTTTGTACAAATGTGGATGAAAAAAGTCTGGCTGAAATATCTGAGCAAATAAAAAATAGCACTGTAAATCCTAGAGATTTAAAAATAAAACTCGCAAAAGAAATAGTTGCTATATATCACGGAGTAGACAAAGCTGAACTATCACATAAAAACTTCATAGATACCTTTGCTAAAGGGGGAATACCAGAAGATACACAAGAGATTTATATTCCAGCAGGTACACCATTATCGTTGATACTTATAAATGAAAAAATAGTAGCTTCAATGAGTGAATTTAAAAGACTTGTAAATGACGGAGCAGTAAATGTGGTGGACGGAGAAAACATCACAGACTTCAACTATGCCGTGTCTTTACCAATAGTAGTCAGAGTAGGAAAAAAGAGATTCCTAAATATAAAAGTTCAGGTGTAATTAGGTGTATTTTTTGTCTCTATTTCTGTCTGATTTAAAAACAAACTAAAAGAGTCTTAATTTTGGAAACTAGCGAGGACGACCGGTCCGAGCTCGAGGAATTTTCTAGCAAGAAAATATCCGTGTTCCAAAATTAAGACTCTTTTAGTTTGTTTATTAATAAGACTGCATTCCACTCATCTCATAAAAATCCACACCCTCTTCATCGTCATCTGATTCCAATTCCTCCTCATCTTCATCTCCTGAAGTCATCTTTGGAGGCTTGATACCAAATAGTTCTGAATGTGGATCCTCCTCTGATAGTGCACTTGGTGCGTCAAAACTAGTGTGTGGGTCATCATCGGCAGATAAGTCGTCTTCAAATGAAGGTGTAACAGCACTTGGTGTAAAATCAGGCTCATTACCATCACTATCTGTAGCTATATCACCAAGTTCTCCCTCTGGAACATCCGCATCTTTTATTTCATCTTCATCGTGGTCTGTCATTTGTATTTTCTTTAAAAATCAATAATTGCTTTGTATGGACTATATTTATCACATGCAAAAAAATATGCAACTGTGGATTACTTTTTTGAGTATGCAAA
>CAYWQF010000041.1:0-4716 GCA_964460835.1 uncultured Candidatus Saccharibacteria bacterium | reverse complement strand
GAGACAGTGAAAATGACCTAGATAAGATCGAGTCTGAGGTAAAGTCTATACTTGAATCTAGTCTTGTGTACCTAAAGCCAGCACTTTTCCAGCAAGAGCAGGGTTACAAGAGCGTGCTTCCTATAGCAGACGATCAGCTAAATATTCACTCAAAGCTCAATTCATCGCCACTTTCTAGTGTTTTTCCTTTTATCTCTTTTGACCTTACATCGGACAAAGGTATCTTGTACGGTATCAACCGCCACAACTCCAGTCTTATACTCTTTGATAGATTTTCTCTAGAAAACTACAACTCCATCACTTTCGCTAAGTCTGGTTCTGGTAAATCTTATGCTACCAAACTCGAGATTTTGCGTTCTATGATGTTTGATACAGACGTAATAGTACTTGACCCTGAAAAAGAATATGAGTACCTAGCGGAGGCGACAGGAGGACGTTTTTTCAATATTTCCCTTACATCAGAGCATCACATAAACCCTTTCGACCTACCTATGCCTAGAGAGGATGAGTCACCAGCCGATGTACTACGATCAAACATCGTAAACCTAGTAGGACTTTTCCGTATCATGCTCGGCGGACTTACTCCGGAAGAGGATGCTATCATCGACCGAGCTATCACTGAGACTTATGCGCTAAAAGACATCACTCCAGACTCCAACTTCGCAGCTACAGAGCCACCACTCATGTCAGACTTCGAGCTTGTACTTGCAGGTATGGAAGGAGGAGAATCTCTCACACAAAGACTTACAAAATACACCCGTGGTACTTGGGAAGGGTTTATAAACAAACCTTCAAATGTAGATATAAACAAAAAGTTCGTAGTATTTTCTCTACGAGATATGGAAGACGAGCTCAAGCCAGTAGCGATGTATATCGTAATGCACTTCATATGGAATCAAATACGAAAGGAGCTCAAGAAACGCCTCATGGTTATAGATGAGGCATGGTGGATGATGAAATCAGATGACACAGCAAGTTTCCTCTATGGTCTAGCAAAAAGAGGACGAAAATACTATCTAGGTCTAGCTACTATCACACAGGACGTGGAAGACTTCCTAAAGTCTCCTTACGGTCTACCTATCATTACCAACTCTTCTATACAGATGCTTTTGAAGCAGTCACCGTCGTCTATAGATATAGTACAGAAGACGTTTAACCTCACAGATGAGGAAAAATATCTACTACTAGAGTCAGATGTAGGAGAGGGAATATTCTTCGCGGGGCTAAAACACGTAGCTATCAAGATTATTTCTTCATATACAGAAGATCAAATCATTACATCTACTCCTTCACAAATACTAAATATGAAACGAGCACGAGTAGACCTGGCAAACAAAGGACTTGTATCAGAGGAAAATATATCTAGTGGCTTAAATGCTAACGGGATGAGCGCGGGTGGTCTTGGTGCTAATGGTCTCGGTGCAAATACTCTAAACACTAATGGTCAAAATATGGGCAACAATATGGAAGCAAATGTTGGTAATAGTTTAAATATAGCAGGGGTAACTATAAGTGACGCTAGTGAAAATATATCAAACAATAGAGGAAGAATAGTCACAGGTACACACGTCCAAATGCCGACACCACCAAAACAATAGGGTATAATGTGAGGTATGGATGAATATCAAGACCAACAAAATGAAGGGCAGGATCAAGGAATAGACCACTCACAAAACGAGACAGCACAAAAAGAAGCTCGCCAAGCAAGACGACAGGCTATATACAGAGATAGGCTCAATAACCAAGAAGGTAGAGAAAAACTAAAAAAAATATCTGATAGATACATTCGTAGTGTTGGTAATAAAAAAGCCCTTCTTTCTGGCGAAGACAGTGTTCAAAGTTCAAAAATAAGTGGTGGAAATTTTGTGGCACTTATTATGGTTGCTAGTTTTTTTGACGCATTATCAGTCGTTTTAAACTTTTTACCTGTAGTGGGTGGGGTAGTGTCGACAGTATTTTCAGCACTACCAGGAAACGCTGTTTTATATTTTATGTATAGCAGACTAGGTATCGATATGAAAACAGCTAGGGTTGCAAAAAGGTTCTGGGGATCTGCTGTTATAGAATTTATACCCATAGTAAACGCACTACCAGGAATGATTACAAACGTCCTGTTAGTAACTGCCTCAGAGAAACTTCCAAAAATTTGATATACTGTTAATTAGCGCATCAAAAAACTTATGAATAAAAATTTATTCAATCACTTAAAAAATATAACCCTCGTATCTACATTAGTTATTGCAACATTTTTATTTATATTACTCCAAACACCACCACAAGCTTGGGCACAAAACACAACACCAAGTGATGCAACATCGACAGACTCAGGTATATCACAAACACCACTCGATCTTTCTTCTATACCAGGTTTCGACAAGATAGATTACTCAAACCCAGATAGTCTATCTCTACCAGCAAAACTCCCTCAAATACAAGAGCAGGTGACTACTACTGTATACCCAGAGATACCTCGTCCAAATCAAGATGTGCGAATAACAGCAGAGGCTTATGGTACAGACCTAAACACACACCTCATAGTATGGAAGGTGAATGGAAAGGAGGCTCTCAAAGGAATAGGTGAGAAAGTGTTTCGTTTTACTATGGGTGACTCTGGGGTGGTAACAAATGTGGAGATGACTATTTCCCCAAAAAATGCTCCTGATATAGTAAGAAACTTCTCTTTTACACCTATAGACGTAGATATACTCTGGGAAGCAGACACATACACACCACCTTTTTACAAAGGTAAGGCGCTTTTTTCCATGGAATCGACAGTCAATTTTGTCGCTTTACCAAATATCATAGTAAACGGCTCAAAACTCAACAATCAAGACGTTGTATATAAATGGAAAATAGATAGAAAAATACAGAACGGCATATCAGGCTACGGCAAAAACTCTATGAGCTACACTGGCCCTATTATATATAAAAACCCTTTGATACAAGCGGAAATATATTCAGCAAACGATCCTACTATAAAGGGTTTGAACGGCACTACTATAAACTACATAAACACAAAAGCTTTGGTTTATGAGGACAATCCTAGATACGGAATACTGTTCAACAAGGCTATAGTAGGGAACTATAGTATGCAATCAAATGAAGTGAAGTTTTCAGCTTTTCCATACTTCTTTAGTACAAAAAATAAAAATTCTTCATCTGCACAATACACTTGGAACTTAAATAGCTATAGACTTAACATTCCACAAGACCAGAACTCGGCTATATTCCGAAGAAAAGACAGTGCTGCTGGCAACTCTGTGATAGCGGTGGATGTACAGAATCCAAACAGAATATTCCAGAGAGGAGCTTCTGGTTTTAATGTATCTTATGATCAAAAGAAATCTGACAATATATAAAGGTTTTAACTCGTTGTTTTTTGATATAAAAAACTACAAGCTATTATTTTTTATGTTTTGTCTTTTTGTATTAAATTGTCCAACTATTGTTTTTGCTGTCGACCCAACCACAGGTACAGCTTCTAATGTTGTAGAATTGGTCTCAACTGGTAATGTCACCACAACTAATACAAACTGTTCATACAACTCCAACGGAGGTGTATATTGTCTCCTCGCTCCGATACCTGGTATATCAAGTGATGGCAAAACTGTTCCTATAAAGAGTGGTGGCCTCAGCACCTACCTCCAAAACCTCTACAAGTTTGGTATATACATATCCATAGGGTTAGCAGTATTGATGATAGTGATAGGTGGTTTACAGTATGTATCTACAGATGCAATAAATGGTAAGGATGAGGGTAGAAATAGAATAACTGAGGCACTTAAAGGTCTTGTATTAGCTTTGATGGCGTATTTAATACTTAATACACTCAATACCAATCTTTTGACTTCTGATATAACACTAAAGGCTAGTGTGAATCTACCTAGTAATACAGATATTGGTAGTGCTAATACAACAGGTGGTGGGGTGAGTACTGGGGGTGGGGGGACTGGAGCGAGTGGAGTAGGTAATAACGGACTAGTAAACGTACCGACAACAAACAATGGGGGTGTCACAACTAACACAACAGGAACACAGACTACAGGGTCTCAAACAGAGGCACAACTACAAGCACAGTTTGATGCTCTAGCTAAAGAATACAACACCACAACAGACCCTGCGAGAAAAGCTCAGATACAAACACAAATAAAACCGATAGGTGACCAACTTTCTGCTGTTAAAGCTCAAAACGGAACCACTGTTATATCTAGTGGTTCTACAAATAGTTCTACAAACACACAAACCACCCAAGTACAAACAACAGGAGCAACACCAGCACCTACAGGAGGAGCAAATCCTGTATTACCAACAACCGCAGATGGAAGTTTTGGTTCTACCATAAACCCCGTACTGTTTCAATAAGATTACATCTACTACAATATATTTGATATAATAAAATCAAATGTTGTCATACAAAAGAAATATAAACAAAAAAATATCAACTGTATTTTTCATAACTTTTATATTTTTGTTTTCTATTCCATATATAACACTTGCTGTGGATCCAACTACAGGAGTAGGAGCTACAGCCATACAGACAGCTACAAACGGCACAGCGAGTACAGACACAGGTTGCTCTTTCAACTCAAACGGTGGAAAATACTGCCTTCTCGCACCTATATCAATAATCTCTACTGATGGAAAAATAGATATTAAAAACAGTGGCCTCAGCACCTACCTCCAAAACCTCTACAAGTTTGGTATATACATATCCAT
>CAYWQF010000040.1:0-4917 GCA_964460835.1 uncultured Candidatus Saccharibacteria bacterium | reverse complement strand
GACACTACGATATTATCCTAGAATACGCGTACTCACCCAGACAAAAGTCACACCTCTTACAAACGTCTCTCACATAGACATAGACGGCGAACATTTTTCTGAAGAGACAGAAGACGGATCAAGCGAGCACATCACAGGAGTCGTAGAAGCAGACATACACGCAGAACATGATCAACACATTTTTATCCCAAAAAACTAGCAACCTCTTTCGGTTATCACAATTTCAAAAAGATGCTTTGGACAAACTCGGCATAAAAACTCTTGGTGATTTGCTATATCATTTTCCAACACGTTACGAGCACTCTTCATCTGCAAAGCTCATACAAGATCTAGTCGCCGGTGAGACTGTCACTGTGTATGGAAAAATATCTTCACTCAAGACTGGCAAATCTTTCAAAAGCAAAGTATCGAAGGCTGACGGTACACTCGAAGACAGTACTGGTAGACTCAAACTACTTTGGTTTCATCAGCCATATATTGCAAAGATTATACAAGACGATACTTTGGTAAAAGTTCACGGCAAAGTCAGCGAGAAAAATGGCTTCCTCTCAATGCTCAACCCTGAGATAGAGCCGGTGAGTGAGCTTCCTAACACTATTGGTGATAGTCTCTTCGGCGAAGAGGATCATAGCTCTAGTGTGCCTGTATACGCAGAGAGTCGCGGTATCACTAGTCGCTGGATATTTCATGCTATACAAAAGATACTGCGCCAGCCAGAGCTAGCCGAGCTACAAGACCCTATACCAGAAAGTATTCGCAAAGAGTACAATCTACCAAACCTCACTACTGCACTCTTCTGGATTCATACACCAAAAAAAGAAGCAGATGCGATAGTAGCGCGCAAAAGATTTTCATTTGAAGAAATATTTTATATACAATTAAAAAATGAATTTACTCGAGCAAAACATGCGCGCGAAAAAAGTTTTGTCATAGACAAACCAGCGAGCGAGATAGCGGAGTTTGTGGGGCGATTCCCTTTTGCACTTACAGAAGCTCAGCAAAAATCCATAGATGATATTTTGCAAAATTTTAAAACAGGACATCCATCATCACGACTACTCGAAGGAGATGTGGGCTCTGGAAAGACAGCGGTAGCAGCGGTGACTACTTATGCCACCGTAGCCTCTCGGCCAAAGGGTCAAAACTATGGCATTTTACAAGTAGGATATATGGCGCCAACAGAGATACTCGCCAAGCAACATTTTGAATCATTCATACAATATTTTCGTCACATGCCGATATCTATCGGACTTATCACCGGCAATGGCTGTAGAAAATTCCCTTCAAAAGTAAATCCTAGTGGTTGGACAGATATATCTCGTACGCAGCTTTTGAAATGGGTAGCATCCGGCGAAATATCTGTGGTAATAGGTACTCACGCTCTCATACAAAAAGCGGTGAAGTTTAAACACTTGGCTTATGTGATCATAGACGAGCAACATCGATTCGGTACAGCCCAGCGACAAAAGCTAATGCAAAAAGACGCGCTCATGCCCCACCTACTCTCTATGACTGCCACCCCTATTCCTCGTACACTTGCTCTCACTATATATGGCGACCTAGACCTATCGCTACTAGACCAAATGCCGAACGGTCGCAAAAGCATCATCACAGAGATAGTCACTCCACGTGGCCGAGACAAAGTGTATGACGCAGTGCGGGCGGAGCTAGAAGCGGGTCGTCAGGTTTTCATCATCTGTCCACGCATAGACGAGCCAGACCCAGACAAAGAGCAGGCACTCAACTTGCGCTCGGTAAAAGAAGAGGCCAAGCGTCTAAAACGTGACGTGTTCCGCGAATATCGCATCGACATACTCCACAGCAAAATGAAACCTGCAGACAAAGACAAGGCAATGCTCGCTTTTGCTGAACATAAAACAGACATACTTGTAGCAACATCGGTAGTCGAAGTAGGTGTAAATGTTCCGAACGCTTCAGTCATCATCATCGAAGGCGGTGAACGTTTTGGCCTAGCTCAGCTACATCAGCTACGTGGACGAGTGATACGAGGAAATCATCAGCCGTACTGTTATGTATTTACAGAAAGTCAGAGCGACAAGACTATAGAGCGACTGCGCGCTTTGAGTACAGCTAAAAATGGCTTTGAACTTTCCGAGCTAGACCTCAAGCTCCGCGGTGCCGGTGAGCTCTATGTGGGTAAACAATGGGGTCTCTCAGACATCGCTATGGATGCTATTAAAAATATAAAAATGGTGGAGGCCGCGCGAAAAGAAGCTCAGAGGCTCGCAGGAGAATTTGGTGATGTTGCAGACCTCGCTGTGGCATGGCCACTACTTGCAGAAGCACTAGCGCAGAAGGAGGATGTGCATTTTGAGTAGGCAGCGGTCAATTTTGTGCGAGTACTAGGATTCGAACCTAGGACCATTCGTGTATAAGACGAACGCTCTACCAACTGAGCTATACTCGCATTTCAAACCACTATATCATAAAAAATAGTTTTGATAATATAATGGTTCTTAGGGCCATCTCCACCTACCCCACCAACTCCCCAATCACCTCCTTCTTTTTTGGAACAATACCGTTTGCAATCAAGATTGCTTCAAACTCTGCACGCTCCAAAGTCTCCGCGACGACAAGTGCTTTTGAGATAGCATCTAGCGCGCCACGATGGTCTGTGACTATCTTAAACGCACGATCATAAGCCTCATTCATTATCTTCGCTACTTCACTATCTATAGTGTCGCCAACTGTCTCAGAATAGTCTTTATCACCAACATTTTGTCCAAAGAGTGCTCGTCCAGAAGAAGCCTCGAGTGCTATCGGACCTATCTTGTCTGACATACCATACTTTGTCACCATATCTCGAGCTAGAGATGTAGCAACCTGTAAATCATTTGATGAGCCAGTAGTGAGATCACCAAAAATATTTTTCTCTACAACATAACCTCCGAGTGACACACATATATCATCCAAGAATTCATTTTTAGATTGCAGTCGCTTGTCTTCGAGAGGAAGCTTGAGTGTGTAGCCTGCCGCTCGTCCACGAGAGATGATAGATACTTTGTGCACAGGATCTGAGTGCTCGAGCACAGAAGCGATGATAGCGTGACCACCTTCATGATATGCAGTCAACTCTTTTTCTTTTTTAGATAATATATGACTCTTGCGTTCAGGGCCGAGCATTACTTTTTCTATAGATCTAATGAGATCAAACTGCCCTATCTTTGTGCGGTTTTCTCGCGCAGCGATGATAGCACCTTCATTCATGAGTGAATGAAGGTCCGCACCAGAAAATCCTGGGGTTCGCTCGGCTATGACCTCTAATGCAACATCTTCAGCAAAAGGTTTGTTGCGTGCGTGCACTTCGAGTATCGCGAGTCTATCGGCGCGGTCTGGTAAGTCTATAGTCACTCGGCGGTCGAAGCGTCCCGGTCGTAGAAGTGCGGGGTCAAGTACATCTGGTCTGTTTGTCGCAGCCATTACTATCACTTTTTCATTTGGCTCAAATCCGTCCATCTCCACAAGTATTTGGTTCAATGTCTGTTCTCGCTCGTCATTTCCTCCACCCATTCCACTTCCTCGTACACGCCCTACCGCATCGATCTCATCGATGAAAATGATCGCTGGTGCAGTCGCTTTTGCTATCTTGAATAAATCTCGCACTCGAGATGCGCCGACGCCCACGAACATTTCTACAAACTCTGAACCTGACATTGAGAAAAAAGCTACACCCGCCTCTCCTGCCACCGCTCTTGCAAGTAAAGTCTTTCCAGTACCAGGCGCACCCATCAAAAGTATTCCCTTAGGAATCCGAGCTCCTATATCCAAAAACTTTTTAGGATTTTTTAGAAAATCTACTATCTCCGCAAGTTCTGATTTTGCTTCTTTTGCACCTGCCACATCTTTAAAAGTGATCTTTATCTTTGTATCTTCTGGTAATGTCATTCGTGCTCGTGACTGGCCAAAGCTTAGCGCTTGTACTCCTGCACCTCTAGCCTGTCTTGTGAGAAACCAAATCATAAATACAAAAAGGAGTAGAGGTAAAACAAATGGCAAAATATTTCCAAGCCAATACATCGCTCCGCTGTCTTCTATATTGTCTATCTTTACACTCGCGAGCTTTTCTTTTTCTACACCAAGGTTTACAAGAGTCTCAGATAGAGAGCTCTGTGCTTCCTTTTTAGATTCTTTTTTTATTACTTCATTATTTGCTACACCTGTGCCTGCATTGGTGTCATTGTATATCACTGTAAGCTCATCATTTAGCACAGATATACTTGCTACCTTCCCTGCATTTATATCCTGTGCGAGTTCAGACACACTTATAGTCTGTATTTTTTTAGATGGCTCAGCTGTATACGTGTATAGAGCAATGATTGCAACAATAACAAGAACCGCTCCTGCAATATTATTGAAAAAAGTACCTCTGTTTTGAGCTTTTGGAGCCTTTGAGTCTTTTGGTCCTTTTGATCCCCTAAGTGCTCTCGGATTCTCCTGCGCAAAATCATTATTTTTATCTTTTGTGTTTCTTTCGCTCATATTATTATTCTTATTTTCGGTCTTATTTTCGTTTTCAGACATTATTTATGTATTTTTTAAATATTTATATAATTAGCTCAAATTTAAGGCTTATTTATAGCACATTTTTAGCTATTTAGGGACTGATGTAGGGCTTTGTAGGCCTTTAATGTGTCGGAATGTTTCGAAGTATACACCCTTTTTTAGGGCTTGACTAATCTCAATAAGAGGGGTACGATGTCGGAGTACTGATTGCGGCACTTACCCGCGAAAAGTGCACATACCCCAAACAGCCGATTTGGGAGAGTCGGTGGGTGTGTAGGTTGAGAGTGCTCCGGAGACTTGGGAGAGTCTCCGGAGCCATCAACAAAAAGTTTTGTTCTTTCAAAAAATTTCGCGCGAAATGTGAGCTTGCCGGGGAGACAAACTGCAAGTGTT
>CAYWQF010000039.1:0-5551 GCA_964460835.1 uncultured Candidatus Saccharibacteria bacterium | reverse complement strand
CAACGCTATCGGTGAGATGATGAAGATCAGTGGCGCTGATGACTATGAAGCCATCGCAAAACAAATGGGATTCACTTCAGTATGGACTGGTCAACTTTATAGTCTGACAAGACTGCATCCTTCACTACAAATTCTCCTTGATTCCCCTACTCCAAAACCAAAACGTATTCCTATCGACGCCGCAATTACCCTCGCGAGAGTTGATGAGAAAACACAATTGGAAATATGGGAAAAAGTCAAAGGCGCTTCGAAAGGACACATGTCTGTGTTGATTCGCTCTCTGACGGGAGCTGTTAACTCAATAGCTGGCACTCGTAAGCATACGCCAGCTGATGATGCTCGAATTGCTGCAGGTAAATTTCAGTCAATCAAATCGCATATCGAAAAAGCACTCGCTCTTCCAGATTGCATATTTGAAAAAATAACTGAAGAAAAAAGACCTGCGCTCAGGGCCACTGTCCGCAACATGCACGAACTGCTTCAACGACTCGAAGAAAAACTTGGGGTAAGTACCACGTACGTACCGGACAATGATGAAGACGACACTGGTCAGGAATCGGATCTGAAACCTGTGCCTGTGGTAAAGACCACACGTCAATACAAACCCCGAGTATCTACGAGACCAAGAGTACAGACCCAATTGCTAGTAAAGAGCATTGTGCCAAGTGCCCCGGCGCCGTTGGCACCACACGAGATCAGACCTCTAAAATCAAGTAAGCCAGCAGAAGGTACACCAGCTGATGATTTGCCAAGAGCGTTGCCCAGAGAAGACCCTCAGGAAATCTTACGGGCCATAAGAAAGAAAGTTGAAAAAGAGCAACACTTACAACAAGCTCAACCTCAACATTTTGTCTCGGTACATTCCAACGGCGGTGGTAATGGGAATAATGGAAAAAGACCCATGACCGCAGATGAAATCGTACGCAACATTGCGCTCGAAAGACAAAAAGCAGCAGAGCGTATGAAACCTCATCAAAAAGAAGTCTCATCGAGAAACTCACTCGCAGGAAGAACTGCGGGGAAGGGATTCACTGAAAAAGATTTCGAAAAAGGTGGTGACGACTATGCTCATGGTGCTGGCGGATAAAAGTGAAAAAGGTGTGGGTACAATGGTTTCTTGTATCTACATTGCGCGCGCCCTATCCTGGGCGCGCGTTTTTATTTATTTAAATAAGTAATCGTCAACTGTAAAAAAGTGGCAAAAGTTCCCCACAAAAGATACGGAATATTTACATATACAATCCAACGTAGCTCCGGCGATGCATGCCATATAGCGTAAAATGCCCAGACGAGGGTGCTGACCACTAGTAATATATCCACAGCAGCAAGAAGATTATTTTTCAAGCCAAATTGAATTGGGGTAAATATAAAATTAAAAAGTAGATTGAGAGCAAATGGCAAAGCTACCATCCACGAGATCTGCTTTGTAAATGCTTTATAAAAGACAGTGCCAAAAGATACGGCGACGATTGCATACAAGACTGTCCATACTGGTCCAAAAAGCCAGCTCGGTGGAGCCCATGTAGGTCTGATAAGTTGTGAGTACCAGTTGTAGGTGTTCATATTGTTATAGTATTTTTGTGTTTTTATAATTCAGGCTTTCTTAAAATCTTCTCCATGGGCTTTCCTTTAGCAAGCTCGTCAACAAGCTTGTCTAGATAACGAACCTCTCTCATTATTGGATCTTTAACATCTTCGACTCGTACTCCACAGACGGTGCCAGTAACGAGTTTGCGTAAAGGATTTAAATTTGGCGCTTCTTTGAAAAAATTTTCAAAGTTTACCTCCTTCTTTATCACTGCATTTAGTTTACTCTGAGTATATCCAGTAAGCCAGTGAATGATTTTATTGACCTCATCTTTGGTGCGACCTTTTCTCTCTGCCTTTGCCACATATAGCGGATAGACGTTCGCAAAGACCATTGCATATACACGTTTGAGGGTGGCTTCGCTTGTTGGTTTCATGTGTGTAGTATAGCAAAATACAGGCCTAAATATTTTCTAACGGATACACATCCAAAGCAACCTCGTCATACGGATGCACTTCTTTTATAGCGCCAATCACTTCTTGTAGTTTTTCTCTAGGACAAACAGTTTCGATTCTTTCTTCTTGAACCTCCTCAAATTTTCCAATTTCACCAATATGTGGATTTGCTCCAATATCAGGTTTAAATCTTCCGACCCCTTTATTAGAGAATGTACAGTATGAATAATTACCGATCTTACCTGCACCTGCTTTACCCATCGCTTCACGGACAATGTCAGTGTGCGTTTCTGGGACAAAGACTACGATTTTTACATTAGATGAACTCATGGGTTAATTTTAACATTTTATATACTAATAAAACTTAAATCTCCCTTGAGGCAGATAGGTAGCATACCTCCGATTTCCACTGAGTTAGGCTGCTGAGGAATTTCATTAAATAAAAATACCTTCTTACCCATAGAATACGCAAAACCAATCTCCAAGAATGAATTGGCACCGATGTAACTATCAATATCTTTAAGTCGGTCATTTACCACTAGGATTGCATCTCCTTGCCTAATCTTATCCAAGTGATCAATAATCATTCTATTTTTATGACTGTACTGTTCTGATTCAGACATTATTGTGTAATCACTTACTTCAGATGTATTTGGAAGCAATACATCAAAACCTAAATCTTTTAAATTCTGTTCTATCTCTTTCATCTTTTCTATTAACTTCATTGAGCCACAAATTGTAATTGTTTTCATTTTTATACTTTATTATGTCGATACATCAGGGTATCATAACCATTGATAACTCTATCTTCCCTCTTGACCCCTAGTGTTTCGAGAAAATTGAATAACTCTTCTTGTACTGTATCACCCTCACCTTCGGTTATCTTTTCTACCTCAATAAATGAACCTAAATGATCCACCTCATCCAGACATATTTCCATGTCTTTATATTTTGTCTTTACACGATTTTTGTGCACTGAAATTGCTTTATGATATCCCATAAGTATTAGCGCACCTTCAAATTGTTCAGCGTCAGTTATTTCTGTTTCTTTCTCAATACAATCAAGCTCATTTGTTTGGGATTGTTTTAGTGTAAAAAGTATACGAGTTTTTCCTACTTTATTTTCCCTTCTAATCCTAAGAAAATTTTCACCAAGTTTTAATTGAGTAAAATCACCATCAAAATTCACAAAAACATCATCTTCTTGTCTAATAGGTTCAGAAAATATGCAACCGAGTTTTTCGAGTTGTTCGCGCACACTCTGGAAACTCGATACTTTTGCTTTTACTTCTATTTCTTTTTGCATATAAAGTATCATTTTGTATCAGAAGACCCGTCCACTGTTTCTATTGATATCGACTCATCTGTAGCCTTGGGCTCAGGTAATGCCTTAGAGGATTTAAATCTAAAAGTACCTTCTAAAAAATTGGTGATTTCTTCAAATACCACCTCGGCTTCTACTGGTTCAATTTTATTCAAAATATCACTCGGATGTAATACTTCATTCCTAGTAAGACGAGTAATAGTGGCATTTGTGAACTGATGCTCATCTATAGCTTTAAGTGATTTTAATAATTCCAACTTATCATACAAAGTCTTTCTTTTTTCTCCTGTATTTTTAATTAATTCATTAACATGTGCCTCCAAAAGAATTGCACAAACAGAAACCACACTTCTTGTATAGCCATAAGCCCTGACATACAACAATTCTTTGTAGGCATCGTGATAAATTTCTGGCAACCATTTAGGTACCAGATAGTCGTGATCAATTGGAGAACAAATGAGTATCTTTTTTAAGTGATCATTTGAAGAATACTCCACCAGAAATGCATGGGAACCGGGACAAAAAAGTGTTTCATATATTTTACTCAGTGTACCTATAGTACTTTTAGACTCAAAGTAAGTTTGAGTATTGCACCTTGGGCAGATACCCAACCATCTCCCCTCTATTTTATTCCAATTAATGTTAATCATAATGTCTGTATGCAACGAATTATCATGTGTATTTATAACATGTTGGCTGACGTCCTGAGCTAGAACCGTGATTGATCAAGCCCCCATCCCCCGTAAGGTTATTTTTAATGCTTTTATATTAGCATATTGACCCAACTTGAGCACTAAAATATAGAAGCTAAAACAAAAGGGTGTTCATCATCTAATAATGTTATATAGTTCTTATCATTCACCGCGGAAAGTTCTATTGAGATTAATTTATCTGTATTAATTTCTAACTTATTTAATTTCATATATTTATCTTTCCAAATTGATAGACTTGTGCTTATTTTTATAAAAAATTCAGGTTTAGTTATCTTTGAAAAAGGCAGCGATTGCGTACAATTTACCAATTCGCCACCGTGTCCTCCCATTTCTGAGATTTGTTGTCGCCACACCCTAGTACTATCAGGATCAAAAAAATGATTATGTCCGCTTGGATGATAAGTTGCGTGTATTCCACTATTTAAGTGAACTACTTTTATATCCTTATTTTTTGTTCTCTCTACTATAATCGCAGGATTTCCATTATTTACTAATAATATCTTCATATCAATTAGACTAGATCCCAGAGCGACTTTCCATTTGAATTTTTGTCTACATAGTAATGTTTATAATCGTCTGGATTTAAATCACTACTTTCCCAAGAGTCAATAAATTTTCTAATATATTCCATCTTTAAGGGTTCAGTAGAAAGCCCTAATTCATCACAAACATAAGGTATTATCCATTCTTTCAACTTCATCTCTTGTTTCTTACTAAGCTTAATGCTGGATGCCCCAGCCCATAATAAATATCCTAATAATCTTTTTCTTACTTGTTCATCGTTCATATCATATATTATATATATTTTTCACAAAACCTGTAGCTATGCAGAACTATTAAAATGTTTCTTTAACGCATCTCGAGCGCGCTCTTGCTGGCTGGGAGACTAGGACTCGGTCACAGGTTCTTTTTGCTACGCAAAAAGCCCTGCTACCCCGCCTCCTTGTCGCGCTTCGCCCTTTAAATTAACGCCTCAATAGTAACATATTACCGGCTCACTGCGCGACTGCGTCAGGCTTTCTTCGTCCAAGCTTCTCACCATCTCTGCGTCAAAATTAAAACACACCTTCACTTTTCAGTTTTGGTGTGTTTTAATTTTACCGAGCTGACTGTCGTGGTCGCGGACTTGTAGGGCGAGACAGTTCAACACATTCTAGCACCCCTTCTACTCCTTGTATGAGGTGTCTCGGTCTCTAGGGTGTTTTTATAAGCAAAGCAAACTAAGCGTATTTCACCCGTCTCGGTCACTGTCTCATTTTTGAAATGGAGCAGTTTCACTCCGCTTTGAGGAATATGGGTATTCTAGCAAAAATGAGACAGAATAAGACGCTTTGGAGGTTAACGATTTCGTGTCTCGTTTTTATGACTTAAACTCTACTTCAAACGGATACATACCCATTCCGCACGTTCCTTGTAGGGTTGCAATCTCTTGGCTACCTACATCAATGTCAGTTGTACCGGTCTGTGGAAGTGATTTAGAAATATTCATACTTGGAATACGAACAGATGACGAACAGTCAAAAGTTCCATT
>CAYWQF010000038.1:0-6032 GCA_964460835.1 uncultured Candidatus Saccharibacteria bacterium | reverse complement strand
ACTAAAAGCAAAAACTAGACTATCTGTATTCATAGATGACATAGCATCGTTTATATATCTATAGTTGAAGTTTATATTTATATCCTGTCCTGAAGTCACCCCAGAAAGAGTCGTAGAACTCTCACCAACTTCATTATTTTTAGTAGAAAGCTCTATTTTCTTATTATTAGGCTCTATTACGAACTTGATATGGTTAAAAGAATCACTAAAAATAGTGTTAATTTTAAGAGCATTAGCAAAATCCTGCTTTAAAATAGTAGCCTCTGTGATGAATTCCTTTGGAATAATGGCTTTATAGTCAGGAAAATTACCATCTATAGTTCTAGAGATAAGGTAAATATCACCAGAAGTCACAGATATTTGGTTTTCATCTATCAAAATCTCCACTTCCCCCTCTATACCATCAAAAACTCGCACTATTTCCATAGCGTTTTTAGCTGGAATAAGAATATGAGTGAATTCTGGTAGATCTTTAACAACAACCCTCTTCTCAGCTAGTCTAAAGCCGTCTGTAGCAACAAACACAAGACTTCCATCTAGTGGATATACACGCACACTTGATAGCTCTGGTTTAATGTTTGAAGTAGCAGAACTGTAATGAACAGCCTTTAGACCATTTACGAAGTCCTGAGCGGGTATTTTGAGCGTTTTAGAGGTATCTTTGTCTACCTTTGGAATAGATGGATAGTCATCTATAGGATAGGCTTTTATAAGTGTACTACTCTTAGATGAATAAACTTTTAAATTTTCATTAACAGTTTCTAGATTTATAGATTTTTCATTACCTAGTTGAGATATAAAACTTGATAGTACATTTCCTGGTACAGCCACCTGTCCTTCAACTTCGACTTTTACAGGTATTGAAATTTCTATACCTATATCCAAGTTTGTAGACCGTACAAAAAGACATCCTTTAGACGCTTCTAAAAGGACACACTTAAGGACAGGTAGTGTTGTATTCTTACTTGTAATCTTTTCTGCCTTAGATACAGCATCTGTCAATCTTTCTTTTACACTTTCTAGTTTCATATTCTTAATCTTATTTAATAAAAAATTTAATTACTATTATTATACCTGTGGATAATGTGGATAAGTCCTAAGAGGTTTGTTTTATAAGCTTCTTTTAGACATTTTTTAACACACATTCTGTGGAATACTCTGGGATAAAAAAGGATAAGTTTTGAATAAAAAATAAATAAAATTATTATTAACTTTATATTCAGCTTTTATTCACAATGTTTTGAACAAGTTTTTATGTGATTTACACACACTATCCACAGGTTTTTACACAGATCTAAAAGACTTTGCTATATAAACTTACTTTAAACCTATAAAAGTCCTCTTATTTGGTTTAACTCCCCTATTAGCTCTGAGTTTGACTTTAATTCATTCTTTATCTTTTCACAAGAGTGCATAACAGTCGTATGATCTCTGTTACCAAGTTTTTGTCCTATAGAAGGAAAGGAAATATTGTAATCCTCACGAAGAATGTACATTGTTAATTGTCGTGGTTTTACTACTTCCTGCTTTCTTGTCTTGTTGTAGATACTATCTTCTTCTATGTTGTAAAAAGAGGCTACCGCATGTACTACATCTTTCACGGAAATACTCTTTTGAGGTTTTGTAGAGTCTTTTGTAAGTCTTTTTATCTCTGTAAGAGGAAGTTCTTTACCTGTGAGTTGAGTCTGGCAGATTATGGAGTTTAGAGTACCTTCGAGCTCTCTTATACTTCCATTTACAACAGAAGCTATATAATAAGCCGTTTCGTCAGGTAGTTGGAAGTTGTTTTGAGCGGCTTTTGTCTTCAATATAGCCACTTTTGACTCAGTATCTAGAGGGGAAATATCCACAATCATACCAGCACTAAAGCGAGACTTTAGACGAGCCTCTAGGTTTTGTAGGTAGTTTGGGTGTTGATCTGATGAAAAAATGATCTGCTTATTGCCATCATACATATAGTTGAAAAGGTGAAACATCTCCTCCTGAGTCTTCTCTTTGTTTGATAGGAATTGAATATCATCAATAATAAGCACATCATACTTTCGGTACTTCTCTTTAAAATGATTTACACGATTGTTTTGTACAGAGTTTACATAATCTATAGTGAACTTCTCTGAAGTAACATAATGAATACGCTTCTCTTTATTTTGTTGCTTTATTTGATTACCAATAGATTGCATAAGGTGAGTTTTACCTAGACCTGTGTTTCCATAGAAGTATAAAGGGTTATAAGCAACTGGTTTTTTGATAACAGCTTGAGAAGCAGCATAAGCAAGCTCATTGAAAGGTCCTACTATAAAAGTATCGAATGTGTATCGAGGGTTTAAATTGTCAGAAGGGTCTATATATAGGTTATTTAGAGGGAGTTCTTTGTTTTGTGTAGGTATTTCAGTGTTAAAATCAGCCCTCTTTTTGTTGTTTGATGTAATAACGTATTCAACCATTCTCACTCCATCCATAAGATCGCGGAAGTTCTGAAGAATATTTTTATGATATTTTTTTTGAAACCAATCTTTTACAAAAGTACTAGGTACTGCGAGATATATAACACCATTGTCTATCTTTAAAATATAGACTTCTTTAAACCAAGTGGTAAAAGTAGCTTTTGGTATTTCCAACTCTATCTTTACCAAAACTGAATCCCATAAGGTTTTGCTATCCATAAGTGAACAACATTATACCTTCCACTAATCAGAAGAGAACTTGAATATTTTTCAGAGTTATGTTGAGAAGATGTTTTTTATAAAAAATTTATCAAATCTACATTACAAAAAATATTTTTATTATTTATGTATTCGAACACATAAAGTTGAAATAAGTTTGAATATAGGTTAATATAGCCCCTATGTCACGAACATATCAACCTAAAAAAAGAAAAAGAGCAAAGAAGCACGGCTTTTTGAGTAGAACAAAGACTCACGGAGGAAAGCGTGTTCTAAAGGCTAGACGACGAAAAGGACGAAAGAAACTCTCTGTTTCAAAAAAACTAGTAAAATAAGCTTATTTTAAGCCATATTTTGCTTTTTTAAAGTTTTTAAAACCAAAAAACCAAATGAAGGGATTAGAAATTCAAGAGGTTATTCAAAAAAGAGCTTATAAATCAAGCTCTTTTTTGTTACGTTGGTCTTTCAAGAATCAGATTCTAGGTATGTCTCTACAAAACCTCGGGCAAAATACAGGGTATAAAAAACAAAATACAGTTAAAAATATAGCTATTTTGACCCCAAAGAAGGTTTTTAAGACTGCGGTAGAAAGAAATAGAGCAAGGAGAATACTCAGATCGGCCATAAACACCTCATTAAAAAGTCTTTTAGGTGATAGTGACTCTAAAATGACTATAAATAAGGCTATTTTAGATAAATATATAGTTATTACCGCTAATAAAACCGTTTTAAATGTTAAAAATGATGTTTTGTTGGCTGAAATGAAGAATGTTTTAAATGAAAGTGGTATAATCAAACTCTAAATAAACAATAAACATGTTCCATACCCTATTTTATAACCCTATATACAACCTACTAGTCTTTGTTATAAATCATATTCCTGGAGGTGATGTGGGTCTAGCGACTATTATAGTAACCTGTCTTGTGAAGATAATACTCTTTCCCCTCTCAAAGAAGGCTGCTAAAACTCAGATGGTTATGAAAGCTCTAGAGCCAGATCTTGCGAAGATAAAAGAGGAATATGGTGATAAAAGAGAGGAATTTGCTAAAAAAACTTTTGAATTCTATAAAAAGAATGATATCAACCCTTTTGCTAGCTTCTTTTTACTCCTTATACAACTCCCTATTATTATTGCCCTAGCTATTATTTTCTATAGAGGAGGTTTACCTGTTATAGATGTGTCTATTTTATATTCTTTTATACCTAACCCTAGTACTGTAAATACTATATTTTTAGGTCTTATAGATGTTAGTAAGAGGAGTATTGTACTCAGTGTATTTGCTGGTGTGGCTCAATTTATACAAATAAGACTATCTGTACCTGTTTATAAGAAGCCTGAGATAAAAAGTGATAAAAAGCCTAGTTTTCAAGATGATTTAGCTCATAGTATGAATGTACAAATGAGATATGTGATGCCTGTGTTTATGTTTATAGTGTCTCTATCTGTATCTGGTGCTGTAGCTTTGTACTGGATAACAGGAAGTTTGTTTATGATAGGTCAGGAGCTATATTTAAGAAAGACTATAAAGAAGAAAAACTAAGTAGGCGCAGTTTAAAACTAGTTTGATCTAGTGCTGGTAGATGTTTTAGAGGTGTTTACAGAGCTCTTTGTGCTTGTACTAGTAGTTTTACTGCTTGTAGCACTACTTGTTGCTGTGGGTGCCTTTGTAGACACATTTATAGTGGTATCTTTCTTGTAGTCTACCAGTCTAAGTCCCCAAAGTATAAGATTTGATTTGTTTGTAAATAGTAAATAGTCTTCATTAGCACTAAGTACAGGGTTTATAACATCTATAACCTCTTTAGATTCTCTTTGTAGGCTAGCCATAAGGCGTGTTTCACCAGTTTTGGTATTTATCTGTAGAATATTGTCTGTGAAAGTGATTAACCCCTGATACCATACATCTGGGTATGTGTTGAAGGAGATATCTTCAGGTACAGCGCAAAAGATAACATCTTTATTTTTCTTAGACCAAACACATTTTTCAGAGAGAGTTTTGTATACAAGGTCTGTATAAGTACTATTTTTTCTATCATACAAAGCTAGTTTCACAGATCCTTGGGCACTATAACTAAAGAGTATTTTAGACATATCTGGTGATGGAAGTGTGGTGAGTCCTAATATATTTCCAAGTAGTCTAGTGGTAGCTCTTGTGTCAGGGTTTATGAGATATGAGAAACCTTGTGAGAAACCAGAAGCTTTTGTAGTGACTACAATACTGTTTGTGTTTGGCCATATAGCAAGCCATTCTTTGATTTGTGAATCAAAAATACCTATCTTACTTGATCCATTTGGACGCATAACAACACCTCTTGGTGCGTCATTTGAAATATAAAACACCTTGTCTTTGTTCGGTGAAATAGCCACTTGAAGCATATTTACAGGTAAATCAGAGAGTAATAGAGTTTTTTCTTGTGTAGAGGTGGTAGCAAAATCTAGATTGCCATAACGAGTACGTATAGCGTCTGTATTTCCAAATAAATCTCGAAGTATCAAAGAATCACCCTTGTCAGTAAAATAAGCCTCATATATCTTCGGCACAGTTGTGTTTGAGACTTTAGTGAGTTTTGGTGTAGTGGTAGCTGTCTCGTATATATTTCCAGTAGCTCTATCTACAAAGCGAATAGTCTCTTTTTTACCTATAACCTTCGGTGTTACCTTTTTTGTAGCTACTACAGTCTTTACACCATCTGCAGGCTCTATGTTTTTAGAGGTAATAATGGTGGTTGTTGCCAATATGTCTACTGTGACAAAGTCTGATCCAGCTATAGGTTCAGTACTTATCTTTCGAAGTCGTGGCTCTTCCGGTGTGATAGTTGGCTTCTCATAAGAAGGTGGTAATGCGTCGTTTTGTGACTGAGAACCCGTTGTGTTACTAGTGTTTGTTGGGTTCGCGCCACCAAAGTTTGTCTTTGTAGTACTCTGCCCTAGAAAAGGCTGTACTGCATTTTTCTTTTGTGAATAAAAATAGAAGCCAATGAGTCCACCTAGTACAAGACTGATTATTACTATTATTATGATAAAAAAGTTTTTACGAGAGAGCATGAAGTTGATTTGTGAGGTGGTTTAATTTTAGCATAATTATTATCTAAGTGTTGACCAATAAGCTGTAGCACCACCATAAACTTTTGTACCATTATCTGTTGTGTATTTTATACCAGATATATAGCCATCAGCACTTACCTGTCTTTTCATTATTTCAACACCAACTTGTAAATTTTTATAAGGATCTTGTAAATCTTGTTGGGAGTATCCATGAGCTTTTGCTTCTGGATCATCCACTGAAAGTTGTAGTAGTCCCACGGAGTATTTACCCATAGTTTTTTCCCAATATAAGTTGTTTGCATCAAAACTAGATTCTTTTTTA
>CAYWQF010000037.1:0-6064 GCA_964460835.1 uncultured Candidatus Saccharibacteria bacterium | reverse complement strand
CGAAATACTTCGTCATATGCTTCTTTTTGTGGCTTATTTATATCCTGAGAGTTTACTGGTATGACCATTACAAATTCTTTATTTTTAGATTCTTTGTCATCAAAATTATTATACAAATACACCGCCACATCATTTTCTTTCATTGCTTTTCCTGCAGATATTTCTATTTCAAGACCTTTCCAGCGTGCAATAAAATTTTTTTTGAAGTTTTCTTCATCTTCAGTACAAGCTCTGTCACCTAGATAGCATACAAAGTCTTCATTATCACAGATTTTTCCTTTGATTTTAAAATATGTCTCCGTTGTACTACCTGACTTCACACCATTTTCAGACAAAAAACCTTCATATTGACCAACTTCCACAGCGTCCATAGACACATCAAAATCTACCGTGTCTAGTGCGATATGACGCATTTTTTCTATGCTTATATTTTTTTCCTCAGTATTATTAAAATCAGATTTATTAAAAAATGGTGCCGCGAGCACGCTCGATAGCACATACAAAAGATGATTTTGCCCTACATCAGACAGTGCGCCAACCGCGTCATAAAAAGCCCCTCGACCTTTTACATCTTTTTTCTCATGCAAACGTACTTCTATTTTAGAAAAGTTTTTACTATTGTAAGTATCAACTAAAAGTCCCTGTTTTCCTGACTCATCCAGCGCAAGCACTGCCTCTTTTCCAGCATAATGATCTACTCTAAAAATCTGTTTTTCTTGCAAGTGTTCCAGTAGAAAATTATTTAGCGAGAGCGCTGACTGCGCATCATATCCAAAAGGCTTTTCAAAAGCGATGCGATTTGCGGTATTTTGTGTATTATTTTTTGATAATAAACCAGCGTCGACTAACATCTTCGCCACGGTCATTTGATACTGTGGTGGTAACGCCACGTAAAAAAGCACCCCACTTCGCCTCTCTAACCCTACTGTATCAGCGAGTTTTTTATACCCATCTATATTATCTAAGTCCGAACAGACATAAGACCATTTTGAAGCAAAATCTTGCGCAAAAGCGGATTCGGGCGGCAAACCTAGCGCAGAATACTCACCAATATATTTTTCAAAATCTTCTTTAGAAAAATCTTTGCGCCCAAATCCAACAAATCGCGTGGAGTCGGCGACATTGATGACGCCATGCTCAAAAAAACCACCCTTCCAAAGCCTAGCCAAAGAAGGGATGAGTTTTGCACGAGCGAGATCTCCTGTAATACCAAAAAGCACAATTGAATTCATCAAGCTATTTTAACACATAAAGACTAAACAATAGGAGTTGTGGTGGCACTAGAGACAGTACTAGAAGCTGTAGATGAAGCGTTGTCGACTGGAATCTTTGGATCAGTGTTGGTGTCAGTAGCCTTGATATCTATACCCAAGTCAAAGTTTATATTGTTACCAGAGAGAGCCTCGTTTATGATTGCTTTTAAGTCCACACCAGCAGTAGAGTCAGCATCTATAACAGCATCTATATCACTCAAAAGCTGTGATGTCTTTTGTATGATAGCGAGTGCAGTAGAATATGTGCCACTCTCTATGTTTTTATCGGCAAGAGCTACGAGTAAGTCAGCCTGCGCTATGAGGTATGCAGAAGTAGATGCTGTGGTAGTACTGAGCGATGCTGTCTGTGCAGAAAGCTTAACCTCAACCACCTGAAGCTTGAGCTCAGCGAGTCTCGTCTTCACTTTTTCTGGAGAAGCATCGGTACTTAGCTCCTTTGCCTGTAGGTCCACTCTAGACTGTGTAGTAGTAGCTAGCTCTGTCTTTACAGCAGCTATGATAGAGCCGATGTGACTCGCGTCAGTAGGTGTAGTCGATGATGACTGTGCTGCTTGCTGATCTTTTGAAATCTTTTCTAGTATAAGTTCATGAGCCTTGAGTGATGATTCAAAATTGACCGCAATACCCTGCGCAGCCTTTAGGTTGTTTGTAGAAGCGAGTGATGCTACCTGATTTTTAACCTGACCTACTTGCTTTATGAGCTGCTGGCGTATGATCTCACTGTTTTCAGCTGTGAGCTGACCTCGAGTAGATAGTGTAGCCGCTTCTTGTAGACGACGACCTGTCACCTCAAGTGCAAACTTTGCCTTTGCTTCTGGTGTTACAGCGGCGAGCCCTCGAACATTTTCATTAACATTTACCTTTAGTGAGTATAATGAGTCTCCAGGAAGTGCTTGCTCAGCAAAGAGTGATGCTCCTCCTGATAATATTAAAATACCGACAATACTAAGTGCCGGAATAAACTTCTTTTCTTTTATGTATGATTCCCATACGCTTACAAAAACACTTTTTACTGAAGTCTTACTACTAGCATAAGTATGAGAGTGCAGAGCTTCATCATGAACAGCTTCGATCTTGGCAATAGAATAAAGAGCCTGATTGTATACAGATTTCTTTTCCTCAGAACTCATTTTAAGTCCCTTTAGGTCTTCTATTAAATTGTCGAATTGTTCGTTTATCATTTTTTAAAATTATCCGCGCTTCTTCACTGATTTTTCAAAAAGTTTTTGAAGCTCTTTGATAGCTCGGTGAATATGCACAGATACAGTATTTTCTCGCTCGCCTAGAACCTCAGCTATTTCACCCACAGACAGACCTTCTACATATCGTAGAAGCATGATATCTCGCTCTTTGTCATCAAGCTCGTTTAGGAGCTGTAATGCGTCAGCACTATCTGCGCTTCGCATCATCTTGTGATGACCTTCGGCGTCTGGGTGGTCATAGCCGTCATCGGCCAACAGGTCTAGAGATATCTCCCTACGCTTACGGTAGTTGTCTACTATGGCGTTGGTAGCTATACGGTATATAAAGGCCTTTTCGTTCTCTATAACGCCGTTGGAAGCTAAATACTCCCAAAAACGCACAAAGGTATCTTGGACGACATCCTTGGCCTTTTCCCTGTCAGAGAGCTTATAAAACGAGTATCTAAATATAGCATCCGAGTGCGTATCATAAGCGCTTTGGAAGCGTACCTTCAAATCTCGCTGTAAATCGTCTGTATTGTGCTGGTTCGACATAGTTAATGACGGTAAAAGCTCGCTTTTATTACATCATTGGATATAATAATAGCATAGGATTCGGTACTTTATAAAGCCATATGACTAATCAAAACAGAAACACAAGTCAAAATACGCGAAATGGTCGAAACCAATACGGCCAAAATCTACGCCCCCAAGGGAGCAAAAGTGGAAAAACTAGCTTCAAAATGGCCAGTCTCGCCACCTTTATGTTTATACTCCTATCTGGAGTTACCACCGGTGTCACTATATATGCTACCAATATGGGTCTGGACCCACTGGAGTTTTATGGCAATCTTGCAAATCCATACATGCGTCTAGTAAATATTCCGGCTGGTCTTAGACGTGAACAAATAGCAGAAAAATTCGCTAAGGTTTTGGAATGGGACGACAAAGATGTGCAAGGTTTTCTCACAACAGCACCAAGTGGTGACAATGGCTATCTCGATGGCTACTATGCTCCTGGCGCTTACTGGGTAGAAGTCGGCACTAGTGGTGTAAATGTTGCTCATAAGATGCTTCGATCTTTCAATACAAAAGTTTCTGATCAAATACTTGGCAATAAACCGAGCGGGTCTGGCACAAAAAATAATGTCGCTAAAACGGCACTAGCAAAAAAAGCTGAGAAAATAAATCTAGACACTGCTGTACGAATCGCATCTCTCATAGAAAAAGAAGCTGGTAGTAAAGCTGATATGCAAATCATCTCTGGTGTGATTTGGAATCGTATTTTTAAAGGAATGTCACTCGACATAGATGCTACTCTCCAGTACGCCAAGGGTGATGAAAATAAATGGTGGCCAGCTGTCACAGGAAAAGACAAATATATTGAATCTGATTTTAATACATACAAAAACAAAGGCTTACCACCTATGGCCATATCAAATCCAAGTATAGAGGCCATAAAAGCTGCATACAATCCAGCAAAAACAGATTGCCTATTTTATCTACACGACACTCACGGTGTGATGCATTGCACAAAAACATACGCTGCTCATAAGGAAAATGTTCAGAAATACTTGATCGGTAGGAGGTAAAAATACTTGCTTTTTTAGCATATATATGTTACTATTTTAAGCACCAAAACCTGTGGCTTTTACGGATTAAAACCCCGAATTTGCATCAACAAACACAGCATTTGGAAGAATAGCTCTTCTCAACCCCTGACCCTCCACCCTCCATGATCGCTATGAAAAGTTTTTCGGCAATTGCCGAGCAGTTAGTCGGCCCTTATGCCGACCGCCCAGACCTGATCAAGTATGACGACCACTTGGGCGCGTGCCTGAGTATTATGTTCCTCATCGGAGTATTCGGACTCTACAAGGTCTGCAAATACATCTCCCCTGCGAGCTGCAGAGCCCGCAGGGAGAAACGTGCGCGTGAACGTGGACATGCGCCCAAGGTGGGCCTTTTTTGAGGCAACCTTGGGCGACCAAAAGCGTCCCAGCTACAACCACAACGGCGCCGAGCTACAAAGCACGGCGCCGTTTTTTCTTACCTCTAAAATCAATTTTATATAATTGAACTAATCAAACCGAATCGCTTTAAAAACCCCTTCTCCCTCGGCCTAGAAACTCACCTCTTTCGCACCTTCACCACCTTTTCCGTCACTACTTTCATTGTGGGCCTTTGTGTCTACTTCATAACTTGTGTTCTGAGCTTCAAAGAAGTTTACTAGCTCGTATACATCTGTAGCTGTAGCCATCCATTTTGCAGGGTTGATAGCATTGAAATGCTTTTCTAGACCAAGCTCTTCGAGTCGTCTGTCTGCTACATACTGTACATACTGATTTACATAGTCAGCGTTTAGTCCAAGAATACCGTTTGGGAAAAGATCTTTGTTGTACTCGATCTCAGCATTTACACCTTCGATGATAATATTTCGAATCTCCTCTGCGAATTCTGGAGTAAGGAGGTCTGAATTTTCTTCAAGTACTGTGTGAATAAGCTCCATACCAAATCGCAAGTGCAAACTCTCATCTCGAAGCACCCAGTTGATCATAGATGCGAAGTTACGAAGCTGATTTCGCTGTCGGAAAGACATCACCACCATAAATCCACTATAGAACCAGATACCTTCCATCACGATGTTTGTAGCCACGAGATTTCGTACAAAATCCTTTTTACCTTCTACTGTTTCAATATCGAGAGTTTGTTCAGTCATTCTCTTTAGATATTTTTCAATAAAAGCCTCTTTGTTTATCATAGACTGAGTCTCGAGGTGATTTTTATACACTTTTTCTTTATCAAATGGGAAAGTCTCGAGCACATACTCAAAAGATACACAGTGATTTGCTTCTTCCCACATCCATTTTGCAAGATACAAGTGAGCTTCTGGAGATTTGATATACGGATATATACCTAGAGCAATAGATCTGTTTACAATAAGCTCTCCTGGATTGAAGAAAGACATCACAAACTCTACAGCGTGTCGCTCATCTGGAGTCATCTTTGCAAAATCTTGCAAATCTTCCTTGAGTGCAATCTCGTGCGGGAACCAAGTGTTTCTTACACCCTGATTGTAGAGCTCATAAGCCCATTTGTACTTGATGGGATGAAGTGTTGTATCTGTTGGTGATGGTCGTCCTATAATCATAATTTTTAAATTAATTTCTTGTAATCTTTTTTCGCGTTGTGTTTTACTTTTTGCGCTTTTTTACATGGACGCATTTTTGCTTTTCTAGTCCGCTTATTTTACACCTTTTACTGACAGCTGTCACAGATGAGTGCGTCTTGTGGATTTTCTCCGAAGTCCTCTGGTCTCACTATGTTTGGTCGAGGTCTATCTGCGACGCTTGCTGTGCTGCCTGTAGGGGTGTTTATAACAACCTCAGCTCTAGTAGCGCCAGTGTTTGAGATACTAGAGGCATTGGCTTCTACATCTACAGTGATTGTATTTGCACCAGAGTTTATAGTAGTCACAGAGTCTACAGTGGCTGTAGAAGCTCCTCCTGATGCAGACATAGCCGAAGCCGAAGATGTAATCGCCTCCATAGCTGCAACCTTCACAGGTGAACCCATAGGGTCTATAGCTCGCATAGCAGCAAAACCTTT
>CAYWQF010000036.1:0-6352 GCA_964460835.1 uncultured Candidatus Saccharibacteria bacterium | reverse complement strand
GACTCGAACCTGTGGCATCAACAACGTCAATGTTGCGCTCTACCAACTGAGCTAACCGCCCTTATATTTGTGCGACCGTGTAAGTTTTTTTCATCAGATAATTTACCCGCACCTACACAAACCAGCCAACATTATATACCACTACCTCTTACTCACTGCAATATATATGTCCTCAAGTGCCTTTACTGCGTCGCCAGCGGCGATATTGTTTTGATGATATAGACCGTCTGTACAGTCGCCTGCAGCCCATACTCCAGCAGTCTTTGTGCGCTGAGTGCGCGCGTCTACAACTATTTTTCCATAAGCATCTATCTCGACAATATCTTTTACAAATGAAGTATTTGGAATAAGGCCAATCTCCACGAATACACCTGTCACATCTAGTGTCTGGTCCGCGAGCTTTAGACCTTTGACGAATTTGTCACCGAGCACTTCTTCTATTACAGCATTTTTCACCACTCGTACATTTTCTTTTGCACAGACTTTCTCTACTGTGACAGGATCTGCGCGGAAAGAGTCACTTCTGTTGACGATAGTCACAGTCTTGCAATACGCAGCAAGCTGAGCGGCACTCTCAAACGCGGCGTTACCACCACCAATCACTGCCACATCTTGTCCAGAGAAAACAGGTCCATCGCAAGTGGCACAATAAGTCACTCCTTTGTGTTCAAAGATGTCTGCATTTTTTGCCTCGAGCTTACGTCTTGTACTGCCTGTACTTATTAAAATATTTTCTACTTCAACTTCTGTATTTGCACCAGCACCTGAGCCAGCACTCGCACCAGATGTATCAGTAAGCGTTGCTATAAAAAGTGGGGAAGCCTCACTGTAGTCGGTGTGCTTTCGTATAGCTGTCACTCTAGCACCAGTTTTAATGGTGACAATATTGCCAGCATAAGCCTTGAGATGATTCTCTAGTGACTTTGCGAGATCCGCACCACTTATCTTGATAGTACCAATCCAGTTTTCAATACCTTCTGACACAGAACTTTGTCCTTCAAAATTTTCAGTAACAAAAAGAGTCGGAAGTTGTTTTCTAGATGCATATACTCCAGCAGCTACACCAGCCGGCCCACCACCAATGATTAGAAGTTTGTATTTGTTCATAGAAGTTTATTGTAATATATTTTTTAGTATATGAGAAATAAAAACTCTCCTACCTGGCTAGTGAGAAGGACATTGCGAGTTGCAATGAGCATAGGAGATTTTCAGCAGAAAATCTCCGTGTCCTTCGAGGTAGTCAGGTAGGAGAGTTTTATTTTACTTTTTAGATCGTCTCAAAAACGCCGGAACCGCACCCCAGTCATCATCGTCATTTGTAGTCTGTATAGGTGTAGGAACCTCTGTCTTTTTTGTGTCGATAGTGTTTATGATTGGAGCAGTAGATTGTGCAGAAGTATTTTCCTGTGCACTAGTATTGAATGAGTTGAAAATACCTCGTTTTGGCATAGGCGCAGAGTCTTCGTCAGAAGCACCACTGTTTGCAGAGTTTGTTAGGGCACTGTTTACACTGTTTGAAGTGTTACCTCGCATGTTGCCCGCACTGGTGTTAGATATTTCGCTTGAGCCTATGTTTCTATTGCCTCCCGCTGGTTGATCACCATTGAAGAACATTTTTCTTACATTGTGTGAGTCAGGGAAGTTGGCAGCGATAACAGTAATCTTGATTTCATTTTTCTTGAGCTTCTCGTCTTTTACTGTACCGAAGATGATCTTTGCATTTGGATCCACAGAGTCTGTGATGATCTTTGCAGCCTCCTGGATCTCCCACATAGTGAGGTCATCACCCGCAGCGATAGAGAAGAGTACGCCCTTTGCACCATGAATAGAAATGTCGATAAGAGGGGAACTGATAGCGGCGCGAGCAGCTTCTTCTGCACGTCGCTCGCCACTAGCTGTACCGATACCCATGAGGGCAGAACCAGCATCCTCTAGTACTGCTCGTATGTCGGCGAAGTCTATGTTACCTACTGTACCAGGCATGGTGATGAGGTCTGAGATGCCTTCTACAGCTTGTCTTAGTACTTCGTCGCACATTGCAAAGGCTTGCTTGGCTGTAGTGTCTTTTCCTACTGCTTCTAGGAGCTTGTCGTTAGGTATCACCACGAGAGCATCTACAGCATTACTTAGCTCGTCTAGACCTTGCTCAGCAAGTCGCATACGAGACTGACCTTCGAAAGAGAATGGCTTTGTCACCACGCCGATAGTGAGTGCACCCATTTCTCTAGATATCTTTGCAACAACAGGACCAGCACCTGTGCATGTACCACCACCGAGTCCTCCAGCTACAAAAACCATATCAGAATTTTTTAGCGCTTCTTGAATCTCTTCTTTTGTTTCTTCTGCCGCTCGCTTTCCAACTTCAGGATTCATTCCCGCACCCAAACCTTTTGTGAGATTTTTTCCAATATGAATTTTTTTCTTTGCGAGAGAGTGATGCAAGTCTTGTGCATCTGTATTGATAGCAAGAAAATCTACGCTCTTAACTTTAGCGTTGATCATGTGGTTGGTAGCATTTTTTCCTGAACCTCCTACGCCAATGACTTTAATTCGTGCAAATGTTTCTACTTCTGGTTTTACTTGTGGCATAGTTTTTATAATTCTTTCTGGTTATGGGCAAGTATGGTCAATATGATTACAAATGAATAACAAATGTAACAAACTGGACACAATTAGCCCGGTTGATATATGCGGTAATAATACCACTAGCGCCACTATTTGCAAAAGACGACAATTGGCCCAAAATATGGCCTAAAAAGCCTTGTTTTAAGCTATAAACTAAGGTAGAAATTGTTTTAACCAATGCCAAAACTTTTTCCAAGCAGTATTGAAAACTAAGTCTTTGAATCCGCTAGTAAAACCAGGAAACCCAGAGCCACCACCTTCATTGTCACCGATGAGTCCCAAAAGAATGAGACCATAAGCCACAGACCACTCATTATCTTTATTCATATTTTTTAGCACGCTCATGTTTGCTGAATCTATTTTTATACTAGATTTTTTTGAAGGAAGTCGTAGTGCGAGTTTTGCTACGTCTTCTATGTTTGAAGTTCCTGCGCCACCACCTGTCAGTATGATACCAGCAGGAAGAAGTCCACTTCGATCTATTTTTTTCAGATGATCTTCGATGAGATCAAAAATATCTGAAAGACGAGCGACAACAATCTCATCCAATCTTCTCTTTGAAAATTCTCCAGCTCTACCAAAGCCTTGTTTTATTTCGTTAGCTTCTTCTATAGAAATTTTCAAGCCAAGCGCAATGTCATTGGTTATATCATTTGAGCCAATTTGGAACATTTCCATAGATACAGGAATATTATTTTCAAATACCATTATAGATGTAGTCTCGGCGCCTATGTTTGCGAGTATACAACCAGCTATCTTCTGAGTCTTACTTAGGGTAATAAGGCTCGCAGCGATAGGTGAGGCAACCACGTCTTTGATCTCTATATCAGCCTCTTCGAAAGCAGACATTAGCTCGTTCAAGTGATGGGTGAGGCAAGTGATATATAGCACTCGCGCTTCGAGTCGTAGACCTTTGAGACCATGAGGGCGACCTAAAACTTTTTTGCCATCAATACGATATTCTAGAGGTATGGTGTGAATTATTTTTCTATTTTGAATATAAGAATTTGGAAGCTCTTTTTCACTTTCTTCCACCGCGCGTTTTATATCGAGCTCTGTGATCTCACTATCTGCTTTTGTCACTGCTACACCACCGACAGCAATGATAGCCGAAAGTCCTACACCACCAACAGACACATAAGCTTTTTTTATAGGCACACCCGCAGATTTTTCTGCCATAGATACAGCGGTGCGAATACTCTTGGCTGCTTCAGCAGCATTGTTGACGAACCCATATCGAATACCTTTAGACTCGGCGATACCGCAACCTATTATCTTTGGTGAGGAGTTTTTTTCACTTTTCAAATCCTGCTCAGCAACAACAACTTTGATCTGAGCTGTTCCTACATCTATTCCGACTGCTATGTTTCTGCCTATTGCCATAATATGTTGTGAATTATATATGAAAAACACGTAAAATACACGCTATTTACGGGCTATTTATACACAGATATGAAATTTTTATGATTTTTTATAAAATCCGTTAAAAATTTAACCAAATTAGACACTAAAAATTTTGCGAACTTGAGCCTCTTTTTTCTCCATTTCATCACTATGATCAAAACCTTTTAGATGAAAACATCCATGAATAAATAAAAACTTAATATAATTTAAAAATTCTCTATCAAACTCTTTTGCTTTCATACGTGCTTTGTCAGGGTTTATAAAAATCTCACCAATATCACTATCTACAGAAAAACTCAAAATATCAGTAGTGTAATCTTTTTGTCTATGCTCTTTGTTGAGCGCTCGCATGCGCTTTTTTCCCACAAACACAAAACTAAGCTCATAGTTTTTGCCAAGCACTTTGTCTTTTACATTAGCAAAAAACACACCGTCTATCTTAGGTGTGTTTTTTGAATTCGTCAGCGTCGATGAGAGGGAAAAAGTGTTTGAAATGTTGCTGTAAATTGTTTTCATCTACATTATTTATATTTGAAGCAAAATTAGGCAAATTTGCCCAAGGCCAATCATTCTTAGTTTTACTTTGATGAACCACCTCGCTTTACTGGAGCTGTAATCTTGCCAAGCTTTAGAAGCTTTTCTCGAGTCTGATGTCTTTCCATTTTCTCAAGAGCAGCCTTCTTTTTCTTGTAATAAGAAAGAGTTCTTTCTGAGTATTTGATAGATCGAACACGGTTTAAAACGCCAGATTCCTGGACTTTTTTAGTAAAACGTCGAAGTGTAGAAGCTGCACTTTCGTTCGGGTTTTTGGCTATATTGACATTAATCATAGGGCTAGACTATATCATAAGCCTTGTGGGTAAGGCAAATACTGACTAACCCAACTTCTTCAAATATGCCACCAGCTCTACTATAGGCACTGTCTCTTGTACTCGGGTAATCATATGACGAATAGTCACGCTCTCCTCGATAGCCTCTTTTTGGCCAAGTATGAGTATGTATGGCACATTCATCTTTTCTGCGGCAGCTAGCTGACTTGTGATCTTGTCACGAGAAAGTGACTGATGCACAGGGATATTTGCGACACGAAGCATTTCTATGATTCCTAGACTCTTGAGCTTTGCATCGTAGCCGAGCTGTATAAAGTAAAACTTTGCAGCGACTTGTTTGTCTTTCTTTGACGCGGCCGGCATTTTCTTGAGATTTTTTATAGTCTTTTCATCTATGAGCAAAGTTGCACCAATAGTCGGCACTTCTTTTTTACCCCAAGCTTTTTTCGATACAGTATTGTATCTCTCGCCTATAGCTAGCACCTCACGCTTCTCTTTTTTCTTGCCAGATATTTTTACTATTTGAAAAATAGTTCCAGATGAGTAGTGCTTACTACCAATAAGTGAGTGGTTGATAGTGTAGGGGATGTTTAAGGACTCCACATACTCGAGCACTTCACGAAAATGGTCACGGCTCTGCTCTGTGAGATAGCTCATAGGCTTTGGCGCCTCTTCTTGTATTGAAAGACAAGTATCTTCAAGACATGAAAAAAGTACAAAAGGATCTTTTTTGAAAGCCGCTTTCCAGCTAGCCGGAATATCACCAGCATGCTTTTTACAAAATGTCGTAAACTCACGAGTAAATCGTGCGAAAGAATCTTTGTCGCCGATAGAGTTTATTTCCACTAGCAACTCATCTTCTTCGTCAGACAAATGCTCTTTTAAAATAATGTAAGCAGTCTCTATGATGATTGCATCAGCAATACTTTTTCCATTGCCAATAATATCCATATTGAAAGTCTTGTGATGGGCAATACTCGCGCTACTATTGTGAGGGTTACCAGTCAAAGGTCCGCTATAACAAATCATTGGAGGTTGAGCGAGATCATTCATTTTTTTCTCCAAATACGCTCGCATTATTGTGATTTTTTCTTCGAGAAGATTATCAAAATTTAAAATAGAATCTTTATCTACAAAAGAGTTTTTCTTGCTGTCTTTGAAGTTTTTTACCTTGGCAATATCCTGTTTCTCTACATCGAGTCCTGCAAATGGCTTGAAACCATAATGCTTTGCCATAGACTCTGCTTTTGTGTGGTTCTTGTATATAGGGTTTTTGTCTGTCATTTTAGGGAATATGGCTTAATTTAAGGCTTTTAGTTTGTACCCAGCTTTTTATAGGCTTATTTGCTAGTGAAATCAGTCAAACTTGCCGGCAGTATACTCATAGAATGGAAAGGGTACAAGCGTAGGAATGCTCGGCCTGTAATATCCTCTGCTGGCAAGGGTCCCCAGCTTCTAGAGTCATAGCTCACATTTCTATTGTCACCCATGAC
>CAYWQF010000035.1:0-6478 GCA_964460835.1 uncultured Candidatus Saccharibacteria bacterium | reverse complement strand
GTTGGGAGACCTGTGTTTGTGATTGGTTTTCCAACTCCGTTGTTGTTTGTGGTAGCGCCTATGTTTACAGTCGTGATTATGTTGGTATTTGTAATACCGTTAGCAGATACAAAGCCACCACCACCTGCTGAGGGGCCTTGTGATGCAGTTGATGTTTGTGAGTCAGTGGTTGTTGGAGTTGAGGATGATACAGATACTGCTAATGTTGTAAATATTGCATCAGATGTTGTCGCAAGATTTCCAGATGCGTCCCATGAACTGATCATGTAGTGATATGCAGTAGAAGCTGTAAGACTACTCAATATGAAAGAATGTGTAGTGGTAGATACAGCTGAAGATGATGCTGTATCGTAGCTTGCTGTTAAGCCGAAGTTGATTGTAGATGTGGAGGCTTCGTTTGTAGTCCATGTGATGGTAGATGTAGTGGCAGTGGTTGATGTGGCGACAGAAGATATGATTGGGGCGGTGGTGTCTGACGAAACACAACTTGATCTCATTGTATTGTTGGCAGAATCCAATATAGATACAACCCCATCAGTAAATCTTGAGACATATATGTCGGTACCTACAGCAGTCATACCAGCTGGAGTATTACCTACGTCTACAGTAGCAGTGACAGAATGTGAGCCAGTAGCAATCACTGATATTGTGCCATCTTTGTAGTTTTCTACATATATATTTGAACCGAGTGACATCACACCTCTTGGGCCATTACCTACATTGATAGTATGAGTAACAGTGTTTGATACAGTACTGATAACAGACACGGTATTATCGTACCAATTTGCGACATAGACCTCGTTGCCATTTACAGCGACACCTCTAGGACCGGAGCCAACATTGATGGTTGCACTTACAGTATTGTTTGTAGAATCAATAACAGATACGGTACCTAGTGCCGCCACCCCATAGTTTGAACTGAAGTTTGCAACATATAAATTTGTACCGTGAGCTTTTATACCTCGAGGATTATTACCTACAGAAATAGTATTTGTTACTGCGTGTGTAGCGGTATTTATAACAGAAACTGTATTCGAAAGGTTATTTGTCACATACATCTTTGTACCAAGACTTGCCACATAATACGGTTCTACACCTACAGTTATTGTATTTGTAACAGTGTTGTATGTCCCACTTAAAGGATCTGCATCAATAACAGACACACTACTACTTGCAAGATTTGCTACATATATTTCCTTACTCGTACTGTTGTATGCTACTCCATAAGGCTGTCCTTGTACTGGTATTGTAGCTATTACAGCATTGTCTGCGATAGTATCTATTACAGAAACATTATTTGAACCTTGATTTGCTACATACACCTTAGTATCTACAGTTGCCATTTGATAAGGTTCGTTACCGACAGAAACACTACAATACGGGCCACCGACAACAAGAGCCTTCAAATCTCCCAGGCTTCGGTATGTATCTCCTGATAATTCTGGAGAAACGGGTAAAGAAATACTAGAAACACTGTTTGCCGGACTATCTGTATCATTAATTAAGGTATAAGTTGAACTTGTCGCTATGGATGAGACAGATAGATCGGGTGTAGCATCTCCTGCTCCTACTGTATATGTTCCATACAAAGTAGTACCAGATATATTTGTTAAATCAATTACATCACCAGTATTTAAAGTTACACGCATCTTACTTCCAGACCCCAATGCTTCATTAAAATTAGCAGTAATATTGATAGCTTGACCTGATGTATATGTATTATTAGAAGCACTAGAAGTTATTGAGGTCAAGTGCGGGGTATTGGTATCTAAAAGAGTATCAGTTAAAGCATTGATAACAGATGTGTTTTTTGACCCTGTATTTCCGACATATAATTTTGAACCGATAGCATTAATGTAAAAAGGGTTTGTACCTACATTTATTGTAGAAATAACGGTGTTATTTTGCATATTAATAACAGAAACTGTGTGGGAACTAATATTTGTAACATACAATTTTGTGCCGACAAAAGCTGAATATTGAGGACCAGTACCTACAGATACTGTAGCTGAAACTGTATTATTTGTAGTATCTATTACCGAGACATTGTTTGAAATAGTATTTTGAACATACAGCTTTGACCCTACTGCAGTGGCATAATATGGATGAGTACCTACTGCTATTGTTGCTACAACAGTATTACTAAGTGTATCTATAACAGACACATTGTCTGTTCCTGAATTTATTACATATACCTTTGTACCAACCACATATATTGAAGTTGGATTTGTACCCACCGTTACTGTAGCTGAGACCGTATTGGTTATAGTGTCTATTACAGAGACTGTACCTGAACCAAAATTCGGAATATATATATTTGTACCTAAGTATGCACCATAATACGGATTGGTACCTACAGTGACTGTATTAGTAACAGTATCTGTCACGGTATCAATAACCTGCACCTTATTTTCTTCGTTTATATTTACATATATCTTATTTCCGATAGCGACTGCATAATATGGGCCGTTTAATAGAGATATCGTACCTACAACACTACCTGTATTTATATTTATAACAGACACATTATCACTGTTATAATTAAAAACATATAGCTTATTATTTACAACAAGCTGATAGTACGGGCTTGTACCTACGGATGTAGTAGACATCAAAGTGTCGGTTACTGTATTAACAAATACCACAGTATTTGTTTCATTGTCTACAGCATAATAGACTTCACCGTCAACAATACCTGGAAAAACGTACGCTATGGCTGGAATATTTCCATTGTCATTTACAACCCTTGTAGTACTAATATCAGCAGCATCATTGCCAGCAGTATCTTCAATACGATTGATACCTGGAGTATACGCAATCGTCACTTTCACACCAAGATTCATACTATCCTGTATGACCAATTCAACAGATGAGCCGTTTATATTAATATGCGTTACAGCTGATAATGTGTTATGTACATATACAACAAAATCTGCTATGTCTGGTGTTGTACTCAGAAGACTTTCATTGTATGTAAGTATTATTTTATTATTTGCGTTATTGACACTAATACTTACTAACTCTGGCGCGGTTGTATCATAAGAACCAGAGCAAGTACCACTATTTCGATTACCAGTACAGCTATATACCGTATTATCTCCATCGCAAGAAGAGAAGTAATTACCACTACAAGTTCCTGTACCGCTATCATAACTACATTCAGATTGAGTAGCACAATTTGTACCATCTCCCCCTCCGTCAGAAAAAACTGAACAATCTGATGCTACGTTGGGCGAGCACCCTCCACCACTACAGGATGCAGTATTCGTAAAACTAGGGCATGTATTTCCACTTTGCATTGTCCAAGCACAATCACCACCGTAAGTGTCATCACTTGAAAGACAAGATGAACTATCCAACGGACCACTACAAGACACAGTATCAACACTACATCCAACGTGAGAAGAGCAAGCCGATACATCACCATTAAAATCTGAGCAAGCACCGGCATTCACTTGTTCTGGTATAAAAGAATTAGGCATTACACAGGCAAAAACAATGAAGGCTACTGCTAAGGCGCAAATAGATAAATCAAATACCAATTTGATGTTTTTCATAAAACTTAGCTCAAACATTGTTAGTGATTATATCACGTCCATTTATTTACTCTAACTATTTACCACTTCTTTACCTATATTAACTGTTGTTTTTACTAAACCTTCAAATACTTCTTCACCGCAAGATAACTAGATACTGCGCCTACTACTACCCCAGAACCAACAAGTGCTAGGAAGAAAAAGGCAAACTGTGCAGTATAGTAGTTGAATATATTGAGACCTGTGCCTATATCTGCAGTGATAGGTCCGACCCAGTATGCTACTGGATATAGTATGATAAGTGTCACGATACCAGATACCAAGCCGTACATTATTCCTACGGTTACAAATGGGCCACGGATGTACATTTCACTAGCACCTACTAGACGCATCACGGATATCTCTTCACGGAATATATAGATAGCAAGGCGGATAGTGTTGAATGTAATCAAAATAGAAACGAGTATAAAAAATATAACCACTATAGTACCAAGCTTATGAGATGCTGATATGATTCTATTTAGAGCCTCTATCGCCTGCTTGTTTTTTGCATAGTTAATACGGTCTATGATGTTGTCGTTTGCGGCATTGCCATCTCGTTTGTCTTCTAGAAACTTCACTACGCTCTCATACTGAGATGGATCTTTTGCTTTTATATTGAAGCTCGCGCCGAGTGGGTTGCTGTCTAGCTGATCCAGAGCTTGTAGTGTGAGCTGATCGTCCTGATGTCTTGCACGGAACTGCTCTAGTGCGAGGTCGCTAGATATGTACTCTACAGATGCCACTTGTGGAAGATTTGTGAGTGAACGCTTGAGTAATGCTATATCCTCTTCTGCCGCACCTCTTACAAAATACACATTTATATCCACCTTATCTTTTATGCCCGACAAAGTAGAGTCGAGTAATGCTCCGACAAAAAGAATGTTTGCAATAACCATCAAAGTCACAGTCATCACGAGCACAGAAGCAAGTGATACATAGCCATTTCGCCAAAAGCTGATAAATCCTGCACGTATTGTTCTTCGTATTTTTGTCCAGAGCATATTATTTTTTATTTTTTGTTACTGTTTCTGCAAAGCCATGAGTATCGTGTGCTACTCGCCCACCATCCATAGTGATCACTCGCTTACCCAAATGCTCAACAATACCAGTGTTGTGAGTAGTCAAAAGAATAGTTGTACCAAGATCATTTATCTTTTTCAAAATCTGAATAATGTCATAAGTGTTTACAGGATCGAGGTTACCTGTCGGCTCATCGGCGATGATGATGTCTGGCTGGTTCACAATAGCTCGAGCGATAGCCACTCTCTGCTTTTCTCCACCAGAAAGCTCATGAGGGAAGTTGTGAATCTTTTTTCCAAGATCCACCAGCTCTAGCACATGCGGTACATCTGAGGCTATCTCTTCATCTGTGCGTCCAGCTGCTTCCATAGCAAAAGCTACATTTTCATAAGCCGTCTTGTCTGGTAGTAAACGAAAATCCTGAAACACAGTACCTATGCGCCGTCTATATTCATTCATCTCGCGCTTTTTGAGCGAGTGTATGTTTATTTTTTCAAAATAGACCGCACCCTCACTAGGAGCCTCTTCTGCAAGTATCATCTTTAGTAATGTAGTCTTACCAGCGCCAGAGTGTCCTACTATAGAAACAAACTCTTTTGGTCTGATGATGAGCGTAATATCATCGAGCGCGACAGAATCATCTTTGTATTTTTTTGAAACTTTTTCTAGGTGAAGCATATACCGAATATTATACCTTTTTGTGAGGGTTGAGGCAAAAGGTAACTAGGGGTTTGTTGTATAAAATTACAAAAATAAAAAGCGGAGGGTGTATAAATCCCTACCGCCTTTAGTTTAAAAACAGCTCTTCAATTCTTTGATGGTTATTTTCGAGAATTGTGCGGACGTCTTGATCGTCCTTCTTGAGCAAGGCGTTCCAGCCAACGAGAGACGTTGATAGTGCTTCCATGTACGTCAATCAAAAATCCTTCACACCAACAAAGGGGCAAAACGAATTCACTGAAAGCTGGGTATCCTTTCCGACAAAGGTTTTCGAATTTTTTCCTCAAAGCCTTGCGCTCGGTCTTCTTGGATCGTGATTTTTCTCCAGACTGGTTCTTCCTGCGCATATGCGTACTGGACTTCCTTCCTCTTCTCTCCACCCATTTAATCATCTTCCCTGTCATTTTGATACCGTTGATCAAATGTCCGTATCCCATAACAAATTCCTCCTTGTTGTTTCTTGGTTTAGTTTTGTGTTTTCAAGGTCCCACACAGGATCCTTCGCTTGAAAAAATACTCCAGATAGAGCGAAAAAGCAAGGCCAACAATCAGGTGCACTATATTCCCCTCTCAGCTTCTATAAACTCATCTATCTCACCATTTAAAACTTTTTCTACCTGACTTGTCTCATGGTCTGTGCGATGATCCTTCACCATCTTATATGGATGCAGTACGTAAGAGCGTATCTGATTGCCCCATTCTATATCTGTAGTCTTACTTATATACATTCCTTTTTCTTTTGCTACACGTTCTTCTTCCATACGAGTGTAGAGTTTTGCTTTTAGTATTGCGAGCGCCTTATCTTTGTTCTGTGCTTGCGAACGTTCACTGGTCACATGTACAGAAAGCTTTGTTGGCTTGTGCACTATACGCACAGCGGTCTCTCGCTTGTTTACATTTTGCCCGCCAGGGCCTCCTGCTTTTGCAAAAGATATATCGAGCTCATCTTCGGGCATTGGCATATTTGCGTCACTGAGTTTTTCAAACTTTGGCACCACTTCTACCATCGAGAAAGATGTATGACGAAGTTGCTTTGAGTTGAATGGAGACAAGCGCACCAAACGATGCACACCACTTTCGCGCTTGAGTGTGCCGTAGACACCACCATGAGCGCCAGCGCCATTTTTTCCAGATATTTCTATACAAACATTTCTAAAACC
>CAYWQF010000034.1:0-6588 GCA_964460835.1 uncultured Candidatus Saccharibacteria bacterium | reverse complement strand
TTGATCTAATTTTACCCTATCTGATATCTACTGATACATATAGAGACCGAAGTCAATTTATACCATCTATTTAAAAATACTACAAAAATATACCAAAAATTAGGAAATGGGCAACCTAATAGTAACTCAATAGCAATTTACAAAGGCAGATCTATCGCAAACAAACCTGCTCCTGTAAATATGAGCGACAAGGATATTGCGAAGAGTAGGGCATACTCGGCGGGTTTGAGTATTCGCAAATCTTTCTGTTTTATAGAAATAATCAAGAAAACGAATGAAATGATGGTTGTGATGATTGCTGATATTTGTACAAAGAAGCCAGCACATAGAAATACTCCAACAAGCATCTCGATGATAGCGAGGGTTTTTACATAGTAGACAGAAGGGCCAATACTAAGTGAGTTGAAAAAATACAGAAGGTCTATAGTGTGATCTCGAGTAGGTTCCTTTTTTGTGTACTTGATATATCCGAGGTGAATAAAATAAACTCCAATAAATACTCGAAGTATAGTTGGGGCAAAAAAGCTAAAATTTAGTAGTGTTGGAAATGGATTTAACATGCCAATGATTTTACTACATTTTGAGGTTTTATGGTATAAAGCAGGCTAGTGAATACATCAATGAATACAGAGATGAAAAAAGTCGTCTTACTACCAGATATACGTAGTGCCTATAATATAGGCTCTATTTTTCGTACATGCGACGCTGTGGGTATAGATGAGATAGTCTTGTCTGGTTGTACACCTAGACCACTCGATAAATTTAATCGAGTACAAAAAGAGATAGCAAAGACTGCGCTTGGTGCAGAAAAGAATATTCCTTGGACTTATGAAGAATCTACCAAAAAAGCTATACAAAAAATGAAGAAGCAGGGTTTGTATGTAGTAGGTGTTGAATGTGAAGATGCTGTTTTAAAAGCTATGGTAAAAGTACCCGTTTGCGACTATAAAAAGATAAGCGTCGGTGCTATAAAAAAGTTGCGCGGATTAGATGGGGTAAGGGGTGTAGTTTTTATTTTTGGAAATGAAGTTGAGGGAATGAGTTTGGACGCATTAAAACTTTGTGATGTTGTGGTAGATATACCGATGAAAGGAAATAAAGAATCTTTGAACGTTTCAGTTTCTGCGGGAATTGTTCTGTATAGAATACTAGGGGTTTAGTTTTTGATGTGTATCACAAAAATGCGCAGTTCTACCACCAACGGTCTTTTTTATAATCGTCCCTTTGCAACCTTTTTTGTCGCAAGACTTACCAGCACGCTGATACGCTCTATGATGTTCTTGGTACTGACCTCGTTCACCGTCTATATTTCGATAGTCTTGCATAGAGTCACCACCGAAGTCTATGCCATTTTTGAGTACAAGAAGTGTTGCTTTGTATAGAAGTTTTAGTACTGGCTCATTTTTTTCTTTTATCAAAACACTCACTCGCTCCTCAGGATGAATACCTGCGCGCCAAAGGGCTTCATCAGAATAGATATTACCAACGCCAGCAATGAGGGACTGATCCATAAGCACAGATTTTATGCGACCAGTTGGTCGTTTTGATATTTGTTCTTTGAAAACTTTGTATGTAAAAGTGTCATCAAGAGGCTCTGGTCCAAGATTTTTCAAATGTATATTTTCCTCATGAATATTTTCAAGTAATGTAACTTTTGCAAATTTTCTCATATCAGATAGCACAAGATGTTTGTCGTTTGAAAGTGTAAACACTAGACGAATATGTCTGTTGAATGGGTCGAGTAGGGAAGCACTACCTTTGGCTTTAGGATCTGGTCGCCAAGGGTCTTTCGGATCTACCGCGGGGTTTTTATCAGTTGAATTTTTTTTGCCTGTGAACACTTTGTGAAAAATATAATTTCCATACATTACATGCCCTGTCATTTTCATATGTACGAGTATTGTAGGATTACCATCCGCAAGGTGTATTAAAATATTTTTAGCTCTTCTTGATGCATTTTTTATTTTCTTTCCTACTACTATGTGCTTAAACTTTTTGAAAAATTCCGGATTTTTTATATTGTCTTTTCCTGCATGGTACGAACTATTATAAATAGTCCAAACATCTTCGATGATTAGACCTTTTACTTTTTTATTTATACCATCGACGGTAGTTTGTACTTCTGGGAGTTCGGGCATTTTATTTTCCAAGTAAACGCAGTGCTGCTTTCACTTTTTCTCCTGGGTCTGTGACATCTCGACCAACTTTCTCCAAAGAGTCTTTGGCTTCTTTTTGTGTGTATCCGAGAGCCTGTAGAGCTTCGATAGCATCTATGTCACCACTTTGTGTTCTGGAGCCTTCGTCTATTGCACCGACCTTACCCTTGAGCTCGAGTACTATCTTGTCCGCCACCTTTTTGCCTATACCAGATATCTTGGTCAAGTACGCTGTCTCGCCAGAGAATACCGCCTCTTTGAGTGATGAGACTGAGGCTGCGCTGAGTATTCCTAGAGCACTTTTTGGGCCTATACCAGATATAGTGATGAGAAGTTCAAAAAATTCTAAAGTCTCACGCTCTTTGAATGCGTATAGATCTAAGGCATCCTCACGGACTACTGTGTGTATATAGAGCTCCGTAGGCTCGCCAAGGGCCATTTTACTAAGAGTATCTATCGTGGTGTGCACTTTGTAGCCAACTCCAGATGAAGTATGTATAACGGCGTATTTTAGGTCTTTGTGTATTACTTTACCAGACAGATAGGCGATCATGGGTTTATTATATCAAATATAGCCAAGGTGCCTATGAGATACTCGAGGTGTCGTTTCAAATTTTGCTGAGTATTTGCTAAAACCCAAGTAATCTGGTACATTTCTCCTTACATATGCCAATTATTCAATCAGCCAAAAAGGCCCTACGAAGTTCCGCTCGAAAGCGAGTTTATAATATTCGCCGAAAAAAGAATGTAGAGAACACTGTAAAAGACATTAAAAGATTAGTGGATGACAAAAAGATAGCTGAAGCAAAGAAGGCTCTATCTCTTGCATACAAAGCTATAGACAAAGCAGCGAAGGCTGGCACTTTGAGTAAAGGTACAGCAGACCGAAAGAAGTCTAGACTTTCTGCGTTTATAAAGAGAAATTCATAGTCGGACAGGTTGAGGTTTAGAAGAAATAAAAAATAACCTACATGAACGTAGGTTATTTTTTATAAGGGTGATTTTAGTAATTTAAATTAAGTCTACAACCCATCACTCTCTCTAACCACCTTCTTATGCTCCGCTACTAGACGCATTATCTCATCTTTCACTACTTGTGGGTTTGGTACATCGACGAAGTTGAAACGGCGTTCAGTTGCCGCTGTCTGTATTTCTACATGACCATAGTTCATCATTGTTGGTACAATTCCTTCCATATTTACAGAAATATCTTGAATATTGTCCAAACTTAGCTCTGATATTCTTCTATCAAAAAAACCACATTGAGTGCTATTTATTATTCGTATATTCGTCACTACCCAAGTCTCGAGAGTGTACATTGCGAGAATATAAAATGTGATGTACCAGAGAATCATTATCCAAAGAGACCAGATCATCACAAAGACTGACATAAGCTGGTACTGAAGTATGAGTGAGCCAAAAACTACTACGAGTACAAAAGGGATGCAGACGCCGGCTATTACAAAAAGTATTTTGCCAAATAGGGTATACCAGTGTCTATGTAGAAAAAGTATAACTTCTTCGCCCTCTTTTTTACCTTCGAATGAATATGTAGTTTTTGTTAGGAAATCAAACATGGTTTTAATTTAATTGAAATATTACTTGAGCGAAAAATAGTGTGGTTATGATAGACAACACTAGTGAGCCTACCAAAAATACTACCGCCATCTTTTTTGGCTGACCGCTGACGCCAAAACGAATGAGGTGATAGAGGACAAAGAAAGATCCTGTCCAATATACGAGCATTACGAACGCATATATAAATGAAACTGCTGATGATAATGATATAAAACTAGGCAAGCTGTCGATCGGGGATTGCATGGGAGTATTTTAGCATAAGTTTTAGTGTTGGTTGACTTTCTCGTCTCAATCCTTAGTATTAGAAATAGAGACCAAACAAACAATCAAACCAGGAGCCCAAAAATGCAAACATACGCACTTGTTCTTATCGGTATTTTTCTTGTCATCATTCTCGTCATTCTCATCAAGATTTACAACATCATTCGGCCAGGTGACCTTAAGGAAGGGGATATCGTGATCGTCACAAATCCTCACTGCGGAGAAAAAGAGATGAATATGATAACTGAGGTCATACATATCCTTTCACCAAGTACTGTTCAGTTGAGGGGTGCAAAGACCACTATAAGCATGCACAGGAAGTGGGTACGGCGGATCGATGTCGATAAAAGGTTCTCGGTTAAGGTTCCAGAGAAACCTGTCGGAAACCTAGGTGCCAATAATCTAGCTGAATTTCGAGAGATTCCATTGTCGTGGTTCAGCTACAAGGTATAGCCGAGTTGAAGTTTTTTAAGAAAGAGGGAAAGAGAGTTGTCAAAATTTTATTAACCCACGTCACTGCGCCGGTGACGTGGGTTTTCTCTATACCTGTTTAATCAGCAACTTTTTAGATTGACTTTTGCCGAGATTTTGATAATATGTGGGTACTTTCGACATTCGTCGCGGCCCCACCTTCACTGGTGGGGAATTTTTTATAGGTTGTATAGCTTTTTAAGTGCAATTTTAACTTCTTTAAAATCATCACTGTCTATTTTATCTAATCTTGTTGATAGCCTCCGGTAATCAATAGTTCTTATTTGATGTAAACAAACAGTTGAAACAATTCTTTCTGTTTTTATACTTACATACCAAGTACCTTTTCTTGGTTGAGATGTTGTTGGTGCTACTAAATAAGAACTTCTGGACAATTTCTTTAATATTAGACCAGGTCTGGAAAACAATTTACTTTTACCACTTATTTCTGATCCTATATTTTCACCAAAACTTATCCACCAAATATCACGCTCACTGACCAATGGTGGAATGTTTATCGTTGTATTTAATTTTTCTTTAAGCCCTATCCATTCTAAAAACCTTTTTACCATATTTGTAAGGTAACATAAGGGTGGTGAAGGAAAGATAAAATTGATTTAAATTTTTATTGATGTTAATAGACACTTTCTCGGCAGGAATCTCCGACTACGTCGGCAGGTGCTTTTCGACTTCATTTTTGCCTCATGTACATTCGGCTCAATTCAGTAACGAAAAGCCTTTCGATTCCCGACGGCTCACATGCAGATGTGAGCCTCCTCGAGCAATAGAGAATTAAAAAGAGGTAGCAAAAGCCACCTCTTTTTAATCTTGTGCTCTCGGCAGGAATCGAACCTGCATCATGACTTCCGCAAAGTCACGTCCTATCCATTGAACGACGAGAGCGTGCTTGAAAAGTACCATAAATGTCAGGAAAAATAAACTAGAGGCTAAATTTCACGCGTGAAAAATCGCAATTCCTTAAAACCCAAGATATTCTAAAAGCTTTTGACCAAATGATTCTATATGATGCTCTTCGAGTAGGTGGTCGAGCAAGAAGTCGCGTATCTCCTCAGGGTCCATACCCTCTAGAGGTATAGCGATGATAGGCATAGCTAGTCGCTGAGACTTTAGAAAAAGCTTTGACCCTAAGTCTAGGTGTCTATTGTCCTCCACCCAAAAAGACTCAAGTGTACCGTATGGATAAAGTGTACGACCAATGAGTACACCAGATTTATTTATTTCAAAATGCATCAAGTCAGGACGCTTGGCAGCAAAGAGTGACATAGCAAAACTTCCAAAGAGTATAAGGAGGGCGAGTAGCACATTTCCAAATACAATAGAGATGATAGCGATAGATACAGAAACGATACCTACAGCCCAATACCAATCAGAACTTTTTTCTTGAAAAGTGTATTCGTGAGCTTCCCAAATGAAAGGATGTTTAGCCATACTTGTTTTATGTGATTATTTTACCACAAATTTATTTTATTGAAGACAAGATGTTGTTGAATATCTTTTTTGCTTCGTCCGGCACGATGATTCCTGGAGTCTGTAAATATTTTTGACTATCTGATATAGCCGAACTAAATTCTGTAACAAAAGGTTGATTTATAAAAAGTGTTTGATCTGCAGTGAGGGGAAAATAGTAGTTGTCTCGTCCACAACCCTCTACTCCAGCAGAGACCTTGTATCCCACAAGCGAGCTTTCTTTTGAGCTGTCTTTTGGAAGCACGCCTTTGAGCGCGATACTACTTTCATATTCACTGATAGGCGAACCTTCGCTAGTGTCAGGAGTCTCATCTATGAAAAATGTATCCATAGTATCCATACTTTCGTTTGCGAGCATTGTGGTTTTAAGGTCTGTATTGAAAAGTCGCATAGATATTTTGAAGTCGGTGAGTTTATCTAGTGCCAGTGCATCACCTTTGAAGTCGCAAGGGTTTGTATGTTTTAGAGGAACAGAATGTGTGAGTACAATAGTGTCACCAAGTCCTGTACCGTCTTCGAACCCAGCATTTTTTGTGAGAGTAAGAGAGTTTGGATATGAAAATGTATACCAGCCAATAGATGCTTTTTGTGAAGTGTTGGTAGTGTTTTGTCCATTTGAGCCACCATTGTTGCC
>CAYWQF010000033.1:0-7128 GCA_964460835.1 uncultured Candidatus Saccharibacteria bacterium | reverse complement strand
ATAGCTCAGTTGGTAGAGCACATCACTGATACTGATGGGGTCCTAGGTTCGAATCCTAGTACTCGCACAAAATTGAAGACAATTTACTTTGTAAGGCATGGAAGAACTGGTGGTAATGAAAAAGGCTTGTGGCAAACTTTTGACCAACCATTATCTGATTTTGGTAGGGATCAAGCTAAAAAAGTTTCAGAAAAATTTAAAGGTAGAAATATTGATACCGTGATTGCTAGTGACATGGATAGAGCTTTTGAGACTGCAAATATTATAAATACTGAGATAGGTCTCGAGGTTATTCCTACAAAGTTACTACACGAAATACATAGACCTTCTATAGTGCGAGGTAAGCTTAAAACAGACGAAGATATTGCTAAAATAATGGATGAGGTTGAAAGAAATTGGGGTAACAATGACTGGAAACATTCTGATGAAGAAAATTTTTATGATTTAAAAAATAGAGTAGAAAAGGCACTTGATTTAATTATTAATCTACCTGGAGAAAATATTATTGCAGTTACACATGAATTTGTCCTACGTATGATTTTAGCAGTACTGTTGCTTAGAGATAATTTAACCCCAGATATATTTAGCTCAGTAGTTAAAACCCTTTGGGTTGAAAACACAGGAGTTTCTACTTTTACATATGACAATGGTATATGGAGACTTTTGTCATGGAACGACCATTCTCATTTAGCCTAACTTGTTTTATATAAAGTCTTTTATGAATAAAATTTTAGAACTATTTTATGGTCTGTTAATGTGATTCTTGTAAAATATGGAGATGTTGGAATATGATAGATGGAATAAAAAGAAACAAAATATTAATAATTCTAATCTAAATAAGATCTATTTTAGAGAAAGAGAAATTTGGTGGTGTTCAATAGGGTTGAATGTCGGATTTGAAGAAAATGGGAAAGGTGAACTTTTTAATAGACCAGTACTTGTTCTTAAGAAGTATGGAACTCAAATTTTTATAGGAATTCCTATATCTAATACTAAAAAATCTGGCTCATTTTACTTTCATATTAAGATTAAAGACAATAAAAGTAATTGTCTCTTGACGCATCTTAGACTATTTGATGCACGTAGATTGACACAAAAAATAGGGATTGAATGAGATTGATTTCCAAAATATAAGAAAAGCTGTTAAAGATTTACTATAACAGCTTTTCTTTGTAAGACCTCTTTTGTAAGAAGTCGAGCCCGAAGGCCAATTTATGTATATATACTATATAAGATAGCCATTTTACACAAGTTCCCAGAGCAACAACTTAATGTTCTATTTGTTTGTTAAATGCTACCACTTTTTGCCACCACGCACCCTCTGTGCTATATTAAACGCCTGTTAATTTTATAGAAAATTTACTTAGTATTCTTTATACTCATAAATTACTTAATAATCAATCAATTTAATCAATACCAATATGCATCTAGGAAAGCGAACAAAGATAGTAGCAACAATAGGCCCAGCAACAGAGAGTGTAGAACAGCTAGAAAAGCTCTTGAAAGCAGGTCTAAACGTTATCAGAATGAACTTCTCTCACGGAGATTTTGCTGAACATCAGGGTAAGATAGACAATGGACGAAAGGCTTCAAAGAACACAGGTATACCTGTAGCTTTTCTTCAGGACTTGAGTGGGCCAAAGATTCGTATTGGCACATTTCACAATGATCCTTCTGTTCGTGTAAATCTAAAAGCTGGACAGAAGTTTACTCTTTGTACAGATCCTAAGACTATTGGTGATGAGACAAAGGCGTATATTAACTATGAAAAACTTCCTCAGGAAATAAAGAAAGGTGAGACAGTTCTCCTCGATGACGGAAAAGTGAAAATGACATGTATTGATATTAAAGGCAAGGATGTTATTTGTAAGGTTGCAAACAGTGCGGAGGTAAAAGGCCGACGAGGTGTAAACCTTCCAGAGTCAGATCTATCTATCAGTGCTCTTACACCAAAAGACAAGAAGGATATTGAATTCGGTGTAAAGAACAATGTTGACTATGTTGCATTTTCTTTCGTACGAAAAGCTTCTGAAGCTGTAGAACTTCGAAAGATTCTTGATAAAAAGGGAATGAAAGATACAAAGATTATTGCAAAGATTGAGACTCCTCAGGCTTTGGAAAATTTCGATGAGATTCTTGCTGTGGTAGATGGTGCAATGGTTGCACGAGGAGACTTAGCGGTGGAGATTCCTGCACAGAAAGTTCCTCTAGCTCAGAAGATGATTATTGAAAAATGTAATCAGGCCGGCAAGCCAGTGATCACTGCTACTCAAATGCTTGAGTCTATGATCAAAAATCCAGTACCTACACGAGCAGAAGTATCTGATGTTGCAAATGCAATACTTGATGGTACAGACGCCGTAATGCTTTCTGAGGAAACAACTCTTGGTTCATATCCAATAGAAGCTGTGACGATGATGTCAAAGATTGCTGCTGAGGTGGAGAATGATGAAAGACATTCTATACTCCTATCACACCCAGAAAGACTCGATGCAGAAAGTATCAGTCAGGCAGTAGGTGCTTCAGCTGCACAGACAGCTCGAACTGTCGGTGCCAAGTACGTTGTAGCCCTCACAGAGTTTGGTCATGCGGCAGCGCTTGCTTCACGACAGCGAGTGTCAGTGCCAATACTAGCTGTGACTCCAAATGAAAAGACTCACAATCAGATGTGCTTATACTTTGGTGTATTCCCAGTAATCATCAAGAAGCATATTGGCTTTAGAGAAGCTCACGAAGAAGCAAAGAAAATGCTCATCGCTGAAAAATTGGTAAAGAAAGGTGACAAGATCGTTATCATTTCAGGTACTCCTTTCGGTGCAGTGCATGATACGAATATGATTGTGGTGGAGCAGATATAAATAAAATAAAAACATAAAAGCCTCCCTTTTGGGAGCACGGATATTTTCTTGCTAGAAAATTCCTCGAGCTCGGACCGGTCGTCCTCGCTAGTCTCCCAAAAGGGAGGTTTTTATGTTTTTATCTATAAACACCCGCTCCACAACAATCTTATTTAGCCATGATAAGATTAGCTAAAAATTCATATTTTCTTCATGAGCCTGTGATATAATCGGCGTATAAAATATTAAATAACATGATTTACACGCTTAAAGACAACGACCTTATTTTTACACCGACCATTTCAACACAAGATCTTCAGAACATGTCTCCTAGACAGTATGTTTTGAAGATTCGTGACTTGCCAGATGAATCAAAGCCTAGAGAAAAGCTTTTGAAGAGTGGTGTTAGCGCTCTATCACTGCAAGAGCTTTTGGCTGTTGTCTTAAATACTGGTAGTAAAAAAGAGGGTGTACTCGAGATGTCACAGCGTATAGTGCGTGAGTATGGCAACAGTGCTTTGTCAGGCTATCTTGACCCTATGGTCATTGCTCAAGATTTAGATATACCTCTAGGAAAAGCAACACAGATAGTGGCTTGTACGGAGATAGGTAGAAGACTTTACAAGAGAAACGAAAGCGGACTCGCGACTATTCGTACTGCAAAAGATGTTTATGATCACTTGAAAGATATGCACTCTTTACCAAAGGAGCAGTTGCGAGGTTTGTATTTGGATACACACAATCGCGTCATTCATCAGGAAGTTATATCTATGGGTACTATTAATTCAAATATAGTTCACCCTCGAGAAGTTTTCAGACCTGCACTAGAGTATGGTGCTGCAGGAGTAGTGCTCGCACACAATCATCCATCAGGTGTATCTACACCAAGTCTTGCTGATATTGAGATCACAAAGCAGTTGATACAAGCAGGGAAGATTATCGGTATAAATCTCATGGACCACGTTGTTATTACTCGTGATGGTTATACTAGTGTGCCTGCGGACTATTAGAATAAGACACCGAATATAGCTAAAATTAGTGGTATAAATAAAAATAAGCTAAAATAGTAAAAACAAGTCTTTAGAATTAAAAAATAAACAGCCGTAATATATGAAAAAAAGGACAATCATCGTAATTTTGGGTCTATGGATAGCTTTACTACCATTTCTCGGTCTACCAGGTTCTTGGAAGAAGTTTATTTTAATAGTGTCTGGGTTAGCTATAGCCGGAGTCGCAGGTATCAGAAGAAAGAAGTTTGTACAGGCTTCTGGGTCAAGTATGCCGAATCAATCTTTTGGACAGTCTACCAACTAATCGCCTAATCAAGCGATACAATAAAATAAAAAATGAAATCCTATCGACGAAAAAAAATAAATAAAGTTAAGATGGGTTCAATCTTCATTATTTTTATTCTCGTTATATATTTTTTAGGTGATAAAATTACCAATGCTTTAAGTAATACAATAGAGGTTGATGGAAGTAGTGCAAAAAATGTTGCGACAGGTACAAAAAATACCGCAAATGTGATATCCGCAACGGATTCTGATGCCGACTCTACTTCTGATGCTGCTAGTTCTACCAGTACACAGATCACTCACATACTCACACCCGCCGAAGTAAAGGGTATATACATGACAAGTTGGGTGGCTGGTACGCAGACTATGAAAAAACACATAATAGATATTATAGACACTACCGAGGTGAATTCGGTGATTATAGATATCAAAGATTACACAGGAAAAGTCTCTTTTAAAACTGGTGATGCAAAGATAGACGACTCAGGTTGTGTAGAAGAGCGTATAAAAGATATTGCGGATTATGTAAAAGATTTGCATGCTAAAAATATCTATGTGATTGGTCGTGTGGCTGTGTTTCAAGATCCTTGTTTCGTCGCAAAGCATCCAGAAGTTGCTGTAAAGAGAAAGTCTGATGGTGGTGTATGGAAAGATCATAAAGGAATATCTTGGGTAGACATGGGCTCACATGAGGCTTGGGACAACGCTGTGCATATAGCAAAGGTTGCATATGGTCTTGGTTTTGATGAGATCAACTTTGACTACGTTCGTTTCCCATCAGATGGAGATATGCAAAATATTAGCTTCATATCAGGTTCACGTGCAAAGGCAGATGTGTTCAAAGATTTTTTCCAGTACTTAGACAAAGAACTTCGTGGAGGAAAAGGGACACTTGTTAGAAATCTCATTGCAGCCTCGACTTCTACTCCAGCTACTTTGAAAATACAAGCCACAGATCCAGCTTTTGATGAACATTTTGAACTCACCACATCATCTGATAAAAAATACAAAGACAAGCGTCAAGATATATATGATTCAATGTCTGGTGAGGGGCGCCTTGTTGTATCCGCAGATCTTTTTGGTCTAGTAACAAGTCAAAAAGATGATATGGGAATAGGGCAGGTACTTGAAAATACTTTGCCTTTTGTAGACTACGTAGCTCCGATGGTTTACCCATCACATTATCCTGCGACATGGAATGGATACAAAAATCCAGCAGCCAATCCTTATGAAGTCATAAAGATAGCAATGGGTGATGGTGTGCGTCGAACAAAAGATGCAGGTCTCAATCCACAAAAGCTTCGACCTTGGCTTCAAGATTTTGATATGGGCGCAACTTATACAGCAGATATGGTTCGCGCTCAGATGCGAGCCTCTTACGAAGTAGGTCTTTCAAGTTGGATGCTTTGGGATGCTTCAAACAAGTACACACCAGCTGCACTACTTAAGGCTACTCAATAATCGGTATTCAATATATAATAAGAAATATAAAGCTCTATGAATCCATCTAACGATGAACAGGTTGTATATTTTGCCGAAACAGATGCTAGAAATAAGCATTTAAAATTTGGTATTAAAAAGAAAGATAGATCTCGTCACATGTATGCTATCGGTAAGACGGGTATGGGTAAATCTACTTTGCTAGAAAACTTGGCAGTGCAAGACATAATGAATGGAGACGGTCTCGCTTTCATAGATCCTCACGGAAAGTCCGCAGACCTTTTGCTCGAATATGTACCAAAGGAGCGTATAAAAGATGTAATATATTTTGCGCCTTTTGATATGGATTATCCTATATCTTTCAATGTGATGGAGGATGTAGGTCCGGAAAAAAGATATCTTGTAGCCAGTGGACTTATGGCTGCATTCAAGAAGATTTGGGTAGATGCATGGTCAGCGAGAATGGAATATATTCTAGGAAATATTATGCTCGCGCTTTTGGAGTATCCTGGCGCCACTCTTATTGCTGTAAACAGAATGCTCACAGATAAAGATTTTCGTAAGGATGTTGTAAATAACATCACAGACCCATCAGTGCGTTCTTTTTGGGTAAATGAATACGCATCATATACAGATAAGTTTGCAGCTGAAGCTGCGCCTGCAATACAAAACAAAGTTGGACAGTTCGTGGCCAATCCTTTGATACGAAATATTATTGGTCAAGCAAAATCTACTTTTGATATTCGTACAATAATGGAGGAGAAGAAAATTCTCATAGTTAACCTTTCAAAAGGAAGAGTGGGTGAAGCTAATGCAAACTTGCTTGGAAGTATGCTTATTACCAAGATATACCTAGGCGCGATGTCACGAGCGGATTTGAGTGAAAAAGAATTGGCTGCTGCACCAAACTTCTATCTCTATGTAGATGAGTTTCAGTCTTTTGCCAATGAATCTTTTGCGGATATTTTATCTGAGGCTAGAAAATATAAACTCAATCTAACTATTGCACATCAGTATATAGAACAAATGACAGAAGAGGTGAGAGCTGCGGTTTTTGGTAACGTCGGATCTATGTGTGTGTTTCGTGTAGGTGCTTATGATGCTGAAGTACTTGAAAAAGAATTCGCACCACAGTTTACGGCAGAAGATATTGTGAATCTACAAAAGTATCAAATGTATTTGAAGCTCATGATCGACGGTGTGACTTCGCCACCTTTTTCTGCATCAGGAATGTCACCTATACCAAAGCCAGAGATAAACTATGCTCGGGATATTATTGATGCTTCTCGTGCGGTCTATGCAAAGCCAAGACAAGCGATAGAAGATGAAATACAGAGATGGCATGAGATAAAGTTCGGTCAGAGTGGCGGAGGTTCTGGAGGTGGCGGCGCAAATGGAGGCGGAGGTAGTAAAGCAGGTGGTGTTTCTTCTGGTGTTGTCGCCAGACCTAATGGTGCCGGCGGTTCAAATGGTGGTCCGAATAATCGTCTGAGTCAGCCTTTAGGAGGTAATAATACTCAAAGTAATAGATATAGTGCTGGCGGGCAAAATAACCC
>CAYWQF010000032.1:0-7411 GCA_964460835.1 uncultured Candidatus Saccharibacteria bacterium | reverse complement strand
TTATCGCCCTCTTTGTGATGGTATCTGTATGGGGCTTGGTAAACATACTTGTATCTACATTTAACCTAAACAACAACGTTCCTCCTTCTCCTATGGTGCCAATAATATAGGCAATCCACACCTACAGTATAATTCGCTATGCTAGTGCCAAAAAACAAAGTATAATTGAGTAGTCCTTTAATTGTAAGGGTCGCTTTATAACTATAATTAAGTTTTGAAATAAATTAAACTAATGAAAAAGTCTTTATTAAAAAGTGGTATAAGTCTCGGAGCTATCGCGCTACTATTGGCTCCAGCATTGGCTTCAGCGCAGACTATCAGTGGTCTTCTAGGTCTACTTGCAACTGCAAATGATCTTATCAACCGTCTGATTCCTTTTATCATCGCACTTACAGTACTTGTATTTCTATACGGTATCTTCAAGTTTGTTATCTCAGGTGGAGATAGTGAAGCAAGAAAAGAAGCTCAGGGATATATCATCTGGGGTGTAGTTGCACTCTTCGTAATGGTATCTGTTTGGGGTCTTGTAAACATCTTGGTTCGAAGTGTAAACCTCGATAACACAGCTCCTAACGCTCCAGGTCTTCCAAACCCAGGTGGATATTTCACAACAGTATAAATCTCGGTAAAAGTATATCAGTGCGCATTTTGCGCAAATTCAGCAAAAAAATAAGCATCAAAAAACCACCATGGATTCCGCATTAACTCTGATAAAAAAGATCAGTCAAAACATATTGAACCCTATCATTGTTTTGATGTTTGCGGCAGCCGTGTTGGTTTTTGCTTATGGTATATTCGAATATGTAAAAGGTTCTGATAGTGAAGATGCTAGAAGTACCGGTAGTCGTCATATGATGGCCGGGGTGGTAGGGATGTTTATAATGATATCGGTTTTCGGTATCATCAGTATCATTCTCAACACTATCGGTGCCAACACTACAGATTCTGGGGTAGGGAATGTGATTAGTTTCTAAGAAAATAAAAATAACCCCTCTTCTTAGAGAACGGACGAATTATCTATTTAAATTTTAGCTAATTCGCCTCCTGCTCGGAGCCAAGCTCCTGCGCAGAGTCTCTAAGAAGAGGGGTTATTTTATATTTTGGTATTAAAAAATACTGGAAAAAGGAAATAAAAAAAGCGCTAGGGACTGATGGGGTTACCATAAGTATAGCGCCTTGTTGACTCTAATAGGGAGGTCTTGTAAGGACCTAATCTATTTTGAGTTTGACCCTGACCGGGATGTTCCCGTTGGCAGCCATGAATTGCACTGCTGCCGCACCTTGGATACTGCTTCCATCGTGGAAGTTTTTCTCCAAAGGTTTGAGGGTATTGTCATCCACCCTCATTACTTTTGCCGCTTCGAAGGTGTCTCCGATGCCGAGCATCGTGACCATTACTGCGCCGTCTTTGTTTAACCATCGACGGTATATAGGCCCTGATTTCCACAAGACCTTCAGTTCGCGGTAGCCACCTTGACCATCTTTGAGCATCACCGTGAGCCACTTGTTGGGCTCAAGGAGTTCTTCAGAGATGATACTGGTGTCTACCCTTACTTGCGCTTGGGTGGAGGCAACAGTTGTAGGTGGTGCTTCTTTGAACTCATGGCCGGTGACTTTCGTGATCCCTGACTTAGTCTTGTTCCAAGCGTTGTCGAGCTTTGACGCGCTTGGACCTTTGCCGAGCCAGGTGATAGCGACAAGGAGGATGATGAGTTTGATCATCCTCTTAATCCATTTCCAGAATGTTTGCATTTATTGCTCCTTTTTTTAAGGTTTGTTTTTCTTTGGGCTTGCTGGCGGTGGCGTTGGTGCTACCGGAGCTGTTTGATTCATTAGCAGGCTTACTGGAGCGACGGTTCTGATTGTCTGCTCTGTGGACAAGTCCATTCGCAGATTAGCCTGTTCCATCGCCTTTATCCACATTTGTTGATCGTGTTGTGCTGGAGGTTTTCCTCCAAAATACGACTCATAAATTTTCTTTGTCATATCTTGCACAGCTTGACTCCTTTCAGCTTTAGCTTGATTGGTATTTCTTTGGACAACCAAGGCTTCTAGAGCCTCAGTCACTTTTGGATTTACCGGTACAGCCTTGCTAACAGTGAGACTTTTTGGATCAACTACCAGACCTAGGTCATATGCACCTGATTTTACTGATCCACGGAGGCTATCCTCCATATTCTTCCTTTCTTCACTATTTGCATCGAGAATCTGTTCCATGGTGCATAAAGCTGCACCTCTACGAGCAGCTTGGATAGCAGCATTGCGCATGCCATCATCAGCTGCTCCGGGTCCAACTACAAACAGGGCAGTGTAAACACTTCCTATTTTGACTGTAAAGGAAATCCTGACATAGACTTGTTGTCTGTCTAGTGTTGTCAGAATAATCCCATCTTCTTCTTTTGTCGCCGGAATCTGGAACGTCCTCTTACGCATGTCTACTGGAGTAGCTTCGCAAAACGGAGGCAAACAAAGTTTACCTTCACCAAGTACGAAGAACTTAATAGGCTGACCTAAGATCTGAAGGATAGCTTTATTGCCATCAGGAACTTCAAACAGAAGATCCTTTTTATCAGCTGCAGAGTCTTTACCTTTGCTTTTATCGTCTTTCTTATCTCCTTCGGTTGGCTTTGTTCTCCACATTTTGAACCATGCGTATGAGAACAGTGCCCCGATAAAGATTTCGATGACAATATTGGTCGGTATTAGGTCGACCAGCTTTTCCATTTCAAATTCCTTTGCTTTGATGACCAAATACTCAACAGCATATCTTTCAATAAGTAGCAGTATTGCTGCCCAGATTACAGACAATGCAATTGGTGAAATGGTCGGTACCCAATCAATCCTCTCTGTGGCCTTGATGATTACCTTCATGGCAATTAACACTATGAGCGCGATAAGTGCCACTTTGTAAAGAGTTTCAAGGTTTTGAGGAATCTGAGAGTAAGCGTACTTAGAAGCCCAGATGACTCCGGCATATGTAGCAATAGTCAGCACGATTTTGAAAAATTTTGTTACTGTGTCTTTAACCCAGGCCCAAAATTTCTCTAAATTTCCAACTGGCTCTACCACAGCTCCTGACGACGAATTTGTCGGTGCAGTTGCTGAAGTAGGTGTTGTTACCACCGCCGGCGCCGGTACTGCTGTTGCCGTAGGCGCAACAGGGTTTGTCGGTGCCGACGCTGGTACAGGTGTCGGAGCAGTAGGTGCCGGTGTTGCCACCGTCACACCACTACGACGAAGCGCTTTCTTCTTGTTCTCAGACCACAGCACAAGGGCAGTAGAACCCCCAAGTGCTATGAATATGAGACCTGAAATGATCGGATGGAGATGATTAATCATCCACCAAATCACTCCGACAGTAAGAATTCCCGCAACAATAGCGAGAAGTATTTTTCCAATGTTTTTCATAAGTCTGTATTTCTTTGTCAAAGATCATCCACCCCCTCCGTTAGGGGGTTTAGACCCTGACGGTTTTTTTGTTTTGAGTTTGCGCCGATTGGGCACTTGCTCGGTTTTGGTCGGGCCAGTAGTGGCACGACCGTTTGTTGTTCATTACAGTGTTTAGACCGAAGTCTCCACTGGAGTTCGGCCATCTGCAACGGGAGCAGATATTCGGGTACATTATATCACCATATTGCCATAAAGTCAAGGCAAAAGAATAATGCATCCAAGATAAAAGAGCCCTAAAAATAAGGCTCTTTTACAGTATTAACTTCTTTCTGGTGGGCGAGAGAGGACTTGAACCTCCAATCCCTTGCGGGAATCAGTTCCTAAGACTGACGTGTCTACCAATTTCACCACTCGCCCGAATCTGTGTATCTATCGTCTAAGATACTCATGTTAAGTATTTTTTCATTTCACCCAAGCTTTTTAAAATGCTTTGGGTGAAATGTTTTTTAATTTAACACTTGTCTGCCCGGTAGGATTTGAACCTACGACCTTCTCCTTAAGAGGGAGCAGCTCTACCAACTGAGCTACGGGCAGATATATTGGTCGCGGATCTAAGTTTTTGTGCCTATTGCGCAAGCCTAGAAACGACCTGTATTTTATAGCATATTTTGTTTAAAACGGAAAGATTAAAACAAGTGCGTTATGAAGCTTCTAAAATTGTGCTCGGGGTGGGACTCGAACCCACACGACGGTTGAGGTCAGGGGATTTTAAGTCCCCCGTGGCTACCATTACACCACCCGAGCATGTGAATAATACTTTAGCAGATTTCTATTTAAGTTGCACCTGAATATTTATCTAATCTCTGAGGCGTAGGCCGGGTTCGAACCGGCGCATAACAGTTTTGCAGACTGTCGCGTTGACCAGCTTCGCCACTACGCCATTTTTGCTTAATATTTTATATATCTATTTATATATCTGTCGCTTTTGCACCGCTTAAATATAGCTCTAATACTATATCAACCGGTCTACATTTTGTCGATTTTTCTCACCGAAGTCTATCTCGAACTCCACGAATGGGATAATAGGGAGGCGAGCCTTCTCTTTCAAGTATTCTCTGAAATCTGCTCGCTTTCTCTTCATAAAATCAAGCACTGCTAGTTCTTTATCTTCTGGGAGTACAGTAAAAAGTATCTTCACATTTTTACCACGATTTGTTAGGAAAATATTTGTCACCGTCACAAGTGAAGTACGGTTGGACTCTAGAGCTATGTATCTACCAGCTAGCTCTTTTATAATATCTTCTGTTCTCTGATCTCGATTTGCGTTGGTCATTTTGTGGGGGCGGTAATTACTTTACAACAATATGAAATGCCTCTACTTTGTCGCCAGGAGCTAGCTCCATCTTTGACTCGATAAGTGCACCGAACTCCTTACCTTCATCTACTGAGCCGACCTTGCTCTTCATGTGCTGTAGTTCTCGAACACGACCTTTGGCAATCTCTACATCTCGACGTAGGATTTTCACTTCATCATTTACAGATATTGCACCTGCTTCAACGCGGGCGCCGAGCACTTGTTTGTCTTTGACCGCGCTAAATATCTTCAAGATCTTGGCGAGCCCTTTTTGCTCCTCAGTAGCCACCTTCGGCGCCCGCTGTGTGACCTCCTCACGAAGCCATTCTGTGAGTTTGTAAATAATATCGAATGTCTGTATCTGCACGCCGTGTTGCTCAGCAAAACGCTTTGCAGAAGCCTCAGTCTTTACAGTAAAGCCAATGACGAGAGTACCAGGGATACCGATAGAGGACTTGATATCATTTTCCATGATGTCGCCAATAGTCGCTGACACGATACGGATATTTACTCGGTCTACTTGTATCTTTGATATCTCATACTTCACAGCTTCGAGTGAGCCAGATGTATCAGCTTTGATAACCACAGGTACAGTACTAGTTAAAACTTCATCTGTTTGGCCAAAGGCATTACTTGCATCATTGAGAATAGTTTTTGCCACTGGAGTTTTTTCTTTTTCTTCCTCTATATATTTTTCTGCATCTTTCTTATTGGCAAATGTAAAACAAATACCGCCTACTTCTGGTTGCTTGCTCCAGCCAATTATACGCACAGGTTTTGAAGGACCAGCTTCTTTTATAGGCTTACCGTTGAAACTTTCCATGATACGAATAGGGGAAATAGCATCACCTGCCACTATATATGTACCAGTGCGAAGTGTACCGTCTTTCACTATGACAGTAGCGGAGATACCTCGAGTCTTGTCATTGTTGGCTTCTACTACTAGACATTCTGCTGGAGCGCTTTTGTCTGCAGAGAGTTCATCTACTTCAGCTGTGAGTAGAATGATGTCGAGAAGATCATCTACACCTTCACCTGTTTTTCCTGAAAATGGTACGAAAGGAATAGTACCTCCGTAACCTTCTACATAAATCTCATTTTCCGCAAGAGTTTGTTTTGTGCGCTCTATGTTTGCGTTTGGTTTATCGATCTTACTAATACCAACTATATATGGAAGTGCCGAAGCTTTGATAGCTCGCATAGCATCTAGAGTCTGTGGCTTCACACCGTCCTCTGCTGATACTACTAGTATGGCAATATCCGCAGCGTTAGCACCACGCGCTCGTATAGCGTTGAAAGATTCGTGACCTGGAGTATCGAGGAAGGTGATTGTTTTTTCATCACTAGCGTCACCACTTTTGTGCACGACTTCATAAGCAGACATTCTCTGAGTGATACCTCCGACTTCTTTGTCTACTATGTTTGTTTTTCTGATGTAGTCCAAGAGAGTAGACTTGCCGTGGTCAATATGACCCATCACTACAACAACGGGTGGGCGAGGAGTTTTGTGCGCAGTATTATGTTTTGTTGAGGTAGTAGGCATGATTTTTTGTAGGGCTCTCTCGCGAATTTGCGTTTTTTTCAAAAAGAGATTAAAAACAAGCGTCTAAGCGCTTATGCTTTTCACTATACAATATTTTTGCTGTAAGGGCAATTAATCATATTGGCGTTTGATTTAGGTGTGCATATAAATATAACTTAATAAAAAAAAGCGTCAGACCGTGTTGTCTGACGCTACTTGGTAGTTCCAAGGTTTTTGATATCAGGAGGTAATGGGTTAGTCTGTATCCCAGACCCACATACCTGTGAGGGTGCATTGATGGGCGCAACCCACATCTCCGACACCGAGCTTATCGACAATGCGTGTTGCGGTCCGCATACGGCCCATGATACCTGTGGGCTGGAGGTCTCCCTCAGCCAAGGAAATGATCAAGGGAATCCACCCATCATCATCCTTTTCCTCGCCACCCATTCTCTCGAAGCGACCGAGGACAATTGCCATCTTGTTGTGATACTCATCTTTGATTTTTCTTTTCATGAGAGCTGTCGCTCCATTTTCTCCCTCATCGCAGATGAGAGCCACTGCGTCATTTCTGGTCATGTTTCCTCCTTGTTTGTTGTTTTGTTCTTCCAAGATTCAAAATACAGCAGAATATCCTGCTCGTATCATGCATAAATTTATATCACATTATTTAAATAAAAGCAAGTAGTCGTTTTGGCGCCTCAATTTGAGATAGTATTTTTGCTACATTAGCTTATCCTTCGCCTTATCTAGCGCTTCAGCCTCCTCCTCTGTGAGTTCATAAGAAGGTTTGAAATCAGCTACAGGCTTTGCAAATACACTCATACGGTCACTCGAGTAAAGACTTGAGAGTATTAGACCATCACCATTTTCATTTATAAAAGCGGAAGCGAAGCTTTGATTGCCACCAGTGCCACTACCTTTGAATGGATTGAAACGTTTTGTCTCTATAGCTTGCACAGATTTTCTCAAACGCTCTTCTACAAGTTTGAGATATTTTTTTGATTCTTCTCGATAGTCTGAAAGTGCGTCAATTTCTTTTGCGAGCTCGATTATTGAGTCTTCAATGGTCATTGTGTTTTTTCCACGAAGCATTTTACTAACTCTTTTGTGTTCGTACATGAAAAGAAAAAGAAGGATGATAC
>CAYWQF010000031.1:0-7422 GCA_964460835.1 uncultured Candidatus Saccharibacteria bacterium | reverse complement strand
CTATCAGCGCATTTCCTGCATATACAAATGCACAGACCACTGGCTCATCAGCGAGCACATATACATCGACAGTGAGCAATGCATCTCAAGCTTCTACATATCTAGGTACCACAAAATCAGCTACAGTGAGCACAAAAGATGGTGTGTCTACAGTATCTACAAATCTACTTGGATGCTCTGCTGGTTCACTACTCGCTGAGACTATATCTACAGGTATTACATCACTTGTAGGAGGTACAGCTGGAAAAGTGGTATACAGTGCAATACCTTCAGTACCTGTAAATACAAACTACGACTACAACAATACCGCGGTCCGTCAAAATAGTGAGACGCAAACATCTGCCCACACAGTACAGCAAGCAGCTGGTGTACCTTTTGGATCAAGTCTCGATGCAATGGGTTGGTGTGTTGTAAACAGTATTATTACCTATATAGCCGATGCAACCATAGCTTGGGCCAACACTGGCTTCAATGGTAGTCCAGCATTCCTCGAGAACCCTGGACAGTTTTTTACAGACCTAGCTGACCTAGAAGCAGGGAAGTTTGTACAGGAGCTAGCCTACAACACCACAGGACTCAATGTCTGTCAGCCTTTCAGAGTCAATATAGCCCTTGGACTATCGCAGGTGTATTCCAATAACCGCTTTAAGGGTAGTTGTAGTATAGATACTGTAGCTAAAAACTTCACAGACTTTACTGACGGCAACAACTTCAATGTAAGTACCTATTGGTCTACTTGGAACCAAGTAAGTCAGCCTCAAAACAATCAATGGGGGGCATATCTGCTAGCAAATGACCATCTATATAGCCGAATAAGTACACAAAACAACACTGCCACATTTGAGCTCGGGCTCAATAAAGGCTGGATGAACTTTAAAAAATGCGAGGACGAAAGTGATCCAAATAGCTGTAAAACATACACCCCTGGTAGTCTAATCCAAAGCAACCTTGAAAAAACCCTTGGTGCATCAAAGGACCGTCTAGTAAGTGTGCAGAAGTTTGATCAGGTGATAACAGCGGTGGTAAACAATCTCATAAAGGTAGCCCTAAATGAGGTTTTGACTAGCTCGAGTAGTAAGTAGAGTTGGGTGTGATACGTAAAGTGGCGCCAAAGTAGTGTGTGGTGTGTAGGAGGGGTGCCGTAAAAGCAAATCTGTGTATTGTTTAAGGGATTTTTTTCTATTCTTGTTATATAATTGTAAGCGAATGACTGGGAATATTTTTAAAATTAATAGTCGCAGGGTTTTTGGGTTAAATAAAACCAACAAAAAGTACCTAGATATCAAAAGGTTATTTTTTATAATACTTTTTATATCAACTTTTGTTACCTTAATACCAAATACAGTTCACGCGGAAGGTCTTTACACAGGAGACAATCATCAAGTTGGTGCTCCTATTTCTGGAACAACAAACCCAGCTACACAAGCATCAACACCCACCCCTAACAGCGGCCACAACCCGAACTGCGATTTTAGTTTAAGCCCTATGGCTTGGTTAAATTGTGCACTAGCTATTGTATCCCAAACTGTACTTGAGCTAGCAGCTTGGGTACTGATGTTGTCGGCGATGCTTTTCAATGCGCTCATAGACATGACATTGAACATGAAAGACTTTGTCACAAAGGTACCTATAGTTAATCTTGGTTGGACTACATTTCGAGATCTCACAAATGTATTCTTTATATTTATAATTCTATATATAGCTATAAACACAATACTTGGAAATGAGAGTTTTGGTATCAAAAAGCTCTTGGGTAAAACTATTATGACCGCAATACTCATAAACTTTAGTTTGTTTTTTACACAAGTCGTAATAGATACCTCAAACATATTTGCTTTACAGTTTTACAATAAGATACAAGAAAGCACAGGAGCAATAAGTAGCACAACTTCAGGCTCAGCAAATACAAACCTAACAAAAACATATGATGGTGGCATAAGTGCTGCTTTTGTAAAAGCTATTGGACTAGAAAAAATATATACATCAAACGGAAGTTCTGCCTCAGCTGTAACAAACGCGGATACTGCTGCTGGTACTTCAAATTTTTCAACCACCAACGGAAACACTTGGTATAATATTATTACTGTAGGAATAGGTGGTACATTCTTTATACTTATAACAGCGTTTGTATTTTTAGCTGGTGGTTTTATGCTACTCATCAGAACTATTACTCTTATATTCCTCATGGTACTTTCTCCGTTGGCTTTTATGGGTGAAATACTTCCATCAACACAAGGTTATGCAAAAAAGTGGCGTAGTAAACTCATTGAAAACGCCCTGTTTGCACCAGCCTATATGGCCCTATTGTATCTGGTAGCAAGTATGGTACTCACATCCACTGGTTCAAGCGCTGATGGAACTCCTGCAACATTTACAGACCTACTTCTAGGCACAGGTGATGGTTGGGTTACAGTGCTTACGACTTATATAATACTCAACGCTATGATGGTCGGTTGTATAGTAGTGGCTGCTTCAATAGGAGCAGGGGGTGCTGGTGTCGCAAATAAAATGAGTAAAAGCCTACTTGGTTATGGAGGTGCCGCTTTGGGTGGTATGACTTTTGGAGCAGGTGCGCGTCTTGGCCGTATGGCAATAGGTGGTACAGCTGATGTTATGCAGGAAAGACTTAGAGATAGTCGTTTTGCTACTACATTATTAGGAAGAAAAACCATGGGTGCACTACGTGGTGTTGCCAGTAGTAGTTTTGATGCAAGAAATATTGCAGGAGTTGGCAAAACATTAGGTATAGGTAGCGGAGCTTCCGGTGGACACAAAGAAGCCAGAGAGGCTAAGCAAAAAAGTCTTGTCGAATATGGTAAAACTCTTACAAAGAACAAAATCACTGACTACGACGCTAAAAATGCATTTGCCGAAAAGCAATTCGGAAAGAAAACTATGTTCGGTCTTATACAAAGAGGAAACAGACTTGCTGGCGCTGAATTAAAAGTTAGTGCTATTGATGATAGAATTAAAGATGATTACACTGAAAGAATTAGTGAGATAGGATCACTTATTACTACTTACGAAAATACACCTGCTTATAAAAACTACAGTAAACTTGTAGAAAAAGTTGAAAAACAACGAGATAAAGTTGACGGTATGGCTGCCACAGATCCTAAGCTTCCAACAGAACAAGCAAACCTAGCAAGATTGGTGACTCAGTTAAATACAGCCAGAGCAAACCCTGCACTTTCAAGAAACATATCTTATAAAGATGCTTCTGGTGCTGACCAGTCTGCAAGTGTAATGGATATTACAGATAGATTAAAAGATGTCAGAACAGAACTTACAAATGAGAAAAAGAATGTTGAAGGGACAAAAAAACAATATAAAAATCAAACAAAATCTTCTGGAATAAACCTACCAAGAAGATACTAAAAAATCTAACGATGCAAAAACCAACACTTCAAAAACTAATAGACACTAAGTTCGATAAACTTCCAAAGGAAGTGTCTGTTCTATTTAACTCTGAAGAAAATGCGGACACCATAAGTACTATTGCTCAAGAAAATGGACTAACAGAGGAACAAGAACTCTCACTCTTTGATGAAATAGCTTATGTATTTTTTGGAGTCACGCCTATAAGTGAATTTAAAAGTGAAATAAAAAACACACTAGCTATAGATGAAAAAACAGCTTTATCTATCAGTAGTGAGGTGTACGGAAGCGTATTTTTACCTATTAAAAAGTTTTTAGTAGAGACTCCTTCTGATATAGATTCAGTAAACCAAGGGTTGTATGGACAAGGACGCACACAAGAACCTATAAACCACCAAGACATCTTGAATGAAATAGAAAATCCTACACCATCTATACAAGTTGCACCCATGGCGCCCACAACATCTACAGGTGGCGCTAGCTCGCAAACAAGCTCTACTAGCAACACACTCGACTTAGACATAGATACTCTAGAGATAATAGGTAAAAGTATTGGAAAAAATAGCCCTTCTGGTAGCTCAGAATCTGCGCAGACTACAACAGATACAGTAGCTACACCAATAAACACCACAAATAAAGCTCCTACACCTGTAAACGCATCTGTACCGGTACTTTCTGGTTTCAAACCTATATCAAATGACACCCACCCAGCACAAAACACTGCCAATAAACTCAACTCCGTACTGGACTCAAAAACACAGACTCCTGTAAGGGAAGTGTATCAGTCAAAAGGTCACGATCCATATCACGAGCCTATAGAGTAGGGAGGTAAGTAAAAAAGTACGTAAAAAAAGGGGGTATGGGAAACCTCGAGGATTCACACACAGCTGGCGTGCTTGCGCAAAACTAGCGTCAAAAACACACCCCAGCTATAATGTACCTATGAATAACTCACTGACAGATAAAAAAGAACGTTTTGACATGTTGCCAGAAGATACACAGAAAGCCATACGGTCTTTTGACTATGATAAAGCTCTGCGAGATATACACACAAAATACAATCTCCATATAGACCAGGCGGGCGCACTCGAGCAGGCTGTAGCGGACGTTATATTTGGCGCTACAAAACCTTATGACCTCATAAAGAGAATAGGTGATGACCTACGTATAGATCCAGAAAAAGCTCAAGAAATAGCTTTTGATATAAACACAAATATACTTCGCGAGATACAGGAGCTCATGAAAAAAGTGCAGGCTGAGCAGGTGTAGAAATTTACCGACAAATTGTCGACAGCTTTATCTATTTAAAATCGCACCTACTTTATTTACTTCAATTTATTTCGCCTTTTGTTTTCGGGACTATCTAGATAATTCTCTTTTGATATAACACTTTTACCGAGCTCTTTTTCTGTCTGTTTTCTCGCGTTACCAGCCACACCACCACCTCTACGAGCTACTTTTTTGTTGCCATCAAAAGTGTCTGGTTTTTCTTTTTCAGATATTTCTGTAGTGACCCGCTCACCGAGCATAGTAAATATAAGCTCTAAATCCGTCATGTGGTCTCGAAGGTTTTCTCTACGTAAACTCTTGAGTTTTTTGTATTCATCTGGAGTCATACCAAATGTTGCTTTGGATATTTCCGCGGTCAAAATAGCATAATCTTTCTCTAAAAAAATACCCCTTTCTTTCCACTCGTCCGTAAGACCTTGTCGCACAGCTATGCCACGTATGCGTTTATCTATCCATCCTTTGGAGTAACCTTTTTTCTCATACAAAAGTTTCATTCTTTCTTGGGCAAGCTCGGGATTTTCTATCTCTTGCACCCTCTCATAGCCGACTCGAGCAAGCCATCTCTTGAAAGGCTCTGCTTTGGGTGAGGGTATGGATTGTATGATGCGAAATATACCCTCTGTGTCGGCGCAATTTAATTTCTGTAAACCACCATTAGTCTCTACCGAAAGGGGGGTGGCAATTTGCCCCCACCCTTTTGATAGCTCCAAATCCCTGCGTCTTAAATCTTTTAGATAACCCTCAGGTTGTACAGAATCAGTTAAAATAGCAATTATATCTACAATAACAAACCACCATCTACCTTGGTGCATAGTGCGACGAACTTTTTTACCCTCAAACAATGCTATTTTATTGGTTTTATTTTCGATATTATCCATTTGCTTATATCCGCATTGTATCAGACGAACATTAACAATCAATCAAAAAACTATCAAAAAAATCTGAATGGGTGATATAATATGTGCACTGAAAATCTTGGTGTACACAGTGCACCTCGACTTATAACGCGAGCAATAACATAATCGGCATATAAAAATGAAATACCAAGTTCCACAATTCATTGAAGTAGAAGACAAAATATTCGGACCACTAACTTTTAAACAATTCATATTCTTAGTCGGTGGGGCAGGTATATGTTTTATTGCATATAGAATGATTCCTTTTTTCTGGGCGGTACTGCTTATGATACCTGCCGGAGGTCTATCTATAGCGCTCGCTTTCTATAGACCAAACAACAGACCTTTCATAGACACCATAGAAGCAGCTTTCAACTTTGCTATGACTAGCAAACTATATATATGGAGAAAAGAAGACAAAAAACCAGAAGCCATGGACCCATTAGCATCACTCAGAACTTCAAAATCATCTATACTAGTACCAAAAATATCAAACAGTAAACTAAAAGACCTGGCGTGGAGTCTTGATATCAATGAAACAATATACTCTAGCGACAAAGGTCAGCTTGAGGGTAGAAAAAATGCACCCACAAAGCTATCTTTTTAATATAGTATTTTGATATACTAGATAAGAAGTTGCGCTCTGTTCGCTAAACTAGCAAAGACATGGCGCATAAAAAATAAAATCATGGCAATAGACGCAAAAGCAACACAAGGATTTGTACCAATAAAAGAAATACGCGATGGTATTCTTGTACTCAAAGATGGGGGATTACGGTCTATTCTACTAGCGTCTTCCTTAAACTTCGCACTAAAGTCAGCAGATGAGCAACAGTCTATTATTTTTCAATTTCAAAATTTCTTAAACTCACTCAACTTTTCTATACAAATATACACACAGTCTCGACGACTAGATACACGGCCATATATAGCCCTACTAGAGGAGCGACTCAAGGATCAGCAGGGAGACCTCATGAGAATGCAGACTAGAGAATATATAGAGTTCATCAAGAGCTTCACTGAGTCTACAAACATCATGACAAAAAGCTTCTTTGTAGTAGTACCTTACAGCACATCATCTCTCCCTGGTAAAAATGCTTTCAAAGGAGGCTTTTTTGGTAAAAATAAAAACGCGATAGCGGATGAAATACTAAGCTTTGAAGAAAGTAGAAGTCAGCTACAACAACGTATAGAAGTAGTGGAGCAAGGGCTTGTACGATGCGGTATTCGTATTGCCGAGCTTGGCACAGAAGAGCTTATTGAACTTTTCTACAAAAACTTCAACCCTGGAGATGTAGAAAAACCAATACATGTAAAATAGTTGTGCTACAATAACACAAATGGGAATACTAGATTTTCTAAAACCAAAAGAAAAAAGACAAGATCCTATAGCTTCTGTGTTGCCACAGGAAATATATCAGTCTGGAATACTTGAGCTACAAGACATCATTGCACCATCCGCGCTCAAGATAAGTCCTAGAGCTCTCAACCTTGGTGACAAACTCGTACGAACTTTTTTTGTAATCTCATACCCTAGATACCTATCAGAAAGTTGGTTTGCACCTATCATCAACCTCGACAAGATTTTTGATATTTCTATCTTCATACATCCTATCGACACAGCATCAGTACTTCGAACATTTCAAAAGAAAGTAGCGGAGGTACAAAGTCAGATACATCTTCGAGAAGAGAAGGGGCTTGTACGAGACCCTATGCTAGATACTGCGTACCAAGACCTAGAGTCACTTCGATACAATCTACAGCATGCGCATGATAAAATATTTGATGTAGGACTATACATATCTATATATGGAGACAGTGAAAATGACCTAGATAAGATCGATTCTGATGTAAAGTC
>CAYWQF010000030.1:0-7430 GCA_964460835.1 uncultured Candidatus Saccharibacteria bacterium | reverse complement strand
TATGACGAAGTATTTCGCTCGGCGCTCACCGGTGACAAGGCTAGATTTGTAGACATAGAGCAGGTACTCATAGGCTGGCGACTAGTGGAGGATGTAAAAAAGCTACATAAAAAGCCTTTCATTTACTAAGGTCTAGGGTTCTGATAAAGTATGAAGTCTATAAGTATACCGACTACGCAGATTAAGAAAATTTAATAAAATAAAACACAAAAATAACACAAAAAACATGGCATTTTTCAAAAACTTTTTAATGAAACAGATGATAAAGAAGCAAATGAAGGGCGTACCTGAGGCGCAACAAGAGCTAGTGCTTTCGGCCGTAGAGAAAAACCCAGAGTTTTTTGAGAATATTGCAAAGGAAGTGGACGCTCTCACAAAGCAAGGGCGAGACCAAATGTCTGCGACTATGGAAGTGATGCGAAAACATCAAGGCGAGCTTCAGAAGATTATGCAGGGTAGGGGGTAGTTTTTAAATAAAAACATGAAAGTCTCCATTATTGGTGGTAACGGAAATATGGGTAAACTTATAGAATATTTGCTAGGAAAGCATGGTTTTAAAGTGTATTTACTTGGTAGAAAATCTACAGATTTTAATAAAAGGATAAAGGAGTCTGACGTGGTGATTTTTTCTGTGCCGATATTTGCCTTAGATGAAACGCTTAAAAATCTGGAAAAATTAGATCTGAAAAATAAGTTGCTTGTAGATTTATCTTCAGGGGTATTTGAAAATATGAAGAAGTTGGAAAAATACTCTAAGAATGTCGCTTTTATACATTTAATGTTTGGACCTGATATTCGTGACATTAAAAATCAAAACATCATAGTATCTAAGGGTATAAAAAATAAATCCTTTTTGAAGTTTGTCGATGTGTTGGAAAAAGAGGGGGCGCAAATAAGTTTTTCTACGCCCGAACACCACGACTACATGATGGCAATTGTGCAAGCTCTTTCTCAATTTAGCTCTATTTCACTTGCAAAAACGATATCTGAAGAGCAAGTCAGTTTAAAAGATTTAAACAAATTTTCATCGGTTACTTTTTCTCTAAACAGAGAAGTTATTTCAAGAATTGTAATGCAAAAACCAGAACTTTGGTCAGCAATACAGTTTAATAATCCATTTTTTAAAAAAATAGTTGATTCTCATTTAAAAAATATAGAAAAACTAGCACAATTTGTGGAGAATAAAGATTATGAAGGTTTTCGTGAAATGTTTGTCAAAATGGCAGGTTTTTGGAATAGCGAAAAAAATGAAATATCTGCAGTAGAGGATTTAAAAAATGTTAAAGAAAATAGTGCAAATATAAAGTTTTTAAAGAATAATAAAGAAAATATAGTGGGGCTGCTTGGTCCAAAAGGTTCATATTCTGAACAGGCCTTGATGCAGATTCAGGAAAAATATAAAAACACAGATAAGGGTAGCGAAAGTCAGGTGATGTTTTTTGATAGTATTGATGAAGTTATATTAGCTTTATCTTCTGGAAAAATATCAAAAGCTATTCTACCATTCGAAAATTCGATACAAGGTACCGTGCTAGAGACTCTCGATGGACTTTATAGACATAAACTAAAGATAAATGAGGAGGTGATAGTGAAAATAAATCATGTTATATCAGGCTTAGATAAAAAGATTCCAGCCAATCAGATAAAGTATATTTACTCTCATCCTCAAGCTTTGGGGCAATGTCGTACTTATGTAGAAGAAAAATATCCAAAAGCTAAACTAGTGATTACTCCTAGTACTTCTTTTGCTTTTAGAAAAATCCGTGATGAAGGTTTGACTGACTCGCTTGCTATAGGGTCAAGGTTTGCATCAGATGTATATGGCCTTAGTTGTATAGATGAAAATATTCAAGATGTAAAAAATAATCAAACATTGTTTTTTAATGTCTCTAAAAAAGGTGATGAAAATGTTTTAGCTTTCACTTTTTTGGTTATAGATCCAAGGGCGGATAAAACAGGCCTTTTGTATGAAATACTATCATTGTTTAAAAGCGAGAATATCAACTTATTGAAAATAGAATCTCGTCCATCTCGTGAAAAACTGGGTTCTTACATATTTTATCTAAAGGCTGAAATACCTAGAAAAGACAAGAAGGTAATTACTTTGGTAAATTCTTTAAAAAAGTTCGGTGCTGTGACTTTATTAACATAATAAAATATATGACTAAAAATCTAAGTTTAAGTGAAATAAGAAAAAAGTTGGATAAAATTGATAATAAATTGATGAAGCTTTTGGCAGAGAGACAGTCGTATATGCCAGCTGTTGCTAAATATAAAAAAGAAAATAATCTACCCTTGACTCAACTAAAGCGAGAGAAAGAGATCTTAGATGCAAGGAAACAATTAGCCGATGAACTGGGTTTGGATAATGCTCTTATTCAAGGCGTTTTTAAATTAATATTTAAGAGTTCAAAGGCGTTACAGAAGAAGTTTTGGAAGTAGTGATAGTATGCTAATATCATAAATCTAAAGCATTAAAAAACACAAAACCTATGGCAAAACTATCAATCGGTATCGTCGGACTTCCAAACGTAGGTAAATCTACGCTTTTTAATGCATTGACCAAAAAGTCTGTACCGGCAGAAAACTACCCATTTTGTACTATAGATCCATCTGTGGGTGTGGTACCTGTGCCAGATGAGCGTCTATACAAGCTCGCTGACTTTTCAAAGACAAACAAGACTGTGCCGGCCGTGGTGGAGTTTGTGGATATTGCTGGGCTAGTAAAGGGTGCAGCTGATGGCGAAGGGCTCGGCAACAAATTCTTGGCACATATTCGTGAAGTAAATGCTATCGCTGAGGTGGTACGAATATTTGAAGATCAAAATATAATACATGTGGATGGAAAAATAAATCCTGTGAGCGATATACAGGTGATAAATCTAGAGCTAATACTTGCTGATACTGAAACTGTAAAGAAACGACTCTCAAATGTAGAGCGTGATGCAAAGCGTGGCGACAAGACTGCCGTGGCAGAAAAAGCTGTACTAGACAAAATACTCGAGGTGCTAATGGCAGGCGAGCTCGCACAAAAAGCGACACTGACAGATGAAGAAAAACTTTTGGCGCAGAGTTTACAGCTTCTCACAATGAAGCCAATAATGTATGTACTCAATAAAAAAGCAGGAGGACACAATCTAGATGAAATGGGCCCCGTTGGCGCTGATGGTAAACCTACAGGAGACGCTCGATATATAGAGCTTCTAGCATATCTAAAGGCTCAGGGCGCTCCGTATGTCATAGTAGATGCAAAAGTAGAGCATGAAATAATGGAGCTCGAAGGTGAAGAAAAGGAAATGTTTCGTGCAGAGCTTGGTGCAAAAGATGACGGTATCAACAATCTCATAAAAGGTGGCTATGACTTGCTAAACCTGCAGACGTATTTTACTACAGGGGTAGAGGAGACTCGTGCTTGGACTATAGAGAAAGGCTGGACAGCACCACTTGCAGGTACTGCTATCCACACAGATTTTAAGGATAAATTTATCCGCGCAGAAGTGATACTTTGGAAAGATTTGCTCGACGCCGGCTCATACGCTGCAGCTCGTGAAAAAGGACTAGTACGAACAGAAGGCAAGGAGTATGTGGTGAAGGATGGAGATGTGATGGAGTTTAAAATCTAGGTTATATTGACATATAGGATTATTCATGCTACTGTACTAATCAGTAGTATTTTGAATTAAAGGTAGTGGCTTTTGAAAGGAAGCCCTGGTGTCCTCAACAATACACCGAAGTATCTAAACATGACTCTTCAAGCTGGATCCAAATGGGCTGAAGCGATTCGCTTAACCCCGATCGCAGACCGGCATGATCTCGTCTGGAAACGACCGATCATTGCTTGGTTCTCGGAAAAGAAGAAAGCCGTTCGTCGCCTCATCAAGCTCTCGGGCAGATGCGGCAACGATGAGTGGATGGTTCAAGGTCGTGATGATGAGCAAGGTCAGGATCTCGACGTCACACCGGCGCCGACGACACTTGATCATGCTCTTCGATACCTCACTCCCGAAAATGGCTGGGTGCTGTGCGAATTCAAAAATGAAATCGAGTTCTACAGCGTCGCACTTCGCTATCTTCAGGAAAATTAACTCATCATCTCAACACGGGAAACCCCCGTCGCGAGATGGTGGGTTTTCTATTTTAAAACTTGCTATCTAAAAATGGTGTTGATAAACTTGTAAATAAGACGGGTTTGAAAAAGAAATAAAAACCAGACGATTCTCAAAGTTTTATTGTTAGATTTAAGGGTAAATAAGATGTGGATGTTATGGAGTTTAAAATATAGTTTTTCAATCGTCAAAAAGCTTGACTATTAGACGATATTTGTGTTTATATGTAATTAGATTCAATTAAAGTTCAACAATCAACAAACAAGGAGTTTATCTAATATGGGCAACGATCATAAGCGACCAATAGGTGTTCTGCGGCCAATCAACAAAATCCTCGCGGACCATTTCGCTAAAAATGCCGCCAAGAACACGGAAGAAATGATTATGCAACCAAATGGGATGCGTGAATCTTTGAGGCCTGAAAACAGGGTAATAGCCGAAGCATTTTACCAATCTAAAGGGGTTGGTGTAGGTGTCCCAGAACGACTCAGTCTATTTATCACAGACAAAGATTTGATTTGGTTCTATGAGTTTTTTCAAACTCATCGCGGCGATCAAGATTACCTCGCTTGGCTTGAATGGGGACGTTGGCAATGGGACCGTGTAATGGACTGATCAGTTTCAAAGCACCAAAATTCGACTCAACTCAAAACCCTAAAGAGTCCTGTACCACCTAGTGTGAGGCAGGCTCTTTTAATTTTTTATAAATAAAAAAACGCCGTACCTCGAAAGGTCGTGCGTTGATGAATCTACTGTACCGCAGTTAACCCGATCCAACTTGACCAGTAGTCTGAAATCGCGTCAGATCAATGGGCGTTCGGGGCTTTGTAAGGGCCACTGAGTGGTTTTATCCACCCGACTCATAAGTGCTAGCGAGGCACCCGTCACAGTCTCCTGCATAGCTGTTGCACGACATACAGTAGATTCGGTAGTAGATTAACTCTCAATCCAATTTTTTGCAAAGAAAAAAGAGCCCACATGTTATGGGACTCTTTGGGTTATGCATAAAATGTTTCAATCGAAAATTGACATTACTTGTCCTAAGTAGGAGTTCATGTTTGTTACGACTAAAGCCATAAAGGGACATTACTTACGATTTATCGGTTCATGTTTGTTGTGGCTGTTTTATGGAAGAATTAAATTATAAATAACTTATTCTCCAGACCGTGTAGTAACAATACTACACATTGCTCTTTATGTCAAATATCAACTTTCCACGATATGTTGTATTATTTAATGATTATTATTTAATAAAAGACTATACAAAACCATGCAAAACTCATTAGGTGGACCACAGACTCCAAAGAACTTTTTTCTCCAAATAGGTATCATAGCCAGTCTCTACGCTTCAGCGGTTAGTTTTTTGGTGTTTATCTTTGCGGTTATAGACAAAGTGTTACCAAAAGCGCTCGATGGTTATTATTACAATTATGACGCGAGCTACAACGACTCTATTCGTTTTTCTATATCTGTACTCATCATCACATTTCCTCTTTTTATATGGCTTGGACGAGTGTATAGAAAATTTGTACAGGAAAATCCAGAGATGAAAGAAGGTAAGCTTCGACGCTGGATGATTTACTTCTCACTTTTTGTGACAGGCCTCACTATGGCCATAGATGCAATAGTGCTCATAAATACATTTCTTGGAGGTGAAGATTTTGCACTTAGCTTTTTCTTGAAAGTTTTGTCAGTTTTTGGTGTTGCCTTTGCAATATTTATGTTTTGTCTAAAAGACCTAAAGGGATATTTTGATGAAAATCCTAAGCAGTCAAAGATGTGGTCTACTATAGTGTCTGTAGCGGTCCTAATATGTGTAGTGGCTGGTTTCGTGCTAGTAGGCTCTCCTACAAATCAGAGAAATATCACCAAAGATATTCAGCGAGTGAGCGATCTACAAAGTATACAGTGGCAGGTGGTGGATTTTTACCAGAAAAAAGGTGTAGTGCCTGCAAGTCTCGATCAAGTGAAAGATCCTCTGTCTGGCAATATTATTCCAACAGATCCGGATACAAAAGCTCCTTATACATACAAAGCATCTAGTACCTCAGCTATATCTTTTGAGCTTTGTGCTACTTTTGTTACAGAAAGTATTGGCACTACAAATGGCGTAGTAGATATAAAGACTGTGCCTGTAAATGGTATAGATGAAAATTGGCAGCACAGTACAGGTGAAAAATGTTTTGCTAGAACAATAGATCCTGAAAGATATCCAAGAATAAAAAGTCAGATATAAAATCGCAGAACTCGTCGCGTATTAGGTTTGTGAATACGCCGCAGATATAAAAATCAAATCATAAAAATGAAATCTTACGATCATAAAAAAATAGAAAAAAAATGGAAGGCGGAGTGGATTAAAAAAGGTGTAAATAAAACTCGCGAGGATGGCATCGACAATAAAGCCGGCGAAAAAACAGGCGCCACAAAGCCAAAAGCTTATGTGCTCGATATGTTTCCATACCCATCAGGCACTGGTCTACACGTTGGTCACCCTCGAGGCTATATTGCCACAGATGTATTTTCCCGTTTCAAGACTATGAATGGTTACAACATCCTTCACCCTATGGGTTGGGATGCTTTTGGTTTGCCAGCGGAAGAGTTTGCTATTAAAAATAAAATTCATCCATCTGTTGCTGTAAAGGAAAATATAAAAACATTCAAAAGCCAACTTTCTATTTTGGGTCTCAACTATGATTGGTCTCGTGAAATAAACACTACAGATCCTGAGTACTACAAGTGGACTCAATGGGCATTTTTGCAAATGCACAAAAAAGGTCTCACTCACGAATCTCATGAGCCTATAAACTGGTGTCCATCTTGTAAGACAGGTCTAGCGAACGAAGATTTGGATGATGGTAAATGTGAGCGCTGTGGCTCTGTGGTGGAAAAGAAGCCTATTCGTCAGTGGGTTATACAGATTACAAAATACGCAGATCGTCTACTTGCTGACTTGGATGGCCTCAAATGGCCTGAGTCTGTAAAAGAGTCTCAGCGAAACTGGATAGGTAGAAGTGAAGGTGCAGAGATTGATTTTAAAGTGATGGGTGGTGGGTCTGATGGCGTAAATGGTGCAGAAAATGCACAAAGTAAAGACGGCGCGGAAAACATAAAAATATTTACAACTCGTGCAGACACACTTTTTGGTGTGACATATTTAGTGTTGGCACCAGAGTCTCATCTTATTGAAAAATTAAAATCGCAGATAAATAATTATTCAGAAGTTGCTAAATACATAGAGCTTGCAAAAACTCGTACAGTCATAGAACGAACAGCGGAAGGAAAGGAAAAGACCGGTGTGAAGCTTGAGGGTGTGCATGCTATAAA
>CAYWQF010000029.1:0-8166 GCA_964460835.1 uncultured Candidatus Saccharibacteria bacterium | reverse complement strand
TCTTATTGAAAAATTAAAATCGCAGATAAATAATTATTCAGAAGTTGCTAAATATATAGAGCTTGCAAAAACTCGTACTGTCATAGAACGAACAGCCGAAGGAAAGGAAAAAACTGGTGTGAAGCTAGAGGGTGTGCACGCTATAAACCCAGCCAATAATGAGCCTATAGAAGTGTGGGTGGCTGACTATGTGCTTGCGGACTATGGTACTGGTGCAGTGATGGCAGTGCCGGCACATGATGAGCGTGACTACGCCTTTGCAAAGAAGTATGGGTTGAGGATAAGAAAGGTCATTGATCAGAAGTTTGTTATCAAAGAAGGCGATGCTGCTGTAAAGGAAGGACAAGAGTTTATAAAAAGAAACGCAATCTGTGCTGTTATTCGAAATCCAAAAAATGATAAATATTTGGCGATAAGTTGGAAAAACTTTGTGATGAATGGATTGGTTACTGGTGGTATAGATGAGGGTGAAGATCCGGTAGAGGCTGCATTACGAGAAATAAAAGAAGAGACTGGATATAAAAATTTAAAATTAGTAAAAAAACCTAACTTTGGGATACAAACATTTTTCTATCATAGAGTTAAGAAAGTAAATAGATGGGCAAAATTTACTTATTTATATTTTGACCTTATAAATGAGGAAAAAGATGAGATCTCAAATGAAGAATTAAAAGTACATAATGTAGTTTGGAAATCTGTCGATGAAATGAATGATTTTTTTACAGTAGTTGAAGGTCAAAATGTTATTAAATTGATTAAGAACTCAGATTACATTTTTACAGGTGATGGAATATTAAATGATTCTCAAGAATTTACAGATATGGATTCAGAAGAGGCAAGAGCGGCTATAACAAAATCCGTAGGTGGCAAAATAGTCACTCGTTACAAGCTCCGAGACTGGGTATTTTCTCGACAGCGATATTGGGGTGAGCCTATTCCATTGGTGCATTGTGCCAAGTGTGGAGTAGTGCCCCTAGACGAAAAAGACCTCCCTCTCAAGCTTCCAAATGTTAAGTCTTATGAGCCTACAGGTACAGGTGAATCACCACTTGCTGGTATCGCTAAGTGGGTAAATACAAAATGTCCTGCCTGCAAAGGTCCTGCAAAGCGCGAGACCAACACCATGCCTCAATGGGCTGGTTCTTGTTGGTACTATCTACGCTTCATAGATCCACACAATAAAAAAGCGTTGGTTGATCCTGTGAAGGAAAAATATTGGATGCCAGTAGAAATGTATGTGGGTGGAGCAGAGCATGCCACTCGACATCTCATATACGCTCGTTTTTGGCATAAGTTTTTGTATGACATTGGTGCAGTGTCTACAAAAGAACCTTTTATAGAACTCAAAAATCAAGGCCTCATAGGTGGACCAGACGGACGTAAAATGAGTAAACGATACGGCAATGTGGTAAACCCAGATGACATAGTGAAGCTTTATGGTGCGGATACTCTTCGTGTTTATGAAATGTTTATGGGACCATTCGATCAAGGTATAGCTTGGAGTACAGACAATATGATTGGCTCACGTCGTTTTGTAGAAAAGGTTTGGCGACTTGCTGAGAAGGTTGATGCTAGCGCAAAAAATGCTCTAAAGCTCGACGCAGAAACAGAATCTCTAATGCATAAGACTATAAAGAAAGTAGGTGAGGATATAGAGTCTTTCTCACTCAATACAGCCATCTCAACTTTGATGATATTTGTAAATGCTTTGGAAAAATTTGCCCAGCAGGCACAGCAAAGTGAAGGAAAAATTCCCACTGATGTGTATGAAGTGCTATTAAAACTTATTGCACCGTTTGCGCCACACATTGCCGATGAACTTTGGACTGAGATTTTTGCAAAAATCAATAAAGCGCGCGGAGAAAAAGCAAAAAGTATTCATTTATCAGAATGGCCAAAGTACGACCCTGCAAAACTTCAGTCTGGATCGTTCAAGATCGTGGTGCAGATAAACAGCAAGGTCCGAGCGACATTTGAATCATCTTCAGATGAGGAGTCTATTGTAAAAGAGAAAGCTCTAGCTCTACCCGAGATAAGTACAAAGCTTGTAGGCAAAAAGCCAAGTAAAGTCTTCTATGTGAAGGGTAAGCTTATAAACCTTGTGGTGGAGGAGTAGACTTGGCTTGTGACTTATTTGTGACCTGCATAAAATGAGCATATATAGCAACGCACCAAACATTAGACCACACCTAAAAACCCCAAAACTTGACATGAGCTTGACTCTTTTGCCCCTATGTGATAAAAAGAATACATATAAAACTATAAAAAAATGACCTCAAACGCACAACTTTCATTCAAAATAAAAAACACTACAAAGAAGCTTTTATCTGCTATTCCAGATAGAGCAAGATTGGTTGTGATGAAGCGTTATGGTCTAGATAAGGACAATCAGCGTATGACTCTAGAGGCTATAGGTGAGACTTATGGCATCACAAGAGAGCGAGTGCGACAGATAGAGCATGCAGCCCTACAAAACATACGAAAGTCTGCTCACTACAAGCAAGAGAAGCCTGCCTTCGAAGAGCTTGCACTCCTTATACATAGTCTAGGAGGTATGGTTGGTGAAGAAGAGCTTTTGAAGCACATTGCAAAAGACGAATCAAATCAGAACCATCTACATTTTATGCTTGTTGTTGGCGAGCCATTTAAAAAAGAAAAAGAAGATAATGAGTTTAAGCATCGATGGCATGTAGACGCTCAGCTCGCAAAAAAAATACACGAAGCGCTACGAAAGCTTTATAAGGGTCTAAACAATGACGATCTTATTCCTGAATCAGAGATGATAGAGACTTTCCTAGAGCATCTCAAGGATGTAAATGAAAAATATCGAAATGAAGAGGTTGCAAAGCGATGGTTAAACATTTCTAAGCACATTGCTAAAAACCCACTAGGAGAATGGGGTAAAGCTAACTCTCAAAATGTAAAGACAAAAGGTATAAGAGACTACGCTTTTCTTGCTATGAGAAAGCATGGCTCGCCAATACACTTCCGAGATATCGCAAAGCTTATCGAAAAGCTTTTCCACAAGAAGGCTCACATGGCTACTACTCACAACGAGCTCATTAAAGACAAGCGTTTTGTACTTGTAGGACGGGGACTATATGCTCTAGCAGAGTGGGGTTATGTAAGTGGTGTAGTAAAAGATGTAATAAAGAAAATGCTAAGCAAGCACGGTCCAATGACAAAAGATGAAATCGTTCAGAAAGTTATGAAAGAGCGATACGTAAAGGAAAACACTATTTTGGTAAATCTCCAGAACTCAAAGCATTTCAAGAAAGATAAAGAAGGCAAGTATGTTCTATCTGAGGCTAAATAAAGCTTAGGATCCTGCGAATCTACAAAACTCAAACACAAAATCGCGCTTTATAAAATAAATAGGCGCGATTTTGTGTTTATGTAGCTCGCACACATTTTGGCGCTATGCTAAAATGTTATATAAATGGATCAGGCAACTACAGTTGAAAACGCTAGTATCATAGTTTTGGCCATCAAGTTTGCATATCTTGTTGTTATAGTTTTTATTCCTCTATATCTCGTCAGGTCAGTTTGGAAAAAATGGGTCACTTATGTACGAGCGGCTTTCTTTGCTAAACAAAAGAAGATTCTCCTCGAGCTCCGAATACCTCGCGGTATTGCAAAGTCACCACTTTCTATGGAGCTTTTTTTGACTACACTAAATCAGACTGGAGGTGAAGGTACCAACTATGACAAGTTTTGGCTTGGAAAGACTCGTGCTTGGTTTTCTCTCGAAATGATATCTATAGATGGCCAGGTGCGTTTTTTGATATGGACTCGTGAGTCTTGGAAAGCCTTGCTTGAAAGTCAGCTATATTCACAGTTTGCTGATATTGAAATAGAAGAAGTACCAGACTATGCGTATGCTATTCCTTTCAATTTTGATGAATATCAGATGTGGGCTTGTGATTTTAAAAAATCAAAAGATTCTCATTATCCTATAAAAACATATATTAACTATGGTCTCGACAAAGATCCTGATGAAGAGATAAAGATTGACCCTATAACATCTACTCTCGAGTTCATGGCCTCTATGGGTAAAGGTGAACAGCTCTGGGTGCAGATAGGAGTAAGGGCGCATAAAGATGAGATGCCTAAACCAGGAGGAAAATGGGGTGAAAAAGTAGACTGGAAGCATGCCGCCAATGAAGAGATAAAGAAGCTTATGAAGCGTGATGTAAAGCCAAAAGAAGGTGAGCTAAAGATACCAGAGCTCTCTATGACAAAAGGTGAAAAAGAAAAGATTGAAGCAATAGAGCGCAATATATCAAAGATTGCTTTTGATTGTGGTATTCGCGCCATCTATATTGCAGAAAAAGATAAGTTTCGTGGCACAAATGCTCCTGGTATAACAGGTATGTTTAAACAGTACAATGTTTCTGGTCTTAATGGATTTTCGCCACAAAATGCAACAGCTTTTGACTACCCATGGCAAGATTTTAGTGGTAAAAAAACAAAGAAGAAAAAACTCAATATGCTTTATTTGTTTCAGCATAGATATTTCTTTTACCCATCTTTTTTTCCAGAACATTATGATTACACCCCGTTTGTGATGACTACAGAGGAGCTTGCTACTGTGTATCACTTCCCAGGCGACTCTGCTCGTACGCCATCTATATCTCGTGTTACAGCCAAGAAGGTAGAGCCACCACAGAATTTGCCTATATAAAGTGCAAAAGACTACGTCAAAAAAGCGCAAAAAATTATGATCACAAATCAAGATATTGTAAAAATAGCAGGAAAAATAGCCGGAGTTCTGATAGGGCTCATGGCTATAGTTCTTTTTTTCTTTTATTATATTTTTATAGCCCCGCCAATATTTGAAATAGATTCGTCTAGCGGTAACGCCACCTTCTCAAGAGAAAAATTCATAGTGGTTGACTCAGGGCAAGGACCTACTAGTGTCGCCCGTGAACTTCGAGCTTTAGGTATAGTAAAATCAGATTGGTTTGCTGAAAAACTTATTTTAAATTATTTACGTAGAAATGGAGAGTCTATAAAAATCGGATACTACGTATTTGAATATCCACAAAATGTTTTTACGGTAGCTAAACGTCTTGCAAATGCTGACTTTGGGTACGCTCCTGTAAAAGTTACTATTCCAGAAGGTGCCAACTCTGATTTATTGGCAAAAATATTTGCATCAAAGATGCCAAATATAAATGAAGAAACTCTTGCAAAGCTAGCTCAAGAAAAAGAGGGTTACTTGTATCCAGAAACATATTTCTTTCCGCCAAATGTGACTACAGAAAAAGATATTGTTGATCGTCTTGCTCTTGCTTTCGAACAAACTATTGCCAAGCCTATGGATGCAGATATAAAAGACTGGAGTGCTCGCACAGGACGAGACTTGAGTGATCTCATGACAATGGCTTCAATACTTGAAGAAGAAGTACGTACAACAGAAGACAAGAAGATAGTCGCGGACCTTTTATGGCGTCGTATAAAAGAGGGTATGCCACTTCAGGTAGACGCTACTTTGGCTTATGTGATACACAAGACCTCGGCACAGATGACTTTGGCGGATCTAAAGAAAGACAATCCTTACAACACTTATACCAACAAAGGTTTACCACCAGGACCAATATCAAACCCTAGCAAAGACTCTATACTCGCAGCTATGAACCCTACGCCAAACAAGTATGTCTTTTATCTTTCTGATAAAGATGGTATAACTCATTTCTCAAAAACACTCGATGAACACAATAGACTCAAAAACAAATATCTCAGGTAAGGGCGATGGCGCGGTGAACGCCGAGTCGAGTCGCACGTCAAAGTCAGCACCTAAAAAAGTCTTTGTCGGCATGTCTGGCGGGGTGGATTCATCCGTAGCGGCCTTACTTCTAAAAGAGGCCGGTTTTGACGTGACTGGTGTGTTTATAAAAGTATGGCAACCAGAGGGTACGGACTGTGGCTGGAAAGATGAGCGTCGTGATGCTATGCGTGTCGCCGCAATGCTCGATATACCATTTCTCACAATGGATTTTTCTGAAAAATATAAAAAAGAGGTAGTGGACTATATGGTGCGAGAGTACAGTCTAGGTAATACTCCAAATCCAGACATAATGTGCAATCGCCATGTGAAGTTTGGCTCATTTTTGGATGAAGCTCGTCGCCTTGGCGCGGACTATGTTGCTACAGGTCACTATGCACAAAATATTTTTAACCCTGAAACTAAAAAATACGAACTAATAGAGGGCGCAGATAAAGCTAAAGATCAGACATATTTCCTGTGGACATTAAATCAGGACGATCTACGCTCTATACTTTTTCCTATTGGTCACCTACAAAAGAGTGAAGTACGAAAGCTCGCAGAAAAAGCGGGACTGCCAGTATTTGATAAAAAAGATAGTCAGGGTGTGTGCTTTATAGGTCACCTAGATATGAAAGATTTTCTCAAGGAAAATATAGGCGACAAAGTCCACGCTGGAGACGTGCTAGATATGGAAGGTGATGTGATAGGTAAACATGAAGGTTCAATACTTTACACAATAGGCGAGCGTCACGGCTTCACTCTAGCCAACAACACTGTAAACACCGAGTCGCATTTTGTGGTGAAAAAAGATATTGAGAAAAATACCATAACAGTAGCCAAGGAAAGTGAGTACGAGCAAGTAGTGGCACGAGAAATCTCAAAAGAGGTCAATCTGAAAGATGTCAGTTCATCGTTGGATTATAAAGGAGATATATCGGCGTTAAAAACTATATCCAACTTAGTCGCTACAGACACCTCAAGTGCCTCAAGTCACCCTATAAGCGCTAGAATACGCTACAGACAGGAAAAACAAGCTTGCCGTATAGATTTTAAGCCTAACAATTCTAAGGCTAAGCCTGATGTAGAGGATAAACTGATAGTAATATTTGACAATGAACAAAAAGGTATGGCCAAGGGTCAAAGTGTAGTATTTTATGATGGTAAAAAATGCTTGGGCGGTGGTATAATCTCGTAATGCAGCCAATCAAACTTATTATTACCAAAGAGGACGGCAATACAGAAGAATTTTTACCAGCAAAGTTACAACAATCACTACTAAAGTCTGGTGCTGAGCCTACTATGGCCGACAAAATACTTCGTACTATAGTTGAGGACTTACAAAAAGGTGTATGTGACCCTGAAACAGGTGGAGGCACTTGTAGTGTGAGACAAATATACGATAAGGCATTTTCTATGCTAAAAGAAATGTCAGTCTCCGCCGCCGCTAGATACTCTCTGCGTCGTTCTATCATGGAGTTTGGCCCTACTGGTTTTCCTTTTGAAGAGTATGTCGCTGAGATATACAAAGCAAAAGGCTTTGAGACTTTGACTGATCAGATGGTTTTGGGTACTTGTGTTCCTCATGAGGTGGATCTCATAGCGTGGAATCCTCATAAGCTCATAATGGCTGAGATAAAATATCACAATGAACAAGCAGGCAAGACAGATCTCAAAGCTGCGCTATACGTGAAGGCTCGATATGATGATATAAAAGACAATACATATCAGTATGGTAAAGAGCTTGCAAAGAAGATAGACGAGTGGTGGCTTATTACAAACACAAAGTTTACAGATATTGCAGAAAAGTATGCTAAGTGCGTCGGCCTAAACATAATGAGTTGGAGCTATCCAGCACAAGGCAATCTACTTGATCTCATAGAAGAGACAAAGCTTCATCCTGTAACATGTCTCACTTCACTGACAGCAAGCGATAAGAGAGAGCTCATAGATAGAGATATAGTTTTGTGCAAATCTATTTACAACAACCGTCACGTTTTAAAAGAGCTTGGATATTCTGATGAAAAAGTTTTCAAAGTAATGGAAGAAATAAGTCAGATTATAAATTTGGTTGTGCCAAAAAATTAAATTTATCAACAAAAGGGGCGCAGATTTGTAAAAACGTCGTAAACCATAAAAACTAACAAAAAATAATATGGCTTGGAATCCAACATTTAAAAAGAAATACTATATACCTGGGCAAGATGAGCCTTTTAAGCTTTCTCGTTCAAAGATAGACTCGTTTATAGAGTGCCCTCGATGCTTCTATCTCGATCGCCGTCTCTCTGTCGGGCGTCCAAGTATTCCATCATTCACCCTAAACAGTGCGGTGGATCATTTGCTTAAAAAAGAGTTTGATGTACATCGAGCAGAAAGCACCTCACATCCACTTGTAGAAA
>CAYWQF010000028.1:0-8802 GCA_964460835.1 uncultured Candidatus Saccharibacteria bacterium | reverse complement strand
CGACTGCAGCCACCCGTAGGTGTATGGACCGTGTCTCAGTTCCATCGGTGAGGGTCAGCCTCTCAGCTCCTCTAGACGTCATTGCCTTGGTAGGCCATTACCCTACCAACTAGCTGATATCGCACAGACCGTTCCCAAAGCGTTAAAACTTTACTCCGAAGAGACTATCGAGTATTAGCTCGTCTTTCGACGAGTTATTCTCGACTTTGGGGTACGTATCTATGTATTACTACCTCGTTCGCCACTAAAACATACTTGATATAATCTTATAAGTTTCCGTTCGACTTGCATGCCTTATCCATGTCGCCAGCGTTCATCCTGAGCTAGGATCAAACTCTAACTAAAAACTCAAACAAATATTCAGGATATGATGCTGTAACTTTTCTGTTTTCAAATATCTACTTGACCCCGAGGTCAAGGACTGACATTGGTTTTTTGAATCAATCGATCGAACGATCCGACTCAGTAAACTTATCTAAAAACGCCTTTATTCAAGGCGTAGGAGCATTATACCCGCTCACGACACATTGTCAAATAGGCGCTTTGGCAGTAATATAAGCAATACGGTATGCTGTCAAACGGCCTAAAATAAGGCTTAAATGGGACAGCATAAATCTACATATACACCTCCATACAAGCCACCAAAAAACCGAGAAAAAACCGCAGAAAAAATCATTATTAAATAAAAATATTATGCCAAAAATACCCCTAGAAGAACTCAAGAAAGATAAGGAAATAAAGGCATTTTTAATGGATCAACATCTACGCTTTTTCACGACGTGGGGACTCTTTTGTCCTGAGGAAATAGACGTGGGTACAAAGCTACTCCTGAAAGCTATCAGCGACAGTGAGGTAATATCTGAAAAAATAAGTGGGGCAGAAAGTGCGTCTACAACAAATGTGCCGACGAACAAGATAAATATTTTGGACATAGGCTGTGGCTACGGACCTATAGGCATCGCAATAGCCAAAGCCTTCCCTACTTCTCAGGTAGATATGATCGATAAAGATTTTGTAGCTATAGATTATTCAAAAAAGAATATAAAGGAAAATTTAACCAGCAAATCAGCGGGCGCATTAAATGCTGAGGCTTTTTTATCAAACGGCTTTTCTCATATTCCAGCAAACAAGCAGTACAGCCTGATTGTTTCAAACCTACCAGCTAAAGTAAGTAAAGAATTTTTCTGGATACTTTTCGGCGAGGCTTTTGACCATCTAGAAGACGATGGGTACATAGTGGTAGTAGTGATCAAACAACTTGAAATAATGGTGCGCAAAAACTTCAATACACTTTTTGGAAATTCAGAGGTAATATCACGTGACAAAACCTACTCGGTAGTGATGGCGAAGAAGTAAACTACTTGAAAATATTTGCCACTTACATAATTACATGCTTTAATCAGTTATAGTAACATTTGTTCAAGAAAGGGGGTGATAAAAAATGCAATTGAGTCCTTGTTTTCTGCTCGTTCTTGCCATCTTTGGGATTCCAACAATTGGACTGTCATGTCCATTCTGGGTTCCAAAACTGGTACGCATGATTCGTAACAACAAGAATGCTTCGCTCTGTTTACCGATTGCAGTGGTAATCGGTATGGTGATTTGTGTCAGGTCCGTAACGATCGTCCCATGCCATCAAGACCAAACCCTGCAGGCTCTTCGAGCGAAATCAGCTATGTTTGCAAATCTCACCGGGAAGATCCCCGCTGTAGGCTGCAAATGTGGCAAAAAATAATCGGAGACTCATCCGACTGGCTTGGAAAACCAGCACAACAACCGCTCTACCTGAATCAAGGAAGCGGTTTTCCATTTACATATAAATTTAAGATAGAGCTAAATAAGTAACAAAAATAAATAGTCTCACTTTACGAAGACTCTGCGCAGGAGCTTAGCTCCGAGCAGGAGGCGAATTAGCTAAAATATAAGTAGATAATTCGTCCGTTCTTTGTAAAGTGAGACTATTTATTTTATATTGTCTACTTCTTCTCACTCCACTTCTGCCAAGTCACCAACAATGGCGAACCGATAAATATAGAAGAGTACGTACCTGTGATGATACCGACGATAAGTGCTAGCGCAAAGTTGTGTGTAGATGATGGACCAAGTACAAAGAGTACGATGAGTGCCAATACTGTAGTCAAAGATGTGTTTATAGATCGAGCTATAGTCTGACTAACACTAATACCTACTATATCTTCAAATGTTCTCTTGCCAGAACCACTGTTGCTACCTACACCTACTGTTCGCAAGTTTTCACGAGTTCGGTCAAACACCACGATAGTATCGTGAATAGAGAAACCAAGAATCACGAGTATAGCTGTGATGAAAAGTGCGTCTATTTCATATCCCCCATTTCTTCCAAGATACGCAAAGATACCTGATGGAATAATCACGTCGTGAAGAAGTGCGATGATAGCGACGATACCGTATTTCCAAGAAGATACTGGCTGTGATACTTTTCGGAATACAAAAGTGATAAAAAGTACAATAGCTAGAAGTACTAGGATGATAGACCATGTAGCCTTGCCCTGAAGCTCTTTTCCGAGCACTGGACCCACTGAGTCAAATCTCTTTATCTCACCAATAGTTGTAGTGGTTGTAGCTGTGTTGTAGCCAGCACCAGTAACCACAGTCTCTGTAGTAAGCTTTTCTGTCACAGTCTTTCTCTCTGCATCAGTCAAAGCTTTTGTTCGGATAATAAAACCTGTGTCTCCCGCTTTTATAACAGAAGACTCACCAAGTCCTAGCTCTGCAAGCTTACCTTTTATACCATCTGTAGTCTGCACTGTAGTTGCGCCGACCGTACTTGTCGCGGACGCCACAGGTGTTGCAGGATAATTTACCTCCACTATAGATCCGCCTTTGAAATCAATACCGAAGTTAAGTCCATAAACACTCATACTGTAAGCAGAGAATGCGAGAAGTAGAACTGAGAGTGTGTAGAATATTTTTCTATTTTTTACTATAAACATATATTTTTTATTAATTTTTTAGACCGTGACCATAGAGGAACTTAGTAATACCTTTGTACTTCTTTGCGCCAATAGCGAGAAGCAGTGTTCGAGAAACAGTGATAGCTGTAAACATTGAAACTACAACACCGAGTATGAACACGAGTGCAAAACCTTTTATGAGAGGCGTAGTAGCTGTGAAGAAAAGTATAAGTCCTGTAATAATACTTGAAGTGTTACTATCTCGAATAGAAAGCCATGCTCGTGCAAAACCTTCACGTATACCATCTTCGAGCTCTAGACCCTTTGCTAGCTCTTCTTTCATTCTTTCGAAAATAAGAATGTTACCATCCACGGCCATACCGAGCGATATGATAAACGCTGCAAGTCCAGCAGATGTAAGTACTATGCCGAAAAGCTTGAACAATGTGAGTGTAATGACTGTGTACATACCAAGAGAGATGACAGCCAAGAGTCCAGGAATACGGTACCAAAGCATAAGGAATAGTGCGATGATGATGAAGCCCCACATACCAGCATTTACACTTGCAGTGAGAGCATCAGCACCAAGAGATGCACCTATAGTCTGTGTACCCACGAGGTCAATAGGTACAGGAAGTGCACCATACTTGAGATCTCGAGCTAGGTCGCGAGCTTGCTGTGGAGTAAATCGTCCTGTGATCACGGCTTTACCATCTCGTATTGGCTCTTGAACCATTGGTATAGATATAGCTCGTCCATCTAGGAAAATAGCTACAGTCTTTCCAACATTGGCTGTTGTGATATCAGAGAAAAGTTTTTTACCTTCATCATCAAATGTAAGAGCTACGACAGCCTGATTTGTCTTGCCGTCAAACTCTACTGATGCGCCTTTCAAATATCTACCAGTAAGAAGCGTTGATTCATACTCTACTGCAAATGCAGACTCTGTTGAGCTAGCATTTAGAGCGTCTTTTAGAGCGCCAGCTACAGGAGTAGTGACTGTTCTCTTCTCAGTCTTAAACTCAAGAGTTGGAGTCTTACCTATCATATCTACCGCTTTGTTGATATCAGTCACACCGGGGAGCTCTACTATGAGCTTGTGTATTTGCTGACCATCTACGTTTGCTTTTTCTGTTTGAATAATAGGCTCAGCTACACCAAAGGCGTTGATACGAGCTTCGATAACGTTTCGAAGACTCTCCATTGAGCCGTCTATATCTGTAGCCGGTACTTTCGTAACATCTGCTTGATATACGAGATGTGTACCGCCGTTTAGATCTAGACCGAGTTTATAAGGAAATTTTGATAAAAAGCCTTTGCCTCCAAGCTCTGAATAGTGCACGAATGCACCGAGCAAAAGGCCTAGGATAAGCAGTAGAACTGCGGATATTCTTGTCTTTGTCATTATCCTGACATTATACAGAGAAATCAGGAGGGGGCAACTTTAGGCAGGGCTTTGCCAAAATGAAAACCTAAACCCCCACTCTAGACAAAAGTGTCTTCACGGTCTTTAGAGCAATCTTGAGATCAAGCCAGAAAGAGCGATGCTTTATATAGTACAAATCATAAGAGAGCTTCTCTACTGTCTCCTCTATAGAATGAGGTGGCTTCTCATGATGTATTTGCGCCCAGCCAGAAAGTCCCGGCTTGATAAGGTGACGTACATTGTAATGTGGTATTTCCTTTTTATATAGCTCTACAAGCTTTGGAAGCTCAGGTCTTGGGCCGATGAGTGAAAGGTCGCCACTTAAAATATTCCATAGCTGTGGAAGCTCATCTATACGAGACTTTCGCAAAAATGCACCGACACGAGTGATACGATTGTCATTTTGTGTAACCCATGCACCAGCATCACTTGCCCCTTTGGCATCAGGTGAACCAAAAACTCTCATACTTCGAAACTTCACTATATGCACCAGTCGCTCATTTTCTCCTACTCTGTCTTGATAAATAAATATTGGCCCAGCATCTTCGAGCTTTATAGCCAACCAAACAAATGGATAAAATATGAGCGAAACGATAGCAAGTGGAAGTGCGATGACAATATCCATTGCACGCTTCAATGTATTGTAAATAATATTTGGCTCAAAAGATGCGTGCTCTAGGAACCATGACTCGTCGATGAGATTTAGTGGCACCATATCTGTGACATTTTCATAAAGATCTTGAAGCTCTACAAAAGTGATTCCTGAGAAAATAAGACCATAAAGAGCTGGGTAAATCTTTTGTACTGATGGTGACAAGGTATCTATAGCAATAATATTTGCAGGATTATTTTTCAAAGATTCTTGTATAAACGCCTGTGCTGTCTGTGCCGAACCCGTAGACAGAGCTTGAGACAGCTTATCTGGATCAATAATATCTGAAACACACATAAGTGAGCCCTCCGACTTCCCTAGAAGCTCCCGAAGATAGTGAGCCTCCTTTGTATTTCCTATTATCAAAATATTTGTTACAGACTTCCCTGCTACTTTTGGAAAAAGTCGTAGTCGCCAAAAAGCGATGATGAGTGTAGACACAACTAGATACAAAAACAATGTAACCTTTGGTGCCACACCGAAGTAAGGCACCGCATAGAAGAATATACTTGCGATGATGAGATTAAAAATATGTGCACGAAATATTCTACCTGGCAAACGACTCTTTATAAAAAGACTGTTTCTGTCGTAAAGACCGGCTATAAAAAATACTAATATCCAAACCACGAAGAGTAATGAAAATGGCACCAAGTGGGCCATAAAGACCTCACGAGTAGGCATAAAGTCCGAAGAAAAAGTGCTATTTATAGCCCCCTTAAAAAACTCTCGAATAGCCAAAGTGGCCCAAAGAGAGACTACAAAAACGGCGATGTCGCCCAAAAGTAGTAGGAATTCCCTTTTGCGTATAGTTGCCATACTGTGCGATACTATACTACAAAACATATGAAAGAAAAACCTCAAAATAATAATACTCAGCCTCAAAAGATCCTCTTTGTGATAACCAAGTCAAACTTTGGTGGTGCACAGAGATATGTATTTGAACTCGCAACAAGGCTTAAGAGTGACGGGTACGAGGTGGCGGTAGCACTTGGCGGGGAGGGCGCACTCAAAGACAAACTCATAAATGCGAGTATTAAAGTCTTTGCACTTAGCGATGCACAGCGTGACATAAATCTCAAAAAAGAAGTGCGAGTTTTGTGGCGAATATTTAAGATTGCGAGAGAATGGCAGCCTGACGTAATGCACCTAAACAGCCCAAAGATTGGTGGACTTGGAGTGGTGGCGGGTAAGCTCGCCAGAGTGAATAAAATATTTTATACAAATCATGGTTGGCCTTTCAAGGAGCCACGTCCAGAATGGCAACTCGTGATCATTCGCCTACTTTCATGGCTCACAGTTTTTCTAAACAAAAAAACAATAGTACTTTCTGAAACAGAAAAAGGTGACGTAAAAGGTTGGCCATTTATAAATAAAAAACTCACAGTCATTCCAAACGGCATATCCCCTTTCAAGACTTTTGAAAAAACAGAAGCTTTAGAAAAAATATTGGAAAAAGTGATAGATGAGCCTGTACTACCTATTATTCAAAAATGGCGAGATACTAACACAACAATAATCGGCACAATATCTGAACTCCACAAAAATAAAGGCTTAACTTATGCGATCGAAGGTGTTGAATCTTTTGTTGCACAATACCCAGATAAACGAGTGGTATTTATCATCATAGGTGAAGGTGAAGAAAGACAAACACTCAAAGATTTGATCGCCGAAAAAGGCTTGCAAAATATAGTTATTTTGGCGGGTCATGTAGATGAAGCTCGAGAGTATCTATCAGCCTTTGATGTCTTCCTACTCTCATCAGTAAAGGAAGGTATGCCTTTTGCAATACTCGAAGCGGGCTATGTAGGTGTGCCTGTCATAAGTACATCTGTTGGTGGCATACCTGAAACAATCACCAACTTGGAAAATGGTTTACTCCTCCCCCCTCGTCGCCCACAAGAAATAAAAAATGCACTTCTATACCTCGATGAACATCAAGAAATAAAACGTAAAATGGCAAAAGAGTTTAAGGTGCGAATATCCAACATATACAATTTCGATATAATTGTTGAGAAGATAAAGGATTTGTATAAAACAAAATAGAACCACCTAGTTTTTGGAGCACGGATAAATCCTTGCTAGGATTTTCCTCGAGCTCGCACCGTCGTGCTCGCTAGTCTCCAAAAACTAGGTGGTTCTATTTTGTCTAAAAAACATTTTTAAGCACCCACAAACTCATTGTGAATAACCTCTCTATGCGTCGCTCTAGAATATTTTGCCATACCCATCAATATTCCTAAGCCTAAAAATTCTGTGAGTAAATGCGAACCTCCGTAGCTCATAAAAGGCACGGGGATTCCTGTCACTGGCATTATTCCGATATTCATACCTATATTTATAATCATGTGCGTCATTATAAAAATACTTAAACCAATAGCGTAGAGTGTCTCAAAGTTGGTCTCGCCTTTTGTTGCCCAAAGGATAATGCGCCAAATGATAATTCCATATAAAATAAAAATAATAGTTACACCCAAAAACCCCCACTCCTCTGCAAATGCTGCAAATATAAAGTCTGTCTCATACTCTGGGAGAAAGTTGAGTCGAGACTGAGTACCATAACCTATGCCCTTTCCTAGCACCTGTCCTGAACCCACAGTGATCATGGCTTGATACGCATTGTATCCACTGCCACGAATATCCGCCAAAGGATGCACGAAGTTCATGATTCGCTCTTTCTGATATTGTTTAAAACCAAAATTCCACAAACCTAAAAATGAAACTAGAGCTATAGTAAATACCAGCGCGAGATGCTTTTTGGAAATACCTGACACTAGTACCATTCCAAGCCATATAGCAAAAATAGTGATAGCAGAACCAAAGTCTGGAGTGAGAGCTACGAGCAAGAAAGGAATACCTGCATATATTCCCGAGACGATGATATGCCTTATGTGTGCAATCTCAATATGACGGCGAGAAAAATATTTTGATAATAAAAGAATAAGTACAAGCTTCATCGGATCTGATGGTTGCAAAGAAAATGGCCCGAAATTTATCCAACTTTTTGCACCATTTGAAACATGACCTATAAAGAAAAGTGATATTAGAAGTGCCAAAGATGTAGCGTAAAGCGCCACTATCACAGGTGTACGTCGTAAAAATCTAAAATCTATAAACCCACAGGCTAAAAATACAACAAAAGATATACCTATCCACAAAAGCTGTTTAGAAAAAAGATTACCCTCTCCAGTAAAAGAATTCATGGTAACGAGCCCCGCTATGAGAATAGGTATAAGCGACAGCACTATATACCAATCTGTTTTTAGGATTTTTTTAGTGGCGAGCATTATCTGAATTTTATAGCGGTAAAATAGGGATAATTTCTACTTTTGATATTTCAAAACCAAAAGGTTTTGGCCATGTAAATACTACACGCACATCAGATTCGGCATTGAAATCATCTATAACAGTTCTAGATGAAGCTGCAGAGTTGCCATTTGCATCATATAAGACTACAACCACCACAACGTTTTGATAACTATTCAAAGTCTTGTTTCTTATTGTCGCTTTTATATTTGGTATTGTGTCTTCATCGGAAACTTTCTGATCTACTACCTCAAACTCAGGTTTTGCCACAGCAAACTTTTTCCACACAACAGGCTCGGTAAATTCAAAAAATACTTTTGAAATCTTTCTGGCTCCTGCATCAAAAGATGGTTCAAATATTGGAAAATTCTTAGACGGCGGTACAGCTACCCTACCTATTCTAGTACCGAGCAAGACGTTTTTATCATCATAAACACGGAATAGATACTCCACAGGATCTGAGACAAAGTTTACGTTTGGATTTTGTA
>CAYWQF010000027.1:0-8885 GCA_964460835.1 uncultured Candidatus Saccharibacteria bacterium | reverse complement strand
TATTCAAATGCCGGAGGTACTGGAAACAGAACTAGTTTGATAACAGCTACAGATTCAGGCGGTATTTTAAATACAAACAATCCTAATCATTTGATAAACGGTAGTAACGGTAACAGCGCCTGGTTTGTTTTGGGAGCTATCTCTAGTAGTAATTGGATAAAGTTTGACTTCGGAGTCGGTCACACTAAAGTTATTCAAGAAGCTACATATACTCAGCAGACTAGTGCAACTCAGGGTGTTTGGAAGTGGCAAGGAAGTAATGATAATAGTTCTTGGACAGACATAGGAAGTTCATTCACTCTAGGAGGTGCGACGACAAATGTAATTACCTCACTTTCTGGCAACACTGTTGGTTATAGATACTACCGTATGCTGGGAGTAAGTGGTAGTACAAATGCCGGTCCGTTAATCTACCAAATTGATTTTAAGTTAACAGAGTCTACAGGAGGATTGCCTTATGTTGGTATAAACGATGTTGATCCTAGTGCAGCTTTGGATGTAACAGGATATGGGTCTGGAACCAACTTAACCTTCAGAACACAAAATTCTTTGGGTTCAACATCACTTGCTATATTAGATAACGGTAACATAGGTGTAGGCACTACGACTCCAGATCAAGCATTTGTTGTTACGGGTTCTATCCGTTCAACCTCACTTCTCGGTGGTGCTACAAATCTTACAACAGATGCTTCTGGAAATATTATTCGTGATCCATCAGATGAAAGATTAAAGGAAAATATTGAAGCTATTGATTCAGGAGACGCACTTACAAAAGTTATGGAGTTACGCGGAGTAACTTTTGACTGGAAAGATAAAGAGCGTTTTGGTACACAACATGAAGTTGGATTCATAGCGCAGGAAGTTAAAGGCGTTGTTCCAGAAGCTGTATCTTCTGGTGGAGACTACTTGTCTCTGTCTGTACGACCTATCGTGGCTATACTTGTTGAAGCTGTAAAAGATTTAGCAAAGAAGATTGCAAGTCTAGCGGATAGAGTACAAACAAAAGAGCTTTGTGTGGGTAGTACTTGTGTGACAGAAAGTCAGCTAAAAGCTTTGTTGCAAAATGCTGGTGTTCAACCCGTGGAGCATATACAGTCTTCTACGTCGACCGCTCCAACCATATCTAGTACTTCATCATCACCAACTGTTATAAATCAAGTTATAGTCACAGGTCAGGAGTATTCAGCCAGTGAAGGTAATATAGCACCAGTAGATTCTTCCGGAGATATTTCTAGTAGTACGCCTGTAAGTGCAAGCGCCACAGACAGTATTGTAAATACAGATACGTCAACCAGCACACTTAACACACTCGGTGATACATCCAATAGCACATCAACACCTATTTCTATCATAGATATTATAAGTGTGACATCGAACACAATAGATGTATCATCTGGTACGACAACAAGTGTATTAGATACTACATCTACAAATTAAAACTCATATATTTTCCACTGTTTAGAACTACAATCTTGTGGTAGTTGTATGATATAATTGTAGAAAGTCTGTAAATAAGATGTAGGAGTTTATAATTATAATATATAGAATAGTAAAAAATAATTTAATAAAATGAAAATGAAAAACAATGACAAAGAAGAAACTTTCAAGATACGAGAAATGAAAGAGCCATTATCAGAAGTATTATCAAATCCATCTTCACGGATATCATCAAAGAGGCATAGACGAGGCGGCGGGCTATTTACTTTCTTGTTATTAGTTGCCGTTATTGTACTTTCTTATGGTTACTATACAAAAGACAGTGAGCTAAAGCTTTTGAAAAATCCTCAGGCAAAAGCTGCTTTAGATCAGAAAGAGATAGACAAAGTGGTAGCACAGGTTTCAAAGCTTATGATTTTACCAAAAGATGAAAGTCCACAGGTTCTCACTATCAATGATGCCGCCGCTGCTATAAAGCAACAGCCGGTGTTTGCTGGCTCTATAAATGGTGACAAAGTCCTTGTATATCAAAAATCTGCAAAAGCTATAGTATATAGTCCATCTAGAAATATTATAGTAGCAGTTCTTCCTGTTACACTAGAAAACAACGCATCTACAAACTCTGCATCAGCAAGCACTAATACAAAGAAGGCGAGTAGTACAGAGAATACAAAGTCAAATTAGTTAAAAACATACTATATATATGAACACACAGACAAACGCTGGAAAAACAGTACGAATAGCTATAAATGGCGCAGGTAGAATAGGTCGAGCTTTTCTAAAGCTTGCCTCAGAAAATCCAACACTTCAGGTGGTGGCTATAAATGATCTTGCTGATATCGAAAATATCGCATATCTCATGAAATACGATAGTGCCTACGGACGTAGCGCACTAGATATTAAAGCTGATAAAGTTCGAGGAGTAATAATAGTAAATGGTAAAGAAGTAAAATATGTAAGTGAAAAAGATCCTGCAAACTTGCCATGGGCAACTTTTGGAGTGGACGTAGTGCTTGAATCTACAGGTCTATTTACTTCATATGAAAAAGCTAGTGCTCACCTCAAAGCTGGTGCAAAGAGAGTGGTGATATCTGCTCCATCAAAAGACGAAGCTGGTGCAGAGCAAGCTGTGACTGTACTCATGGGTATAAACCCTTCAAATATGTCTGACAGTGTTATATCTTCAAATGCATCTTGTACCACAAACGCAGCGAGTCCACTCATATCTATTCTTCATGAAAATATAGGTATAGAAAAAGCTATACTAAACACTACTCATGCCTATACTGCGAGTCAGGCTCTAGTGGATGCTCCAAATAAAAAAGACTGGCGTGAAGGTCGCGCAGCGGCTATGAATATGGCACCAGCGACAACAGGTGCGGCTATAGCTACTACAAAAGTTATCAAAGATCTCGCTGGAAAGTTCGACGGTATATCTATACGAGTACCCGTTATCACAGGCTCTATTGTGGATATCACTTTCATATCAAAGCGTCCAACAAGTGTAGAAGAGGTCAACCAGTTTTTACGCGACGCGGCAGCTAGTGAAAACTGGAAGGGTATATTTGACGCTACAGATGAGGAGCTTGTGTCTCGAGATATAGTTGGCAATCCACATTCATCTATTGCAGATCTCAAGATGACAAAAGTTGTTGACGGTAACTTAGTAAAAGTACTAGCGTGGTACGACAATGAGATGGGGTATACACATACTTTAGTGAGACATGTGGTGGAGGCAGGGAAGTTGATTTAGGTTTTTATGTTAGAATAAACTCCTAAATATTAAAATATGAACATCTTCATCGGATCAGATCACGCCGGCTTTGAGCTCAAAAAATTTTTAGCCGAAGCCCTCACAGAAATTGGTCACACTGTCATAGACAGTGGTGCTTATTCTATTAATCCTGATGATGACTATCCTGTATATATAGCAAAGGTGGCTCGTGCGGTATCTGAGTCTGAGGCTGTAAAAATATCCGAAGATGATGAGTCCGAGAATACACCAATAAGCTTGGGTGGCAACAATCATAGCGCTGTGGGTATTGTGATAGGAGGTTCTGGTCAAGGTGAGGCAATAATGGCAAATAAATTTCCTCATGTACGTACTGCACTCTGCTACGGTGGTGATGATGCAGAAGAGATAGTAAAGCTCTCTCGTGAGCATAACAATGCAAACATCCTAAGTCTCGGCGCACGTTTTATGGAGCCAGATCAGGCTCTAGAGCTCACTATAAAATGGTTGGGCACACCTTTCTCTGGAGACGAAAGACATGTACGTAGAATACATGAGATAGATGAGTTTGAAGATAGCGACCGTGACGCGATGCTTTATGAATAAAATATGAGTAAACAAGAAATCAAACATATTATCCCTGCAATATTGCCAAAAAGTTTTCAAGAACTTGAAAACGGTCTGATGCTCGTAGCTAAGTCTGTGCCATGGGTACAGATAGATGTGGTAGATGGAGTATTTGCTCCAAATAAAACTTGGCCATATATAAATGATGACGCTGGAAAGTTTTTGCGTTTTGTAAAACAAGAAGAAGGCTTGCCTTTTTGGGACGATGTGAACTTCGAGATAGACCTAATGGTCGCAGATCCAACTACAGATGTGGACAAATGGATTGCTGTAGGTGCTTCTCGGCTCGTAATACATATAGAAGGTCTTGCAGAAGAGCGCCTGGTGGGTATTGCAAAAAATATAAAAGAAAAAGGGGTTGAGCTTGTGCTCGCTGTGTCTATAAATACACCTATAGAGTCTTTGAAGTCTGCTATAGAAGCTATAAAGGCTGCTAGCGATGTTGAAAACTTCGGAAATATAGATGGAATACAGTGTATGGGTATAGATAGAGTAGGTTTTCAAGGTCAAGAGTTTGATCGTGCGGTGATTGGAAAAATAAAAGAAATCCGCGCCTTGTATCCTAATGTGACTATATCGGTGGACGGTGCTGTACATCTCGAGAACGCTAGAGTGCTTCGCGATGCTGGCGCTGATAGACTCATAGTTGGTTCAGCTATCCTTGAGTCAGAAGATGTCGCTGATACTATTTTACATTTTGAGGAAGTAGCAGCTTAGTGTTGTAAGAACACGGCACAAAAAATGCGCAAAAAGACATTACGTGGTGATGTGCGCAAAAAATCCGTGCGTCACTCTCAGTATCTTGATATAATATGTGAAGTAAATTAAATTTTGTGCGCGAATCTTGGTAAGCAGTTTATTTTGCCCGCAAAAAATACAAACATGCAATTAACCCCTGAACAAATCTCTTCATTAAAAGAAAATGCACGAAAGATTCGTGTGAGTATTATAGAAATGCTCGCGGAAGCAAAGTCTGGACACACAGCAGGGCCACTAGGTATGGCTGACGTCTTCACTGCTTTGTATTTTAATATTTTAAAACATAGACCATCACAGTCAGATTGGGAAGGTCGCGATAGACTAGTACTTTCAAACGGCCATATTTGCCCAGTACTGTATGCTTCTATGGCACATAGTGGATATTTTCCTGTGCTTGAGCTCGCGACTTTGCGAAAGTTTGGTTCACGTTTGCAAGGGCATCCTCATAGAGAATTTTTACCAATGCTCGAGACTAGCTCCGGTCCTCTTGGTTCTGGTCTTTCACAAGCTGCTGGTATGGCACTTGCCGATAAGATAGACCATGGCACTTTGGCTCCACACTATATATATGCACTACTGTCGGACGGCGAACACAACGAGGGTCAGATCTGGGAGGCAGGCCTTTTTGCTGCAAAAGAAAAGCTCGGCAATCTCATTGCTATTATAGATAGAAACAATATACAGATAGATGGATTTACAGAAGACGTGATGCCTTTGGCACCTCTTTATGATAAATGGAAATCTTTTGGCTGGCATGTACAAGAAGTAGATGGTCATGATTTTCAAGCGATAATAAACGCAGTAGAAGTTGCCAAGTCTGTGCTCGACAAACCATCTATGATCATTGCACACACTATACCTGGTCGAGGAGTGTCTTTTATGGAAGGTCGTTATGAATGGCACGGTACACCACCGGGTATTTCAAACATCGCTGGTGCACCAGACAAATCTTTGCAGGTCGCGGAGGCGCTTAAAGAATTACAAAAATAAAATGACATTAAATTTTTTTAAAAAAGAAAAAAACATAGGTATGAACGGCGCGCAAAAAACGGGTGATAATAGCGTGCAAAAAAACGCCGCAGTGCCAAATCTAAACTCAAAAATATTTGACACGGATTTTCTCACAGCTGTAGAACAAGTACCTGTGCGAAAAGGTTTTGGTGAAGGTTTTTTGATGGCCGGAGAAAAAGACGCGCGAGTGGTTGGGTTATGTGCGGATCTCACTGAGTCTACGCAGATGCATTTATTTAAACAAAAGTTTCCTACACGTTTTGTAGAAGTCGGAGTAGCAGAACAAAATCTTGCATCAGTAGCATCAGGTATGGCAGCAATGGGTAAAATACCTTTTATAAGTTCATATGCAATGTTTAGCCCGGGGCGCAACTGGGAACAGATTCGTACTACTATTTGTTATAACGATAGAAAAGTTGTGGTAGTAGGATCACATGCTGGTATATCTGTTGGTCCTGATGGCGGTACACATCAAGCAATAGAAGACATAGCTTTGATGCGTGTAGTACCAAACATGACAGTGGTGGTGCCTTGCGACTCTATCGAAGCTCGCAAAGCAACTCTCGCGCTAGCTCTCGATGCAAAAAATGGTGGTACAGATACACCTGCTTATATTCGATTGTCTCGAGAAAAATCTCCTATTATCACAAATGAAAATACACCTTTTGTGCTCGGTAAGGCGCAGGTTTTTTATGATGGGGCGAGTATGGCTAATGGCGAGCAGGGTGCTACCGACGCTAGTGGCGTAAAAAATACGGTTGGAATAATTGCTTGTGGGCATTTACTATATCAAGCACTCAAAGTTGCAAAAGAATTTTCTGAGAAAAATGGCGCAATAAAAATAAAAGTACTAAACCTCGCAACAATAAAACCGCTAGACAAAGAAGCTATTCTCGCGCTTGCAAAAGAGACTGGCACTATTGTGACTGTAGAAGAGCATCAAGTGGCTGGAGGAATGGGTAGTGCTGTAGCAGAGCTCCTAGCTCGAGAGTTGCCAACACCGATAGAATTTGTAGGAGTAGAAGATAAGTTTGGACAGTCTGGTACTCAAGAAGAGTTAATAAAACATTATGGAATAGGGGAAGAGCATATAAGAGAGGCGGTGTTGAAGGTGGTAGGGAGGAAGGTTAAATAGTATCCTTCTGGCATTTAGAATATAAGTATATAAACTATTTTAAATTTAGGATTAAATTAAAAGAAACAAAGTAAGAAAGGAATAATCCAATTAGTATAATCAGCGTTGTTCTAAGAACTCTTGAATAGTTTTTGCTGATAGCTAAATTTAAAATAGGTACAATAAATACAAAATTTAAAATAAATAATAACAGTAGTGACTTTAAGTTTTCTCCTAGTCCACAGAACCAAACATCGCCTGTCTTGTAAGCACAATCAATTTTAATTTGTTGATTGTTAGAGTATGTATTCATAGAGGCTGCAAAATTTAATACACTTAGAGTAAGTACAAGAAATGTTATTTTTGTTTTTTTACTAAAATTAATCATGATATATTATTTATGTTATTAAATTATCTAAACCCTCTCAACACCCCAACCCTTCGGAGCTTTTGCTAGATATTTTTCTATTTCTACTTCGGTCAAGAGCCCTGCTTGTGCCCCGACTTTTTGGCAAACACTCATAGAGTTTATAGAGCCCCATTTGAGTGCGGTCTCGACAGATTTTCCTAGAGCAATAGCACTACTAAAAGTAGAAGCAAATGCATCACCAGCACCTGTGCGCTCTAGTGGTGGAGCAATGTCTGGATATATAGACAAGTGGCCGACATATTCTGACTTTTGTGCGGATAGTCCTGTGTCGCCATATATATATGTATAAGCTCCATGTGGACCGTCTGTTATAACAGGGAGTCTTACACCAAGGCTCCGTAGTCCAGCAAGTAGATCTTTTATTTCAGAGGCGCTGTTATTGGCGACACTCTTATCCTTTTTCAAAATCAGACGCGCCTCTTCTAGGTTGCAGAAGAAAAGTTCAGTTCGTCTATATATACGTGCCAAAGCAGGAGAGTCAGCGCCAAACTTTATTTGATATGTACCAGGTTGGAAGACTACACGCACATCGGGGTGACGCTCTATGTATTCAGCTATTTTTGTATGAAAGTCTAAAGACTTTTCGCCAAGTGAGCTGATGTAAAGCCACTTCGGAGAACCAAGGTCTGGAAGTGTGAGAGGGAAGTCCTCGTGTTTTATGAGAATAGTACGCTCTGATCCATACCAAAGTACAAAGTGATAGTTGGTTTTTAGACCTTTGTGCACACCGACAAACTTTGTGGACACTCTCTCTTCTTTGAGTTTTTCTATACATTTTTTTCCATTATCATCTGCACCGACATGTGCTACGAGTCCAGAAGATAGACCTATACGAGAAGCTGCTACTGCTGCGTTGGCGCTGTTGCCCACAGCTACGACTTCTTCTGAGTATTCAAAAGGAAGCTTTGTGCCAAATATCATACAAAGCTCAGTTGCCCCAGAGCCTTTGTTTACAGTCTCGTGTGCATCTTTGAGTCTTATAAACTGATCTATAACCATATCGCCAATAGCTACAAAATCCATAGCATCTCTTGAGTATCTTAATACACCTCGCAAGTCACCAGCTTGCACTAGTTCGGTGGTCTTTTTCGCTAGTTTTTTAAATATACTCATATTGTTAAGTATTATATCACAATGTTTTTATGTTATTATTATAGAATATGAAAACATTACGAGAACACATCCAGAACGCGCGAGAAAAAGGTTTAGCAATAGGTCATTTTAATATTTCAAATTTAGAAGGATTGCACGGTATAGTAAATGCAGCAAAAAAGCTAAATGTGCCAGTTATTATAGGAGTATCAGAAGGTGAGCGAGATTTTGTAGGTGTGAAGCAGGCCGTAGCACTTGTGCGATCTATTCGTGAAGAGACAGGTTTACCTATTTTCCTAAATGCCGACCATACATACTCATTTGAAAGAGTAAAAGAAGCTGTGGATGCAGGGTATGACTCTGTCATTATAGATAATGCCAAACTTCCTATAGATGAAAATATAAAAATAACAAGACAAGTTGTAGAGTATGCAAAAGAGGTACTTGCTCGAGATGGTCGCGAAGTACTAGTAGAAGCTGAGCTTGGTTATATAGGTACATCTTCGAAAGTTATGGATGCTCTTCCAGAGGGTGTGGGTATAGATGAATCATCGCTTACAAGTGTAGAAGACGCTTCACGATTTGTACGAGAGACTGGTGTGGACTTATTTGCTCCTGCTGTTGGAAATGTACACGGAATGGTTCGTGGAGGAAATCCAAAGATAAATATAAAAAGAATTGCC
>CAYWQF010000026.1:0-9660 GCA_964460835.1 uncultured Candidatus Saccharibacteria bacterium | reverse complement strand
TGCCTTATAGCCAATACCATCTAGTATAAGCTTTGTAGTGTAACCCTCAGTAACGCCCTTGATCATGTTTATGATATGAGAAGCATAAGTACCCCATAGAGCTGCTGTAGCTAGGTCTTTCTTCTCAGGCTTTAGAGTGATGTTTTTACCATCTATATTTATAGAAATAATAGTCTTAAAAGCTCGCTTTAGCTCGCCTTTTGGACCCTTTACAGTCAAAATACCGTCAGCGAGTGACACCTCTGTTTTATCTGGTATTTCTATGATTTGTTTTCCTACTCGTGACATATATTTAAATTATTTTTGTTTGCTTGATTCTTTCGAATCAATGCTTATTAAATTGATTACCAGATTTTGAACAATGGTTCACCTCCGACCTTTTCTTTTCGAGCCTGTCTATCTGACATGATACCCTTTGGTGTTGTCATGATAAGCGCACCATAACCATTTCGAACAGAGTGAACATCACCTGCCTTGTAGTATAGTCGTCGAGAATATTTTGAAATCTGATCTACTCCCTGTATTTTTGGAGAACCATCAGCTTCATAAGCAAGCTCTACAGTGATAGTCTTTATAACTTTCTTACCTTTCTTTGCAAAAGACTTGATAAAGCCTTGAGCCTCTAGATTTGCAAGAATAGCCTCTCTTAGTTTTGAATAAGGAAAAGTAACAGTCTCCTTACCAGCAAGACTTGATATCTTAAGATTATTTGTTAGTTCTGCGATTATGTCTACCATGATGCTTTTTTAATACCTGGAATAATACCTTCATTTGCCGCTTCTCTAAAACAGATTCGGCACATGTCAAAATCTCTCATATAGCCTCGACCTCTACCACAACGAAAACATCGTCGAGTAACCCGACTTTTAAATTTCGGGGTTTTCTTTGATCTTGCTACTGTTGATGTTTTTGCCATAATATGTGAATTTGTGTTTGTTGATGCTAACAATTCTACCGAGCTGTGTCAATCTTCTTGAATAGGAAGCCTAGGTGTTCTAGTACATCCTTTGTTTCAGCCTTTGTCTTTGCTGTAGTTACGATGTTTACAGCGAAGCCAAACACGTCCTTAATATCTTCATCCGAAGTCTCAGGGAACACTGTGTGCTCCTTGATACCTAGAGTGTAGTTACCCATAGCGTCGATAGATTTTACTTCGATACCACGGAAGTCTCGAGTTCGAGGAAGAGCAACGTTTACAAGCTTCTCTAGGAAACTCCACATTCTCTCTCCACGAAGAGTTACCTGCCATCCTACAGGATCACCCTGTCGTACCTTGAATGAAGCGATAGACTTCTTTGAAGACTTCACAGAAGCCTTCTGACCTGCGATCTTGTTTAGTCTGTCACCGATCAAAGCCTTTCGCTTCTGATCCTTGATAGAACCTGTTGTAGATGAAAGAGTCACCTTTACGATACGAGGTGCCTGAAGTTTATTTTTGTAGCCAAATTTTCCCTTTGTGGCTTCAAAAATTCCCTGTGCTTTTTCTTTTAGTGTTTGGTGTTTCATAATATTTATTTAAATACTTATATTGTTTTGCCAGTCTTCTTAGCAACTCGAACTTTCTTATCACCTACGACCTTTGAACCTACTCGTACTCGCTTACCTTCAAGCAAAACCATTACATTTGATACATGTATAGGAGCAGAAAACTCTACAACACGACCCTTCTCACCACCCTTTGTTGCCTTCTGGTGCTTCTTTGTCATATTTAGACCTTCTACTATAAGGTTTTCCTTTTTTGGAAAAACACTAAGAACCTTGCCAGACTTTCCTTTGTCCTTTCCTGCTACCACTATTACATTGTCTCCTTTTTTGATTTTCATATATTTTTTGTTTGATGTTTTGCTTGCGTATTGCCTGCGCGAGTCTTTTTATACTATCTCTGTTGCAAGTGATGCAATCTTCTGGAAACCGGCTTCCTGAATCTCTCTTGGGATTGGACCGAAGATTCTACCAGCTAGAGGATCTTGCTTTCCTTTGTCTAGGATAACAACTGCATTTTCGTCAAAACGAACATAAGATCCGTCTTTTCGTCGATAAGCCTTTCGCTGTCGAACTACAACACCCTGAAGAACATCTTTCTTCTTTACACTCTTTCGAGGCTGAGCCTTCTGTACAGAGAGTACTACTATGTCTCCTAGCTCTGCGTATCGCTTCTTTGAAGAACCTAGAACTTTGAAAACACGGCCTATTGTGGCACCTGTGTTATCTGCTATAGCAACTAATGAGCGTGGTTGTATCATGGTTTTATTTTTATTCTATTACGATAAAGTGTTTATCTTTTGAAATAGGTCGACACTCTTCGATAACCGCCTTATCACCTATCTTCTTTGTGTTTCCAGGGTTATGAGCTTTGTATTTCTTAGTCTGAGTAACATACTTGTTGTACTTAGGAACTTTTACAAATCGCTTTACGAGTACAGTAGCAGTATCTTTCATTTTGTCAGATACAACAACACCAGAAAGAGTTCGCTTCTTTGAAGGCTCATTTGTTTTTGTATTTATTTTTGTGTTTGTTGTAGACATTGTTTTATTAAAATATTTTTATAGCTTATTTTGTTGCTTCGGCTTTTGTTGCACCAGATGACGCAACAGTTGCTTTGTGATTTGCGACAATCTCAGTCATGATTCGAGCAATATCCTTTCTTACGTTTCGGCCAGCCTTTACATCCTTTGTCTTAGATCGAGCATTACCAAGTCTAAAATCTTGCAAAAGATTTTTCTTCTCAGACAAAAGCTTCACGAGTTCTTTTCGATCTTTTCCTTTTATATCTGATTTGAAATTTGTAGATTTTTTTGACATGGCTTTTTTGTTTAAAAGTTTGTTTGAATTTTGAGACTAGTGTGCTCGACTTATGATCTTTGTCTTTAGAGGAAGCTTTGTGCCAGCCTTTCGGAGGGCCTCCTTTGCCTCTGCATCTAGGATACCATCCACCTCGAAGATAACACGACCTGGTCGAACTTCAAAGCAAAAGCCCTGAGGATCTCCTTTTCCAGAACCCATGGGAACTTCCGCAGCTTTCTGTGTATATGGTCTATCTGGAAATACCCGTATCCAGATTCGGCCAGTTTTACCCGCAGATCGAGCGATAACCTTTCGAGCAGATTCGATCTGATTTGAAGTGATGTGCTGATATGACACAGCCTTTAGACCAAAAGATCCAAAACTAAGTGTAGTACCACGAGTTTCAATACCCGTAGTTTTTGGATTCTTACGATTCTTTTGCCATTTTCGGTGTTTTACTTTCTTTGGGAATAACATGGTAGTAGTTTTATTTAAAAATTGGTCTGTGTATTAATGCTATTTTTTAGCAAAAATATCACCTTTATAAATCCAGACCTTTATACCAATATTACCGTAAGGCAAATTGGCTTCATATCGCTTGAAATCTATGTCTGCTCGGAATGTCTGTAGTGGGATTCGACCTTTCTTTAGTTCCTCCTGTCTTGCCATTTCTGCTCCACCCAAACGACCAGAAAGGAAGATTCGAACACCCTGTACGTCACGACATGCCATAACCTTGTCTATCATCTGCTTCATCACTCGTCGGAAAGGCATTCGCTTTTCTAGACCCTCAGCAATCATCTGTGCCACGATAGCAGCACTAGACTCTGGAGACTTCACTTCTTCTATTTCAAGCTTGATATCAGCTTTTGAACTTGGATCAACTTTCTTTACGAAAGCGATGATTTCATTTTTAAGCTTAACAACACCCTCACCGTTTCGGCCGATGATAATACCAGGTCTTGAAGTCTTGATAACAATACGGAAAGCCTTGTCACTTCGCTCTATCTCAACATCAGCAACATACATACCTCGCATTTTCTTTGAAAGCCATTCTCGTAGAAGAATATCGCATTTTAGATTCTGTCGATATTTCAAATCAGTAGCAAACCATCGACTTTTCCAGTCTTTGATGATTCCTAGTCTATGTGAGTATGGGTGTACTGTATGTGACATATATTTATAAGTTTTAAATTATTTTGTTGTTTCTTTAGTTGCTTTTACGGCCTTTGTTGCTTTTGTAGCCTTCTTTCCTTTGATTGCTTTTGCTTCTGCGTTTGCAAGAGTAAGGATCACGTTACTAGATCGCTTTAGGATTCTAGCTCCACTTCCACGAGCTCGAGGCATCATTCTCTTTAGAGTAACACCTTTGTCTACTCGAAATTCTTTTACAATAAGATTCTCAGGCTCTGAAACACCAGAGTTTTTTGCATTTGCCATAGCACTCTGTAGAAGCTTGATAAGAGGAGCAGATGCTCGCTTTGTAGCAAACTTCATACTAACAAGTGCGTGCCCAGCTGTCTTGCCACGAACAAGAGCTGCAACTAGTGCTACCTTTCGAGGAGATTGTCTGTAATTGTTTAGAATTGCTTTCATGTTGGTAGTTTATATTTTGCTAGTTGCTTTTTGTTTTGGGGTTTTATTTAAAATTTTGATTTAAATTTCTATATATTTGTGGAAATTTATTTCAGATTATTTTTTAGCGCCCGCTGTAGTAGCAGTCGTAGCCTTTGCTGCCTTAGCTGAATCTATCTCAGCTTGCTTCTTGGCAATATCGAGCTCCTTCTGCATTTTACCTCCGTGACGGATAAACTTTCGTGTTGCAGAAAATTCACCTAGTCTGTGGCCGATCATTTCTTCTGTCACAAGTACGTCTACATGCACTTTGCCATTGTATACACCAAAAGTGAAGCCGAGCATTTCAGGAGAAATCTGACTTCGTCTGTACCATGTCTTAATAACCCCAGTTTCTCGAGGGTTTTTGCCTTCTATTTTTTTCAATAGTCTTGGCTCAACAAATGGTCCTTTTTTTAGTGATCTTGTCATTGTGTGATGCGCTTTTTAAAGCGTTTGTATTTCGTTTATGCTTCGTTTGTGCGAAAAATAATAGCCCTAACAGAGCTTGTCTAGACATACTATCAAAATATATAGCACTGTCAACTCTTTTTGCCTATAAAACCCCTATACGGACACATTGAGGTCAAATTGGGGTAAAAGTAATGTCCATGATATAGGCACAACCCCACATTTCAGTTGACATATATGTGGTTTTGTATTACTTTTTGCGTGGAAGTCAGCACCTAGAGCTACCCATGCGAAAGCCGTAGATTTACCATCCCGTTGCCCGATGTTTGTAAATATAGCTGTATAGACCTGTTTTTTAGCTAAAAACCTCTTAAAACCACGTTTTTTGGCCATTATATCCCAAATTTTTAAGAAATTTGATAAAAAATAGCTCTATACGGCAATATCCCACAAACAGGGACTTGTCGTGTTCAAAACACAAAAGCAAAAACAACAAGGAGTAACATCATGGCATCATTAACTTCACGTAACTCATGGCTTCGAGCCCTGAAAACATTCGGGGTAGCAGCCACACTGCTTGAAAAAAGCAACACCGGCTACACGCTGTTCATCGCTCAGGTTCGGGGAGGTGCTCGTCCAGCATACAAAGTCGTCGCGGCCGATATCGCGACTCTGGAGACAAGTGCTGGTCCAGACCATGCATTTTCGAAGCTCAAAAAAGGCTTGCCTTTTTACAACAACGCCTACGAAGTCGGGCGCAATGGGGCAATCGGAGCTCGCGTCAAAAGTCTGTGGCCGTCAGAGGTCCACGAAGGAACCTGGTTTTGGAAAAAACTTCCGACCAGAAACTGACCGTCACCCCTAACAAAACTCAACCGACCGCTCCCTTTGGCAAGGAGCGGTTTTTATTTTGCTTATTTATCAAGACTTATTTTCTTGCAGAAAGGTAGATATGTTAGTGAATAAAGAGCCTCATAATACAAATAGCCTATTTTTAGGAAACTAGCGAGGACGACTGGTCCGAGCTCGAGGAATTTTCTAGCAAGAAAATATCCGTGTTCCTAAAAATAGGCTATTTGTATTATGAGTTTTTTACTTATTCTTACCTACCTTTCTACGAGAAACAATAAGTCTATTTGAATACTTCTTTGGTCGTCGTGACTTCTGTCCCTTACCTGTTGGCTTACCGTAGATAGAGATAGCTCGTCGTCGGCCTCGTCCTTGTCGTCCTTCACCTCCTCCGTGTGGATGGTCTACAGGGTTCATGGCAGTACCTCGTACAGTTGGTCGTATACCTCGATGTCGGCTCTTTCCAGCCTTACCGATGTTTTGTAGCCAGTTTTCATCATTTGAAACCTCACCTACAGTAGCCCATGCAGTATCGAGAATCTTTCGAACTTCTGTTGAAGGCATTTTAAGCTGTGCATAGCCCTCATCCTGAGCAATCACCTCAGCATAGTTGCCGGCTGATCGTACCATTTTGGCTCCGCCTAGAGGACGAACCTCAATGTTGTAAACAAAAGTACCTACAGGAATGTTTTTTAGAGGAAGTCTGTTTCCAGTCTTGATCTCTGCCTTTTCAGCTACGATGAATGTATCACCAGGCTTCATAGACTTTGGCACTACGATGTATCGCTTTTCACCATCAGCATATCCAGCTAGCGCAATAAAGGCTGTTCTGTTTGGATCATACTCAATAGTAAGAATCTTTGCAGGGATATTCTGCTTGTCATAAGTGAAGTCTATTTCACGATACATTCGCTTGTTTCCACCTCCCTTGTGTCGAGTTGTGATTCGACCTCGGTTGTTTCGTCCCATCGGTCGGTATAGACCTGCTGTCAAAGCCTTGTGAGGCTCACTCGCAGTGATGACATCTCTGTAAGACACAGTTGTCATATTTCGTCTCGATGGTGTTGTTGGTTTATATCGTTTCATTTTTTTAATATTAATTTGAAATTATTATGCAAGCTCTATCTTGTCCCCCTTCTTTAGAGTTACATAGGCTTTCTTAATACCTTGCTGTACACCTATTCGTCCACGTACTACTACTTTTTTAGCAGGAGTTCGAGATACGTTTACACTCACAGGAATCACTTTGTAAAGTTCTGTGACAGCTTTGGCAATAGATGCTTTTGTAGCATTTGGAGATACTTCAAAGATGTATTGATTTTTTTCCGCAGAAAGAGCAGCTCTCTCGGTGATACGAGGTCGCTTGATTACATCCATTGCGTGTTTTTTGATTGATATGTTTGTCATATGTTTATTATTACGCTGGAATTATTAATTCATCTTTGAGCTAAGAGCTTGTATTGATTCTTCTGGAGAAGAGATAACTACAAACTTGTACTGAAGTAATGCTAATGGGTTGATGTTTCGAATCTCTGTTACTTCAAGATTACTCATGTTTTGAAAACCAAGTTTCAAATTTGTGTTCATCTTTGGCACAGTGATAAGAGCGGCATTGTTTCGTCGTAGCGCTAGCATTTCGAAACCAGCAGCCTTACCCATACTTGTGAGAGTAGCTCGAGCTTCCTTTGTCTTTGGAGCTTTCAAAGCTAGATCATCTACAAACATAAGTTCACCATCTCGCATTTTCTGAGAGAGAATAGTGTAAATAGCTTTTACCTTCATCTTCTTGTTTACCTTTCGAGTATAGTCTTTGTCATTTCGTGGACCGTGAGCAACACCTCCTCCAACCCAGATAGGTGAACGAGTAGAACCGTGTCGAGCTCGACCAGTTCCTTTTTGCTGCCACGGCTTCTTTCCTCCTCCTCTTACGTCAGCTCGTGACTTTGTATGAGCTACAGGCATTCGTGCAGAACTTCGCATTGAAGTTGTGACCTGGTGAACCAAGTCGGCATTCCAAGGAAGTGCAAATATAGAGCTAGGTACAGAAACAGCACTAGTGCTCTTTCCATTCTGATCATATACTTTTACTTCTATCATTTCTGATGTCTTTTCCTTCTTGATAGCTTTAGCTCCCTTTGTTTTATTTTTTGAAAATGTTTTCATATATTTTTATTATTCAGTTTGCTTTAGCCTTGTATTTCAACAAGAGTTCCTCGACGACCTGGAATAGCACCTCGGACATAAAGCTCGTTTGTGTCTTTGTCATATGACATTACCACAAGATTCTTAACTGTCACTCTGTCGCCACCCATGCGTCCTGCCATTTTTCGACCTTTGAATACTCGCTGATATCCACCAGCACCAATAGATCCAGGCTCTCGCTCTGAATGCTTTTGACCGTGAGATCGTGGACCTCCGTGGAAACCATGTCTTTTTACAACACCTTGAAAACCTTTAGACTTTGAGATAGCTGACACTGTAACAATGTCACCAGCTTCTAGTGTAGACGCGACTTTCTCTCCAGTGTTTGCGATAGACGCAGACTCTGCAGATGAAGCAATCTCTTTCAAGTGAGAGAAACTACCGTAATCTTTCATTACACCCTGCTGTGCCTTATTGATGTTTTTAGCTTTTTTAGAGCCAAAACCAACCTGAATAGCATCATAACCATCTTTGAGTGCGGTCTTGATTTGAGTAACAACCATATCACCTGTCTTTACGACAGTTACAGGATGTACCTTACCCTCCTCATCAAAGAGTTGAGTCATATGCTGTTTTGTTCCAAGAATAAATTTCATAATAATTTTTTAGTATCTTTGTAGTGCTTTTGATGGCTGAAACTTTTTGGATTTTTTGAAGTGTAGCTTAGAGCATCGTGCCCTTTTAGAGGTACGACAACTCATCAAACTAACGCAAACCCATAGAGTTTTTAGTAAAACGATCTAACTAGATCATTTTTACATCAATGTTGACGCCAGACGGAAGACTTAGATTTGTAAGAGCTTCAATAACCTTTGCTGATGGACTAACGATGTCCAAAAGTCGCTTGTGTACTCTCATCTCAAACTGTTCTCGGGCATTTTTGTACACGAAAGCAGATCGGTTGACAGTGTAGATTCTTTTTTCTGTTGGAAGAGGAATCGGACCAACGACTACAGCATCAAATCGAAGTGCAGTATCCATGATTTGCTTTATAGAAGCGTCAATAATCTTTGATTCGTATGCTCGGATTCGGATACGAAGCTTAGCTACCGCGTCTTCTTTTGGAGCAGACTTTCCGGCTGACTTCTTTTTTGTTGTTTCTTTTGTTACAGCCATTTTTTTAGAGTTAGGCAACGATCTTTGTTACAACTCCAGCACCTACAGTTTTACCTCCTTCTCGGATAGCAAATCGCTGTTTGTCTTCTAGAGCAATAGGGGCAACAAGCTTCACTTTGAATGTAACTGTATCACCAGGCATAACCATCTCTACGCCTTCTTTCAATGTAACTTCACCAGTAACATCTGTTGTTCGTACGTAGAACTGTGGCTTGTAACCAGAGAAGAATGGAGTGTGACGACCACCTTCTTCTTTCTTTAGGATGTAAACTTCAGCTTCAAAATCTGTATGGGGAGTCACAGAACCTGGCTTAGCGATAACCTGACCTCGTGTAAGATCTTCCTTCTTTGCAGATCGGAGTAGGATACCAGCGTTGTCTCCAGCCATACCTTCGTTTAGCTGTTTGTTGAACATTTCAATACCTGTAACAGTTGTTGAAGTAGTATCTTTGAGACCTACGATTTCGATAGTTTCACCTACCTTGATCATACCTCGCTCGATCTTACCTGTAACTACAGTACCTCGTCCTTCGATAGAGAAGATGTCTTCAATAGGCATAAGGAAAGGCTTGTCAGTTTCTCGAACTGGAACTGGAATATATGTATCTAGAGCGTTAGCAAGGTCAAGAACCTTCTGTGACCATTCATCATCGATACCTGAAGCTTCAAGAGCCTTTAGGGCT
>CAYWQF010000025.1:0-10287 GCA_964460835.1 uncultured Candidatus Saccharibacteria bacterium | reverse complement strand
GTCATAAGTCTACTTGCGGTGTCTCTGTATATAGGTGCCATAGCATTCACATCTGTTCTATATTTTACAGGATTTTTTACTACAGGATCTACAGACGCGAGATACTCTCTAGCAAAAGTATTTACATAATCTTTTATTTCCTGTTTATCTTTTGGTACAAAAATCTGCACTTGTGAGAGAGTGTACTTTTCTTTTGGTGCACCACTTGTGTCTATGTCATTTATTACTTCATTTGCTACCTCCTCTTCTGTAGCCATACCTGACTGAAGTTTTGCATATGCAGATACTATGTTTTTTGAAAATCTGTCACTGAGTGTATCGCTCGGTGATGTGACAAAAGGGTTTGAACTAGATGCATAGTTGCTGATACTGTCTATAGTAGCTTTTTGTATTGCATCTAGTACTCGCTGATCTGCAAGCACAGACTTTTCATCTTCCCCTGCTGCCACTTGAAGTGTTTCTTTTTGTACTGCTAATTTTTTATTTTCCGCCGCTTTGTATGAAAGTAGTATGACCACAATAGATAGACAAACTGCGCCAAGTATTAGAACTTTTCTGTGAGGAAGTTGTAGTGTGGGTTGAGTTCGAGAAGGCTTTTGATTTGAAAGTGAGGACATTTCACAAAATTATACCAAATGTTTTGCTATCGCGATATATTGTTCTGTAGATATGTCTTCTGCACGAGCTTTTGGATTGATATTTAGTGCTGTAAAAATCTCTTGAAGTTTTTTACTCAATTTATTTAAATCGCTCGAATCACTCAATTTTTTTATTGTATCTAGATTTATTGCTTCCAAATTTCTTATAAGCAGTTTTCTCTTGTGAGCAAATGCGCTCTTTACTACCGCAAAAAAAGCTCGTTCTAGCTCGGGTGACTCGGGTTTATGTATATTGTCTATAGATATGATGGCCGAATCAACTGTCGGTGCGGGTGAAAAAGCCCCTTTTGGCACCACAGCTATACGCTTTGGGTGACCATAAAATTTCACGCTCACCGAGAGTAGACTCTCTTTTGTGTCAACTATCCTGTCTGCGACCTCCTTTTGTACCAAAAGAACCACTATTTTAGGCGTATTTTGGAGTTCAAAGATACGACGCACTATTGCGCCTGTTATATAGTAAGGAATATTGGCAATAATCTTAAAATCTCGCGCCAATTCCCCATTTTTGACCATATTATCTATGTCACCCTGCTCAAAAACTTCCAAAATATCTTTATGTATAAGGGTTATTTGAGGGTTTTGGTCTTTGTTCGGATAATTTAAGGACTTTTTGTCGCTTCCTGAGCCTTTTGTGCTTATACCGAACTTTTCCTCCAATATAGGCACCAAACGATCGTCTTTTTCCACAAGAAAGAGTTTTCCAGTTTTATCCCCAACTTTATCCCCTTTTTCACCTTCTAGCGCCATTTTACCCAGTATCTTGGCCGTCAAAGCACCATCACCAGGGCCTATTTCGATGATATTATCCCCACTTTGTACACATCCAGCCTCTACTATCTGAGAAAGAGCCTTCTCTGAACGAAGGAAGTTTTGACCGAGGGATTTTTTCTTTAGAAATTTTTCAGCCATATTTTAGCGTAGTTTTATTTTTTAGCCCTTTTTGTCACCACCACCTTTTACTCCCTTCGCCCTTTTTACCTCTAATTACCCCTACAGTGTATTCCAAATTCGCCTAAAAACCAATTTTTGCTCGAATTTTTTGGATTTGCTAAAAATCTATAAAAATAGACTTTATACCGCTTACAGGCTCTTCTTTTTCTACCAAGTCGTCGTCTATGTCTGACACAAACTCAGATGGAAGTGTTACTTGTTTGTTACCGAAGATAGTACGAACATTGGCGTGAGATAGATAAAGCTTCTTGCGAGCACGAGTCAGAGCTACATAGAAGAGACGTCGCTCCTCCTCTGAGTCCTCGAGGCTTTTTGCTCCATCACCAGATCGGCTATGAGGAAATAGACCTTCTTCGAGACCTGTAATGAATACATAATCAAACTCTAGACCTTTTGAGGCATGCACGGTCATGAGTTTTATAGATGCTTTTTGGTGAGCGGCTTCTTGTGCGTGTCGCATCTCCTGTTCACTGAGCTCGCCGTTACCACCTTGTCTGTCGCCTCCACCCTGCACACGATTCTGCACTTTTTGATCGAGTGTATCTTGATCACTTGCTAGAGATGCTTCCTCTATGAGTTTTTCTATACCAGTGGGTGCTTCCATATAGTCGTACTTTGTTGCGAGAGTTACGAGTTCTTTTATGTTTTCTATTTGCTCCTCAGCTTTTTCATTTTTGTAAGCTTGCTCTATACCTGATGCTTGTATGACATATTTTACTACTTCGGATGTTTTAGAGGTTTCTGCTGTGTGTTTGATGCGTTCGAGCAATGCATAAAATTCTCCCACCTTTAGTCGTGCACCTGCTGGCAAATCATTTTCTCTACCCTCGAGTACTTTCAGCATTGTTGTCTTACCTATTCCTCGCACTGGTGTGTTTATAATTCTTTTTATATCAGTGAGTGAATCTCTGTTTAATGCAGCTCTGAGATACGCGAGCACATCTTTCACTTCTTTTCTGTCGAAGAATTTTGTACCGAGAAGTGTATAAGGAATATTTCTTCGGAGAAATGCTTCTTCAATAGCTCGTGACTGGAAGTTGGCACGAAAAAGTACCGCTATGTCTGGCGTCTTACCTACTCCGTCACCACTATTTCTACTAGCCTTTTCTCGCAGGTCACGTACAGTGTTTGCAACGAAGTTGGCCTCATCATTTTCATCGTAGGCTGTATATATAGTGATCTTGTCACCTTCTGTGTTTTTGGTAAATAGGTTTTTCTTTTTTCTGTAAATGTTTTTCTCTATCACTCTATTTGCTGCGGTCAAAATAGTCTGAGTACTTCGATAGTTTTGCTCGAGTAATATCACTTTTGCATCTACATAATCCTCTTCAAATTTTAAAATATTTCTTATATTCGCTCCTCTCCAACTGTATACACTCTGATCGCCATCGCCCACCACCGCAATATTTTTATTTTCCCCCACTAGAAGCTGTGTGAGTCTGTATTGTACTTGGTTTGTATCTTGGTATTCGTCTATGTGAATATATTTCCATTTGTTCTGATAATATTTTCTAACCTCTTCTTTTACTGACAGCAAAAGTGTCGCTTTGAAAAGTAAGTCATCAAAGTCTAGGGCTTTTTCTCTAGCGAGAGTCGCATCGTATTTTTTCCATACTTCTGAAACTATATTGCCCACATAGTCATCGCCGTTTTGCGCCTCGTATTCAGCCTGACTAGTAAAGTCACCTTTTGCTTTTGAAATAATAGATAGTATTTTTCCAGGTTCTATTTGTTTTGGATCATGTCCAGATGAGACTATAGCGTCCTTCACCGCCTGTTTTGAATCACTTCGGTCGTATATAGCAAAGTGACGATGAATATTCATGTGAGAGCCAAATTCTTTCAAAATATATACAGCAAGTGAGTGAAATGTAGAAACAAAAGGTTTGTTCTGGTTGTCGTAGCTACTTGGGGTGTTACTTGTTGTATTAGCAGGAGTGTTGGTGGTGTCGGCGATACCAGTGTCCCCAGCGTCAATCATGTTAAAACCAAAGTCACCATTCATATTGCTGTCGCTGAGGTTTATGTTTTCTACTGGTAGCACTGTAGATGTCGAAGACCAAAGTTCCCCGTTTTCTTTTTTTATTAAATCGAAAACTCGCTCGCGCATTTCATTTGCTGCTTTGTTGGTGAAAGTGATGGCAAGTATTTGTCTAGGATCAACACCCTTTTTGATGAGATGAAGTATTCTATATGTGATTGTTTTCGTCTTCCCTGCTCCAGCTCCCGCGAGTATTAGAAGCGGTCCTTCTGTGTGGAGCACAGCCTGAAGTTGTTCATCATTTAGTTCTTTTAGATAATTTGGAGAATCTATATTGTGGCTTTTTTCTGTGTTTTTTTCATCCATATCGAACCACTATATCACATAATAAAAACGGATTATAACTTGTTAAAATCATAATCCGTTTTTATATTTTATTTTTGCTAAAATAGCATTTATTTACTTCTACCTCTATCTATTTTTTTATAAATCATCATCAGAATCTTCCGCTGTAGCTAGTACTAGCTCTTCTTTTATTTCCATTTTCTTTAGCTTTTCTTTGATTTCTTTTTCTTCAGTAACAAGTGTTTTTAGAGATTTTGTTGTGTCTTTTAGGTGTTTTAGGTACAAAGCGTTTATTCTATTGCTCATTTTTAGATATAGCATAGTTGCGTCTACATATAGTTGACCTTTTTCTGCACTAGTTAGGTCTATTTTTGCAAAATCACTCAAAGCTTTTTTTGCTGCCACAAAATCACCATTAGCCAGACTTGTTTCTAGCTCTGCCAAGCAAACATCTCTTTTCTCATTCTTTTTTTCTAGTATTTTATCGGTGGACATCGTTTTTATCGGTTAGATTTTTTTGTAAGACCAAGTGTTCATGATTTGATCTAAGGTGTTAGTGGTGTGGTTGCGCTACTAAAGGGGTTTGTTAGGCTGCGAGCTATTCTTGCTAGGTGTATTTTTGATTCAGGAGACGTTGAGCTTTCTTTAGCTATTTTTTGTATTATTTCAACAATAGCTGTTTGTGCCTCAGATCCCTCCTTAGACCCTATTTTTCTTATAGCCCCATCTTTGCCATAAAGTCTCTTTTTGATTATATCCCAAACTCGCTGATACGGTTTTTTAGGACTTTTACTAGACACAGAGCTATTCATCTCTTGAAGAATCTCTTTTTCTATCTGTTTCCTGAAGGCGCGATTGACTCTTTCTTGTGTATCAGAGATGTCACCTTTTAGTGACTCGAAAGGACTGTCTTCTGAGCCAGATACCAAGCTTCCTATCTTTACTTGAGCTTTTTCTAATTGTTCTAAACTCTTGGCACTGTCTAGTGTTTCATCTATTTTTTTCTTCACTTCCTCTGCTACTGCTGTTTTTATTATTTCATAAGGAAGGAATGCATCCAATACAGTTCTTTTTGCATCCAAGAAGCTAGCGCCTACTGTTTTTTGCATAGCTCTTATACCTTCAAGTTTTGTTTTTGCTTGGTTTAATGATACAAATTTGTTTGCATGGTCGGCTGCATCAACCCTTATCTCCGCTTCCATTTTATCAAGTGCTTTTTGTAGATGTTTTGTCGGAGATATTAAGTGTCCAACTTTTTCATTTTCTATATAATCACTAGCCATAAGATCAATTATCTTATTTACCTTTTTAATATAAGAAAGGACACCTTTTTCTTTCATTAAATTCACCATATTGTTAGCATCTTGGCTTCTCTTGTCTATCACAACTCTGGCAGCAACTAGTTCCTGTTCTTTTTTTGCTATACCTTCATCTCCGCCAAGTTTTGTCATCACCTCATCATGCTCTGCTTGTGCTACAGCAACATCATTGCGAAGTTTTTCAGCAAGCACTGTCTGTTTCATCATCTCTTCTATCAAAAATGGTTCATTCACAGCGATATCTGCAAAATAATCTTTTACAGAGTTTTCTATTTCTGGAGTGATTTTTACTTCACCTTTATATGTAGCCAATAGCTCATTTTTAAGTATGTCTATAGAGTTTTTGCAAGCTACTTGTGTACTTACAAAAAGTTCATACTGTTCTTTTATATAATTGTCATCTCCTCGCTCTATTCTTTCTGCAGCACTCAAGCCTCTTCCTCCATCTTTTTTATCAAGTACTGATAGAAAATGTGCAAAACCAGGCTCATCCAAAGCATCTTCTACAGTAGTAAATTCTGGTGCCGGTAGTCCTGTGTTTGTAAATAACTCCTTAGAGCTAACTTTTACACGTTCAAAAAGTATAGGTTTTTCGGGTGGTTCTGGTATTTTATTTATGTCTCCTAATGGACCAGCTTCGTTACCTGTATTTCTAGGTGCAGATTCCTCGTGCATTCCACGCTCTTCATTTTCTATGCGCAATTTTTTAGGGGTATTTGGTGCGGCCACTGCTCTTGCAGGTTTGTTTATACCAAGAACTTTTTTACCAGTTTCTGGATCTGTGGCACTTATATGAGAGCCACTACCATTTGGTCTGCGTAGTCTTGCTAGTTGATGCATCAAATCAGCCTCTTTTTTAGGGTCACCTTTTGCCTCTCTTAAGGCAGTTTCAAGTACGTCGTAGGCATTTAAAGCTTCTGGATCAACACCAGGGATTATTGCACGTCTTTTTGGCAAGGTTTTTTTGTGGCTGTCTTCGACTTTACTCTTACCTTTCGATCCCCCTTTTTCTGGTGAAGCTTCGGGTTTGGCATCACCATCTATATTTGGCATTTGTGCTGAAACAGCTTCTTTTAGTTGTTTTTTGAGTGATGCTCTTTGTTTTCTTGCTCTATCTTCTAGACCCTCCATCTCTTGATGTGTCATAAATCTGAAACCACCGTGTTTTTTACCAGTAGTATCTGTGTATTGATCCATTTTTAATACACTACCTCTGAGGACCTCATCTAGTCTATTCATAGCTTCTTCTCTATCCTCAGGGTCAATATCATCTCTGTTTATATATTTAAATCTAAATTCAACATCAGTCATTTTTGGCACACCTCTATCTAACCACTCCTCTACTTCTTCAGGTGTCAAAAGTCTTCTTTCTGGATCAAAAGATTCGTTCGAGCCATTCACGGCCTTATCAGTAGCCTCTTCTTTTGGGGATTCGGTATCTTTTTGTTTTTTTATTTTTTCTTCAAGTTCAGAAATTTCATTGTTATACCTAGACTTTTCATCATCTGTCATTAGTCTATATCCTATAAAATTACCACCTTTCTTTGCTCGCAAATAAATCAAAACAGGATTTTTTAGTTTATTTTTTAAATCAGTAATAACAGACTCCACATCATCAATAGTAGCCCTATTTCTTCTTAAATTAGCGACCTCTGTATTTATATTCTCTTGAAAATTTGCAAAATTATCTATACCTCCACCAGTCTCTATGATTTGTTCAACTTCAGCGTCATCCAAAATTCTCCCATCTTCTTTATCTGTCTTTTTTGTATCTTTATTTTCCTCTTTTTTACCAATATTTTCTGCTCCTGTTGCTGTTGACTTCATCGCAGGCTCTCCTATTGGGTTAGCTTTAAAATCAGCCGGTGTATTTTTATTCTCTTTCTTTTTTGATCTCTTAATTTCACCAGGATTACTAAAAGCCGCACCCAAGCTATTTATAGGTTCAGGATTTTTATTAAAAACTTTCTTTTTATTTTCACGATTATCTTTTACATCACCTTTTTTCTTAGTATTTCCTTTTGGTTCTATATCGTCATTTTTCTCTCCTCCTTTTACTACTTCTATATCTTTATTATTCCCCTCCAGGCCCTCTGACTTTTTTTCTATGTCTGATCCGTCAGTTTTCACAGCTTCAGTGTCACCATTATCCCCTGTTTCCTCCGCCATTTTTTCTTCTGTTTTAATACCACTGACTCGCAAGTTTCTATCTACAGAACTATAAATTTCGCCCAAAAGAGCTACTTTGTTAGCATTAGGTAATTCACCACCCTTCTTTGTAATAGCTACTTCTATTTTTTGTGCAATTCTAGCTTTAAACTCAGCAACCTCCTCTTTTATAGAAGCTTCATCAACAGCACCATCTTCCATCATTGCTTTTATTTTTCCAGCTACATATTCATTAAAAGTCCCAGTTTCGTCTCTAATTTTCTGAGGTACAACTCTTTCAACCTCAGGTGAAGCCCCAGCCTCTTCTATATTCACATATCCGCCAAGTTCTTCAATCCCCCGTCCTTGTTCTTTGGTCATTTTTATATTATTTAAAAATCAATTTTTTAAAAGTGTGAAATTCTGAAAATATTTAGAAATATCCGGTCAAAAACAGTATAAACATAAAAATTATACACCGCGTGTCTTCTATTGACAAACCACCCCTGTTTTATATCATTAGACGGTACGGTCAATATATCCCATAGATGCTCTAGGTCAGAGCAAAAAGTAGGTAAAAAGTAGAGCATAATAAAGCATTAAGTGCATTTCTGACCATCCCAACACGCAGATATACTCAGTTTTACAAACTAAACTCAAAACTATTTTTAAGAAAAACTCAAAAGTTGTTGTAATAAGTAGTGTTTTGGTGTTCGGCCTATACATAGTGGCTAAACCAAAGGTTTCTTCGGCTGATTTTATAAATCTCCTATCTACTGTATTTAAAAATAAAGAAATAAAGCACATAGAGGAAATAGAGCAGATCAACAAGAGTTCACAGACCATGGCGGTACTCGCCGCCCCCATAAGTCCAGAATCCGCAGCTTCTAATGCCGTAGGTGTGGGTAAAAATAGTCTAAGTAGTGGATCTAGTACTAACGGAAGTATTACAGAGGGAGTTATAGAAGGCTCTGTGCTTGTTAGTGAAAAGAAGTCTGCTGTTAGTGGTATTGTTGGTATAGATGGCTATAGTAATGACCGAATCAGTCTATATACAGTACATACTGGCGACACTATAGAGCAGATAGCCAAGATGTATGGCGTTACAGCCAGTACCATTCTATGGGCTAACGACCTTAAAAAGGGTTCTACTTTGAAAAAAGACCAAGTCTTGGTTATTTTACCTATATCAGGTATCAAATACACAGTGAAAAAGGGTGACACTTTGGCTAAAATAGCTAGTTATTATAAGGGTGATGCAAGAGAAATAGCCTTATTTAACAACCTATATGAGGATCAGGCGCTAACTGCTGGAGATGAGATAATTATCCCTGATATTGAAGTTTCACTAGCAGATGGTGAGCTAAATAAGCAAAACAGTAAGGAAAATAAGGCAAAAAACGCTAAAAACAGTAAATCTGGCAAAAACTCTAATGTAAAAAATGGCAAAGATACTACTGGCTACTTTATGCGACCTGTTTCTGGAGGTACAAAGACTCAAGGACTACATGGTCACAATGGTATTGATATCGCAGCTCCCTTAGGTACTTCTATACTAGCGGCCGCTTCTGGACAGGTAATCCTCAGTCGTTCTGGTGGTTGGGGTGGTGGTTATGGTACTTACGTGGTTATCCAGCATAGCAATGGTATGCAAACTCTATACGGTCACTTGAGCGAGGCTCTCGTAAGTTCTGGAGATACAGTGCAAAAAGGTCAGGTTATAGGAAAAATGGGTAATACTGGTCAGTCTACAGGTGTTCATCTACACTTTGAGGTTCGAGGTGGTAGAAATCCTTTCTAGCTCACTCGCTTTTCGCACCTACTTTTGTCTGTAAGATAAAGCTTCTAATACGTGCTCTATTTTTATTGGTGTTGAGTTTTCTATGTCCGCTATTGTACGTGAGACTAGTAGTATAGAGTCGATCGCTCGTAGTGATAGCTGAAGTTTTTTGCTTACCGAGTTCAATACGGAGACACAATCTTCTGAAAGCTCTTTTTTGATATTTTCCAATAAAATAAGCCTATTTTTATGTGTCTGATTTGTCCCCGCCGCATGTTTTTGTCCAGAGTTTAATCTTAGGAGTCTCTCTTTTTGTATTTTTCTAACCATCTGTATATTTCTTTTTATAAATAAACCAGTCGCACCTGTTTCTTTGATGTGCGTACGATGCACACCAGTATCAATAGGTTTTTCTAATTGCAAAAATAAATCCACCCTATCGAGTATAGGTCCAGAAAGTTTACTTTGATATTGTCTTACGCTATTTGTTGTACAGATACATCTCTTCTCGCTGGTGCCACTTATATTTTTTGAAGTGTTTTTATTTTGTCCGAAGTTACCACATTTGCATGGATTCATTGCACCGATCAAAATAAAATCCGCAGGCAAAATAATATTCTCAGATGCCGTTCTTATGTTTACAGTATCTGTTTCCAAAGACTGCCTCATAGCCTCGAGTGTTCTTCTGTCGAATTCTGCTATCTCATCCAAAAACAATATGCCATTATTCGCCAGACTGATTTCTCCAGGCATATTTTGATTGCCGAGCATAGCACTGTAGCTGATGCTGTGATGAGGTGATCTCATAGGTGCCTCACTCATATATGGATTGACGGTATTATCATTATTATTGGCGCCATTGTCAGAACCCGCATCTCTAATAAGTTTTGTTTGTGAATTTGCACCAACTTTTTCTATGTAAGAATATAAAATATGTTTTGATATTGTTTGTTCACTATCTAGTTCGGGCAAAAGCTCCTGTGCGGATTTTGCTAACATGCTTTTACCTACCCCGGGTGGACCTACCATTATCAAATGGTGTTTCCCTGCCAGCGATATTTCTAGGGCTCTTTTAGCATGTTCCTGCCCTACTATTTGGTC
>CAYWQF010000024.1:0-10365 GCA_964460835.1 uncultured Candidatus Saccharibacteria bacterium | reverse complement strand
ATATTTGGAGTAGACGACAGTGAGGGTCCAAAGTATCTAAATAGTCCGGAGACGGTTTTGTTTAGCAAATCAGACATATTGTACGGCTACAACAAGGCCAAGGAGGGTATAAGGCAGTGGGGCTACGCTATACTTGTAGAAGGTCAAATGGACTTACTTATGTGCCATCAGTCGGGCTATAGTAATGCTGTGGCCACTTCAGGTACAGCTCTCACTCATATGCACCTTGAAAAATTGAAGAAAATATCGGATAATCTAGTACTAGTGTACGATGCAGACAAGGCAGGTCTCAAAGCAACGCTTCGTGCGTGGACGACCGCCCTCTCACTCGGCATGACAGTCAAGGTTGCAGGACTTCCACAAGGTGAAGATCCAGCTTCTCTTATTCAAAAGAGTAAAGAGGAGTTTAAGCAAGCCCTAAAAAATTCAAAACACATCATCGACTACTATATTGATATTTTATCAAAAGAACAGTTGTCGAAAGATCAATTTACAAAAGCTGTACAGACCGAAGTACTTCCATACGTGGCGGTTATAGAAAGCGCTATAGAGCGTTCAAACTTTATTTCACGAGTTAGTGCATACGCAAATATACATGAGGCTGACCTCAGAGAGGAAGTAGATAAACTTCGAGCAGAAGGTGTGCCAAAACTTTTGGCTAAAGCTCAGGCCGAAGCTTTGTCTAGTTCAAGGACAGATTTAAAAAATGAATACAGTAACACTGTTGCCGGTCTCACTGGTTCAAATACTGCAGGTAAAAAATCTTTTAAAGGTGCAGAAGCTACCGAGAGAAGAATAGCTGGTATGGTCTTGTGGCTCAACTCTAAAAAAGTCACAAAAGATGTCACAGAAAGTGATGTTCTGGAAAATAAAAATAAAGCTGAGAAACTCATCGCATCTGTAAAAAATATTTTATCAGAAGAAGATGCAGTGAGGTTTGAGTCGGAAATAAATGACCCAACACCCGCACTCATATTTGAAGCAGAAATGCTTTTTGATGGAAGTGCCAAGATAGATGATGAAATAGAGCAACTTCTGGAAGGACTTGAGGAGAGAACATTAAAAGAAAAACTATCTCACACAATGTCCGAGCTTCAGATAGCAGAAAATAGGGCAGACAAGGACAAGATAGATGAGCTCATCAAAAGATGCCAAGACATTGCTTCCAGATTGTCAGATTTAAATAATAAAAAAAGTGCTAGGGAGGCGACATAAAAAAAGTTCAACATAAATTAAAAAGATTATAAAATAAACATGAAAAATAAGAATAAAAAAATGAATACAGCTAAAGCAAAAAAGTCGTTAAAATCAGCAAAATCAGTAAAGTCCACAAAACCTGCAAAAGCACATAAGTCATCACAAAATATGGCTAAAAATAAGGCTAAAAAAGCTGTAAAGACTGTGGTAAAAAAGTCTGCAAAACCTACACATTCGCAAAAAAATGCGAAAGGTGGCGCAAATGGAAATGCGAGCGCAAAAGGTGCCGCCGGCGTAAAGGGTAGTGGAAAAATACACAAAACTCTCGTACCACTTCCACCAGCAAAGAAAACAAAGATGGAGATGACTTATGATGCAAAAGCAAATGCTTTGATGCAGAGAGGTAAGGACAGAGGCTTTGTGACATACGATGAGATTTTGAAAGAATTTCCAAATGTTGAACTTGATGTGACTTTCTTGGATTATCTTTATGAAAAGTTGGCGATAGCTGGTATTGATATTCTTGAAGGAGGTGGTCTTTTGGATTTTAAACAAGAAGAGGAAGATATGTTGAAGAAGTACAGCATGAACAAGAGTGACTCTTCATACGACTCTATTCAAATGTATTTGAAAGAGATTGGCCAATATCCTTTGATTGGTGCGTCAGAAGAAAAAGATCTTGCGAAGCGTATTCAAGCTGGGGATATAGAGGCAAAAAACTTGCTCGCAAAAGCCAACTTGCGACTTGTGGTTTCTATTGCAAAAAAATATGCAAACAGAAGTCCTGATCTAACATTACTTGACTTGATACAAGAAGGAAATCTCGGCCTTTTCAAAGCTGTAGATAAGTTTGATTGGTCAAAAGGTTTCAAGTTTTCTACTTATGCAACATGGTGGATTCGTCAGTCTATCACTCGAGCGCTAGCCGATCAGTCTAGAACTATTCGAGTACCGGTTCACATGGTTGAGACTATTGCAAAATACAAGCAGGTAGTACGACGACTATTCCAAGACCTCGGACGAGAGCCTTTGCCTGAGGAAATAGCAACAGAAATGGGACTTGATGTGGATAAGATTTATACTATCGAAAAGATTGACCAGAACACAGTGTCACTCGACACTCCTGTGAACGATGATGATGATAAAGCTTCTGCTTTCGGTGACTTCATAGCTGATGACAAAATACTCTCACCAGATCAAGAATCTTCACGACGAATACTTGCTGATCAGGTAAAGGAAATACTAGATGATCTTTCTGAAAAAGAGCGAGAAATCCTTGCTTTGCGCCACGGTTTGAACGATGGTATACAGCACACACTAGAAGAAGTAGGCAAAATGTTCGGAGTAACTCGAGAGCGAATACGACAGATTGAAGCGAAGGCACATGAGAAAATACGACAGCATGATAAGGTGAATCGGTTGAAAAATTACTAACAAAACATAAAAGCCACAAAGGTTATTTAAGTACCTAAAAACAAAAAAAGCATTCCTCGAAGGACACGGATATTTTCTTGCTAGAAAATTCCTAGTGCTCGCTCCGTCGAGCTCGCAATGTCCTTCTCGAGAATGTTTTCTTTGTTTTTAGGCACCAACCTTTGTGGCTTTTATGTTTTCAGTGTTCTTTAAGCCGTTCACCTTATTTTAGTGTTTAAAATAAAAACCGCGTAGGGACCATAGCTTGTGGCATAGGTTTGCGCGGTGTTTGTGACATGAAGAACCTTGTCTAGTCTTGATAAAGGCGACCAAGAGCTAAGCCAAATCAACCAGCGGTCGATCCTGTGGGTTCGGGACTGAATACACCCGAGAGTGTGGACCTCAGCGCTTTAACGCCTTTCCTCAACTTGCTTTCTGTCGGCGGTAGAGGAGTACAACTCACAAGTGAAAATTGTTGCTGCATGATCAGTACTGATAATCCATACAGGAACCACTTGATATTGTCGTTGCTCCATACGCTAAAAAAAGGTGTCAATATGTCTTGCAGGGAGATAGGGACAGAAAGTGCAAATATCCATATTCTACCTCTTTGCAGTATGATCTTGAATCTATTTTGCAAACCCTGCGAGACGTCTTGTTCACAAAGTTGTCGATACATAGGTATTATTTTTCTTAAGAAATTAAAATTTACCCTCAAGAGCAAGATGGCTACGATGATTGGTAATATACCAGCTTTGTAACTCTCAGTGTGAAAAATAAACCATAACCGAAAAATGATTGTCGTAGTCGATGTGTAGACCGCTGTTTCTGCAAGATCAAAACAATCAACTCCAATCCAGCGTTGTGTAAAGCGACTGAAGCGCTCAGTGGTTCTTTCGAGTAGCTCGAGTTCAAGTTTCTCAAAGTTCATAAGGATTCTCCTTGTCGTGTTGTTTTTTGTTGTAAGGGGAAAAGCATAATGCTGTTCCTAACTTTTGATACAAAATAACAGTGTTTTACGTGATTGTCAATGCTAGTTTTGCGCTACTTAAACGCTATAATGTCTGCATAATGTCTTCTTCTAAAAATTCTACCGGTGCCAATAATATCGCCCAAATATTTGACACCCGCTATAAAAAACTAAACCACGCTCAGAAGGAGGCGGTGGATACTATAGATGGCCCGCTACTTGTAGTAGCGGGCCCAGGTTCGGGCAAGACCGAGATACTTAGTCTACGCGTAGCCAAGATATTGCGTGAAGCGCAGGTCTTGCCTTCCAATATTCTCTGTCTGACATTTACCGACTCTGCATCCATAAATATGCGAGAGCGTCTATCTAGACTCATGGGCTCAGAGGCCTATCGAGTAGCTATTCATACATTTCATAGTTTTTGTACTGATATTATTCAAAAATATCCAGAGTTTTTCTACAAAGGCGCCATCTTTAGTCCAGCTGATGATATTTCCAAAGTAGATATACTAGAACAGATTTTCAAAGACCTGCCTTACAATGATCTGCTCAACTCATATCATCCAGAAAAAGGTTACACATATCTTCGTGACGCGTCTTCAACAATAGGCAATCTGAAAAAGGCGGGTATTAGCCCAGAGAAGTTTCGAGAAATACTGGCAGAAAATAAAGAGTCTATAAAGAGAGTTAATAAAATTCTGTCACAAGTAGTAGATAAGAGAATCTCTGCTGAGGTTATAAATGAACTTTTTTCCGCATTGGAAACTTTGAAAGAAAGTCTTCGTGGGTCCAATGAAGGCGTTGATAGGGGTGTTGGTGAAAAGCATAGCCGACAATACATTGGTGAATTTCCAAGCATTGAGAAGTCGGTGGCTATTACCCTAGAAGAAGCTCTGCGAAAGGCGAGTGACTCTGGAAAAAATGAGCCTATAAGTGAATGGAAGAAAAAATGGTTTGTAAAAAATGATGAAGGTGAGCGGGTTTTTAAGGACGAACTCAATATAGATAAGATGGAATCTGTTGCTCTAGTGTACGAAAAATACCGTCAGACTATGCATTCCAAGTGTCTCTTTGATTTTGACGATATGATTTTGGATGTTATAGAGGCTATTCAAAAACATCCGCGTCTAAAGTACGATTTGCAGGAGCAATATCAGTATGTGCTAGTGGATGAATTTCAAGATACCAACAATGCTCAGATGAAAGTGCTGTCTTTGATACTCGATGCACCTGTAAATGAAGGGCGACCAAATATAATGGTGGTGGGAGATGACGATCAGGCTGTATACAAGTTTCAAGGCGCCGAGCTTTCAAATATTTTAAACTTCAAAGATTCGTATCGTGATGTGCGGGTTGTAAATATGACTTCCAACTACCGCTCTACTCAGGATGTTTTGGATATTGCTACAAAAGTCATAAGAAAAGGCGAGCATCGTCTAGAAAATATTTTACCTGCTTTTGAAAAGACTTTGGTGTCTTCAAACAAAGAGCTAGCCAGTGGAGCTATAGTGCACAAGACTTTTGATACAAGTCTACACGAATATCACTATGTTTCTAGACGTATAAAGTCTCTCATAGAGTCAGGTGTAGAAGCTGAGGAAATAGCCGTGATAGCTCGAAAGCACAAACAGCTCGAGGCTCTTGTGCCATATCTGCAGGGTGCAAAAGTGCCAATAAAATACAAGCGTGAGCAAAACGTTTTTCTCCAGCCACATATACAGCAAATCATTCTGATTGCGCGCTTTGTAAATTCTATTGCTTCAAACAATAAAGACGAGGCAGATGAATATCTACCAAAGATATTAGCTTTTCCTTTTTGGGCGGTACCGAGAATGACTATTTGGAATATTTCACGAAGAGCTGGGGCTTTTGAGGGCGACGCGGGTATAAACTCTGGCGCAAAAAAAGGCTGGCTTGCTTGTATGCTAGAAGAGCCTGCGACAAAGCCTATAGCCGAGTTTCTTATAGAGCTCGGTGTGATGGCACAAGTAGAGCCTCTGGAGAAAATACTCGATCTCATAATCGGCGCTCACGTCCAGCTTGCGCTTGAGTCAGAAGAGGATGAAGAAGACGCGCATAAAGACACGCGTAAAGACGCACGCAATGAAGAATTGGCATTCACCAAGAAAAACGACGAATCTAAATACGAGATAAATAATTTCTCAAGTCCATTCAAGTCGTATTATTTTAATAAAGAAAAGTTTGAGCATGCCCGAGCGGAGTATCTGTCTTTCTTGTCCAGTCTTCGAGTATTTGTGCGAGCGATACGAGAATACAAAGGTCGTGATGTTGGCAATGAATATTTAAAAATAGATGACCTTATATATTTTGTAGATATTCATGAAAAAAATAAAATACCTCTAAATGATTTGAGTCCATTTGCAAATGCTTCGAGTGCGGTGAGTTTGTTGTCTGCCCATAATGCCAAGGGTTTGGAGTTTGATACTGTCTTTATACTTTCTTGCCAAGACGACGTATGGGCTGGTCGTGGTGGTTCGAAGCTCATCAAGATGCCCGCCAATCTGCCTATAGAGCCCGCTGGTGATAACGAAGATGATCAACTGCGAATATTCTATGTAGCCCTCACTCGTGCCAAGCGCAACCTATATCTGACTTCGTACAAGATTCAAGACGACGGCAAGGAGTCTTCAAAGCTACGCTTCATCACAGACCATGAAGAGACAATAGCTCCAGGAGAGGAAGATTTTAATACTATATATACACCCGAGACTCACGACCTACTCACGGCTTCTTGGATCAAGTATCACACCCCGCCATTTCTCGGCGAAGAGCAGGAGCTTTTGCGATCATTACTTGAGAACTATCAGTTGTCAGTGACGCATCTAAACAACTTCCTCAATGTTACAAAAGGTGGCCCACAACTTTTCCTAGAGCAAAATCTTTTGAGATTTCCTCAAGCCAAGACCCCGTCTAGTGCATATGGTACCGCCATACACCGCACTCTCGAGCGACTCTCTCTAAAGCAAAGACATGAGGGCGCTGTGCCTACAAAGGAAGAGTGTCTTGATTGGTTTGTGCAGTATTTGCGTAGTGAAAGATTGCCTAAAAGAGACTTCGATACATATAGCGAGAGGGGTGTGGATGCACTCACTGTTTTTTATGATGATAAAATAGGGGAGTTCAAGCCAACGGACAAGACTGAGGTAAACTTCAAGGATCAGGGTGTATTTATTGAGGAATATTTTAGCGCGGGGGCTGGCGACATCGATTCAAACACAAGTGCAGGTACTTTATCTGCACACTTGGCAGGAAAGATAGATCGTATCGTTGATATGGGTGGAGGTAGATTAGAGGTGTTTGACTATAAGACTGGAAAAGCAAAGTCTGAATGGAAGTCGAGTGTAGAGTACGAAAAGATAAAACTTTATGAATACGAGCGTCAGCTACTTTTTTACAATCTACTCATAGAAAATGCTCGGGACTATAAAGGAAAGTATAGATTTGAAAAAGGGGTATTGCAGTTTGTGGAGCCAGAAGTTTCTGGTAAGAGAAAGAATATTCTCGAGCTATCTATATCAGACAGTGAAGAGACTAGAGAAAAGAAAGAGCGTACAAAAAAGCTCGCCGTGATAGTATTCAATAAAATCAAAAATCTAGATTTTCCTGACACTTCAGAATATGGTGAAAAGTTGGAGGATATAGTGGCGTTTGAGGATAAGTTGTTGGAGGGGTTTTAGCCTTTTATGTTTGACAAAACTTTCTAGTTTTAAGAATTGGAAAAATAAAAAAGCCTCACGTCTTGCAACGTGAGGCTGATGGTATTAAATCCGGCCTGTGTCTCAAATGAATACCGGAGTGAAGGGGAGTTGGGGATTTCTCAAGCCCGTAACTTGTGAAGCTGTGTAAGCGACCCCACCCAAGAGCACCTCGAGAGTTTTTTCTTTCGTGTAGTGTCCTGATAGTAGAAGGTACTCTTTGTGACGTGGATGCTCACAACACGGAGTATTCAATCCGCTGACCAATCTACTGACTTCAATCGGGTGCCATTCTCCTCCTTGACGGTACAGAATAGTTATCTTCATCTCTCCTTGTTTCTTTTGCATGTCTAACGCTAACAGATTCATCGTGCCTCCTTGGTTAAATTTGAACTGCCTGTTTTTACTGACGTCTTATATTAAAACATATATATACTATATAGTCAAATAAAACGTAGATTAGTTCCAGAATTAACAAAAACACCCCTAGATTTTTACTCAAAGGGGTGTTTTTAAATCGCCTTATTTTTTTATCTACTCTGTCAAAAGTTTATCTATAACGCTCTTCATACCTTCGTATGGAAGTGCACCTAGACCATTACCTTTTTCATCTACTAGGGGAATAAACTCTGTCTTACCTTTTACAGTGACAGCGAATACTGTGTAAGGAGTACCTCGAGCGCCAGCTTTGAATCCAGCAGCCTTAGCTTCTGATATCTTGCTTGTGTATTTACCACTATCGAGACATTTTTTGAATGCAGTAGTATCGAGACCTGCATCACCAGCAAAAGTCACAAGCTTTGCAGGATCTAGACCATTGTTTGCAGGAGTATTTGTATAGATAGTATCTATGTATTTCCAAAATACTGCTGGACCGCCGAGCTCATTTGCACATTCTGTTGCTTCAGCTTCTTTTGGAGCCTTTGTGTGCATATCTAGAGGGAAGTGTCTGTATACCCAAGCCACTTTGCCATCTTTTGCATAGTCAGCATAGATTTTCTTTAGAGTATCGTGAAATCGTTTACAGAAAGGGCACTCTGTATCTGAATAATCTATAACAACAATCTTTGCTGTAGGACTGCCTTGTATATGGTCAGCACTTGTGACAGGAGCTACGACTATACTTGTCGCATCTTGATTGCCAGCAATGTCAGCTATATTGTTTTTTCCATTGTTCTTAGCTCCTCCATTTGATCCAGAAAAATATATTGCTCCTGCAATAAGTCCTCCCGCGATAACGATAGCTATAGGTACAATTACTTTTTGTATGTTCTGCATTTTTAAATAAATTTATTGATAACTAATAAACTGATAAGTACAATTGTATCACATGTAGGGTGTATGCAAAATTCACTAAAACGGCAAACTAAACGTCATTTTCGCCCCAGTATCGTCACCTTTTTCCTGTTCCCAGCCTGTTGTGTCCATAGTTATCTCAGCTAGTCTCTCACCATCTTTGAACTTCAGTCTTTTGTTGGCCATGGCGTAGTCGTGAATCTCTTTTGTGATGCGTACATCTTCTGTACAATATTTTATTATCTTATCTATTTCACCATTTTTCCACCATTCTATAGCTTCTAGTCCATGACCACTTTTTCCTACACCTAGTGTTGCCTCAGCTATGTTTCCAAGCCCAACGCGATATCCGAGCGACTTGCGCACTTCCTTTAGGAGGTCGAGACTTCGTATTTTCATCAAGTCACCAGAGTAGTATTTATTTAGTAATGGTAAGTCAAAATGATCGCCATTGAATGTGACTATGACATCAGTCTGCTCGAGTATTGGCCAGAGCTTTGACAAGTCTTCTTGTAGAAAACTTTGATATGAGTCTGTTTCAGAATCATAAATACAGACCACAGATATATCCAGCGCTATAGGGTCAGCTTTGCCAACTTCTTGAAAGGAGTTTTTTGTTTCAATATCTAAAAATACTTTTTTCATATCTTTGTGTCTTTGATAACATAACTTTTGTCGCGAGCTTCATTTTCGCCAATAACTATATAGTGAGGAATAGACTGTTTTGTGGCACTCTTGATCTGGTCACCGACAGATTTGTATGAATAGTTTATGGCAACATTTTTGCCAGCTGTGCCGTTTGTGCCGAGCTCGCTATTTGTACCACTGCCAGCACGAAGCTCTCTCGCTACTTCTTCTGCATAAGGGAGATCTTCTTTTGACATAGGACAAATCATTATTTCTGCACTTGAGACATAAGCAAGAAGAAGACCTCGAGACTCTAGGAAGTCACGAATAGTCACATCTCCCATACCAAAGCCATATGCTGGTAATGTGTCGCCACCAAATATAGATAGGAGGTTGTCATAGCGTCCACCGCCAAAGAGTGAACGATTGTTTTCAGGATTGGTATCAAAGACTTCGAAAACAGTGCCTGTATAGTAGTCAAAACCACGGATAACAGTCTCATCATAAGATATATTTGATATACCACGTGCACGGACTGCGTCGAGTATTGCATCTAGCTCTTCTTTAGCTTCTCGTATTTCTGGGAAGGCGAGTGCAGACTGATTGTCGCTACTTTCTTTTGAGAGATTTAAAAATTCAAAAGGTTTACCGATGATCTTTTCAGCTTCTTCGGCAAAAACATCTTCAGGAAGTTTTGATTTTTTATCAAGAAGTCTTTGAAGTGCCTTTGACTGCAATTCGTCCAACTCATACCAATTGCTAAAAACAGCATTCATGAGTTTTCTACTACTTATCTTTATCTCAAAATCAGTATTTTGCGCGCCGAAAGCTCGCATGATCTCGTAAGCGATAGTTATGAGCTCTATATCCGCCTCAGGACCGGCTACACCGAATATGTCGGTGTTTAGTTGCCAGTGTTCTCGTAGACGACCTCTTTGTGGTCTTTCGTATCGGAAAACGTTTGGTATGGAGTACCATCTAGCAGGGAAGCCTATGTCATGTCTTTTGCCAGCAATCATTCGTGCAACAGTCGGAGTCATCTCTGGACGAAGCGTCACCCGACGATCGCCACGATCTGTAAAAGTGTAGGTCTGTTCATTTACTATTTCTTCACTAGACTTAGATTTGTATAGATCTGCAGGCTCT
>CAYWQF010000023.1:6751-10580 GCA_964460835.1 uncultured Candidatus Saccharibacteria bacterium | reverse complement strand
ATTTGGTCTATCAAGTATTTTTTATGTGTATCTAAATATGTCTTATTTGTAGCTACTTCTTTTGTTGGTGTCGCTCCTATAGTCCCCATAGCTCGCATATCTCGCGTATCTAGCACATCTAGCACATCTGTCGCATCTGATTTTGAAATATTTTTTTGCGATAAAAATTCTACTAGGTTTTTCAATTTACTAAACCCAATGATGTTTATCCCATCCACAAGTCTTGCTTCGTTGATGTTTTGTTCAGGGATTATTATGTTTTTAAAGCCTAGTCTTTTTGCTAAATCGACTAAAAATAGAGTATGTCGAACTTGCTTTATGGACCCATCAAGTGAAAGCTCGCCTAAAAATACAAAGTTGTCGAGTGATCTTTTTATACAACCAATAGCTTGCAAATATGCCACAGCTATTGGCAGGTCATAATGCGAACCTTCCTTTTTAATATCTGCCGGTGCCAACAAAACAGTCACTCTTTGATTGGCAGTTTTTGGTGACATAAAGCCACTGTTTTTTATAGCAGAAAGTATGCGAGATCTAGATTCTCCTACCGTTTTATCTGCCAATCCTATTATTTGAAAATTAAAAAGCCCAGTCTGTACATCAGTCTCTATCTTTGTTTCAAATCCAAAAAGCCCAGTCTTTCCAAGACTAACTATGCGTGAGAATTTCAATTTTATTTGCGCGCCTTAACTTTAAAACACTATACTTAAAAGCCTTATATCTATATGAAGTCTAAAATCTAAACTAGATCTTTCATACAAGTCTTAGCCGAAGGGTTGGCTTCGAGTCTCTCGTTTTCAATAGCTTCACCACATACTTCACATTTACCGTATGTTCCAGACTCTATCTTACTCAGAGCCGCATCTACCTCCATGAGTTGAGTCTCTAGAGCGTTTGTGGTTACTGTATTTTCTTCGAAGTTTTCTATAGCCTCCGCTACATCTTCTCTGTCAGCAGTATCCTCACCTACCTCTGTCTGTTTTGGTTCATAGCCGTCTGATGTTGTATTTATCTTTGTAGCTACAGAACCCAGCTCTCTTTCTAGTGTCTCTTTTTCACTTTCTAATAAAGTCTTAAAATGTTGTATGTTTGTGTCCATATCTAAATTGTATCATTACCCACATTAAGTTCCAATAAATTTTTTATAAAAATTATCTTACTATTTTACCAGCAGTAAGTCGGAACATTATCTCTTTGAGTGATTTTTCACTAGAAGCCATGACCAGTGTCTGTTTGTCTAGGAAGGTATAAAGCATAGCTGGTGTACCCTCTGTATCTACAAGTACACGCACATCCTTATTCTCTATGGTTTTATCTACAAAAGTCCTACTAAAAAGTCCTCGAGAAGTAGTCGTTGAACGGTCGAGAGGTACGAGTTTTTTGGTTATAAATACATTTCCTAGGTCAGTTTCTATAAATGGCTCCCATTCAAGCATAGACGCAAAAGCTGTATCGTATGAGTTTATTTTAAATATCGCAAAAAAGTCATAAGGACTAAATGAATATATTCCAAGCATAAATTTATCTTCAAGCGATCTCTTAAGTCCTTCTGGTGCTCTGGTATTAAAAATATTAAATAAATCAGATGCTATAATCGGATAAGTTGTACTACCGGATGTGGTTGTAAATATGATTCCTTTCATGCTACCCAAAGGTATATCAGTCCCCTTCTCTCTTCGTAGAAGTCGCTCTAGATCGTCTACAGTTTTTCCATCTATATTTATTTGTGTAAATTGTTCTGCATACATTAGTGGCTCAGCTTTTTTCTCAGCTACTATTTGCTCAGGTGTTTGAGGTTTTGGTATTAGAAAATAAACTCCAATCATGGCTACTATTACTAAAGCCACAGCAGATAAAACAACCCATATCAAAGTTTTATTACTTTTCTTTTGAGCAATCGTATCGTCATAAGAACCCTGTCTCTCCTGTCTCTTCTTTTCTGCAAGCGCCACACGTATCATAGATATATTATCGTTTTTGATTGCATCAGCTATATCAGCTTGAAATGTTCGTATTGTTCGCGAATCTCTATCAGCAATCTGATTTTGGTTCAATGCATCCAATATGTGAATCACTGGTCTCTCGCCGTGTAGTTGGCTCGGATCCGTTTTATTTTCCAAATCTTTTTCCAAATCTCTACCAGCATCCCTTACTCCAGGAATAGATTGATCAACGTTTGGATATGAAAATTTTCTAGGAGTTTCTTCTTCCATTATTTGTTTATATTATTCAAGAATAGCACCCATCTCATTACCGTATTCATCTACTTGTGGTCCTTCTATCACTATATTATTACTTGCGTTAGGTCTTATAGCTCCTCTTCTTCTTGGGCTTGGACGTACGTCTCGAGTATCGCGAGAGCCTCTTGTGTCACGTGTATCACGCGGTTCTCTATCTGTAGGGTTTAGTCGCGCCATACCACCACCTATTACATATTTTCTAGGATTCTGACACATATCTATAAAATCATCCGCTACTTCTCGAAGTCTTCCTGATGAAGATTTTCCAAAAGAGATTACTTCCACCTGACAACCTTCATTTGTCTGCAGATATTCTACAAGAGGAATAAAATCACCATCACCTGATGCAATAATAATTGTATCTAGTTTTGGCGCTAGTTTGATTGCATCGACAGCAAGTCCAACATCCCAGTCTGCTTTTTTTGCCCCACTATTGAATATCTGAATGTTTTTTGTTTTTGTTTCGATACCGAGCTTACCGAGTGCGTCAAAAAAACTACTCTCTTCCCCACTCTCTGTACTGATAACATAAGCAATGGCTCGTATGAGTGCTCTACCTGCTACTACCTCTTTCATTATGGCACCAAAGTTTACTCTGCCACCATATAGATTTTTTGCACTGTGATATAGATTTTGTGTATCTATGAAAATTCCAACCCTTTGTTCTGTGTGTTTAATTACTGACATATATTATAAAAATTAAATTAAGGCCGACAAAATATTAAATGAAAGCCTTCTACTAAATAAAAACCGAAACCAACAATGCTCACTAAATTTAAAATAAGTGATTATATAAAATAACCACAACTAAATAATACCTTATATATAAAATATAAACTAGCTAGTTGTACAGACTTATATAGACGGAGAATTAAACAAAACTAAGCAGACTTCTTCTTTAGATCGAGCTTCTTCAAAACAGATTCGTAAGTCTTAACATCCTTCTTCTGTAGATACTTCATGTGCTTCTGTCTGTCTGCTACGAGCTGTAGTAGACCACGTCGTGAGTGATTATCTTTCTGGTGCTTCTTAAGGTGTTTTGCTAGTTCTTCTATTCTTTTTGAAATAAGTCCAATCTGAACAGCCGCAGAACCAGTGTCGTCCTTGTGAATAGCCACTTCTTTGATAACTTTTTGCTTCTTAGTCTTTGTAAGCATTGTGCCAAGATACTAGCACGGAAGCTAAAATAAGGCAACCTCAATAAGGCAACATCAAGCGAGGTCAATGTCGCACAACTTTCAAACCTGCTATACTAGAGTGATATGAACCTACTAGAGCTAAAACGCCAGTTTTTAGAGTATATAGAGATAGAAAAAGGTAGATCTCTCAATACCGTAAGGAATTATGAGAGGTATTTGGACACTTTCCTAGAGTTTAATACCAATAAGGGTGGCACAACTAAATCAGGTAGGGGTGCCGGCGGGGGTGCTGGTAATAGTGCTGGCTCAGAAAGCCCAAACTCTATAACCCCTGAAGTTCTTCGAGAATACCGTCTTTGGCTCAACAGAAAGGCTATAGGTACATCGACTGGAGGCAAGAAAGGCTCAAGTCTTTCTCAAGAAACCCTTAAAAAACGTACTCAAAACTAC
>CAYWQF010000023.1:0-6741 GCA_964460835.1 uncultured Candidatus Saccharibacteria bacterium | reverse complement strand
CAAAACTACTATCTCATAGCTCTAAGGTCATTTTTGAAGTTTTTGACTAAGAGGGGTATAAAAAGCCTACCTGCGGACAATATAGAGCTAGCCAAGGTGCCAGAACGTTCACTGGACCTTATATCTAGCAATGAACTTGAAAGACTTATGGCAGGCCCTGATTCAGAGGATAATATTCAAAAAAGGCTTAGAGATAAGGCTATTTTGGAGCTTTTCTTCTCTACGGGCCTACGTGTTTCCGAGCTTTGTTCCCTACCTCGAGACCTAGATATCTCAAAGGACGAGTTTTCAGTAAGAGGAAAGGGTGAAAAAGTTCGAGTTGTGTTTCTGACAGATGCGGCCAAGTCTGCCGTCAATGAATACAATAAAAAGCGTGACGCTGGATCCAACCTAACCTCAAAAAACCTTGGTAGTAGCCGTCTTTTTGACATCACCCCTCGTTCTGTAGAGAGATTAGTAAAATACTATGCTGTAAAAGCCGGAATATCTAGAAAAGTAACACCTCATGTCATTCGTCACAGTTTTGCTACGGATTTATTGCAAAATGGCGCTGATCTTCGATCGGTACAAGCCCTGCTCGGTCATGCTAATATAACAACTACCCAGATATATACACATGTCACAGATAGACATCTCAAGGAAGTACACAAAAACTTCCACAGTAGACAGAGGGGCGGTAAATAAAAAGGTGATAATAAATGTAAGGTAGCTGTAAACAAGTTTTAAAACTGGCCCGAATTGCAAATTTAGCTTAATTTCATGAATAAAAACACAAAAATCATCTGTTGGAACGTAAATGGTATAAGAGCTTGGTACAAAAAAGGTTGTATGGATTGGTTTCTATCTCAAAAACCAGATTTTTTCTGCATTCAAGAGACAAAAGCCCACAGAGATCAACTTACTGAGGAAATGCTATCTCCCAAAGGTTATACAAGTCATTTTGACCACTCAAAAGGCAAGAAAGGATATAGTGGCGTAGCTATATACATAAAAAGCGATTATGAAGAAAAACACAATGAAAAGTTAGAAAAAATTGACTACGATATATTTGTTGATACAGAAGGTTCAGGTATTTCTCCAAAACAAGCAGATCAAGAAGGTCGTTTTATAGCATTACATTACAAAAAGTTTGTATTGATAAACTGTTACTTCCCAAACGGAGGCGGTTTACCTATCAGATTCACCTACAAATTGGCATTTTATAAGGCTTTTTTGAAGTATATTTTAAATATTAAGAAACAAGGTAAAAAAGTGATATTTTGTGGAGATGTAAACGCTGCTCATACAGAGATAGACCTCGCTAGACCCAAGGAAAATAAGGATAATATAGGGTTTTTGCCTGTAGAGAGAGCGTGGATAGACAAGGTTATAGAGTCTGGTTTTGTTGATACTTTTAGATATAAATATCCAAACAAAAAAGATGCCTATTCATGGTGGGATATGAAGACATCTTCTAGAGACAGAAATGTTGGTTGGAGAATAGATTATTTCTTTATAAGTGAGGAAATTAAAGATAATTTAAGTGCTGCAAAAATACACAGTGATATTTTTGGTTCAGATCACTGCCCTATTTCTATAGAGATATCTCAGTAGTTTTTTGTCTAATTTAAAGTTTAAATAAAAGTTATCCACAAGATTATTTTTGTGTGTCCTTTACACTGTCTTATAAAAGACATATCATAAAGGACAGGTGAGCGCTCTGCATTGAGGCAACCGATCCTTCACATCGCTTTGTGAACATTAAGGACAACTTCTTGCTAAGGAGTAGTCGAGACGGAGGTAAGGGACAAAATCTCAAACTTCATTTATATTTTTTCGATTTTTGGCCTCTAAGCCAAAGCCCCACTACCCCCTTAAGCACTAAGGTTACCTTTTGTCACATCAAGCACAATTTTCCCGGTCAAGACGGTTCATCCGTCAAAAGCCGACCTTCATAGCTGGCGCTATATGTCTCTTAAACAATTTATCAATTTGTTCTTTGGTTTCTTTCTCTTTCCGTCGCCACCTTACAGGTCGGCTTTTTTTATTCTAGATTTTTTATAAATATACGAGGTATTCAGTGTTACACGTTAAACATTTTATTATTGCAAAGACAAACAGCGCCACTTGGGCGCTGTTGATGACTATAAAACACCATGTTACACACGAAACACCTTATTCCACAAAATACTTCTTTCTGATCTCTTTTATCTGCTCTTCCTCTAGCTTTTGTTGAGCTTTTTGCCCACTCTCTGCTTTTTCTTTTAACTCCATGTCCGTTAAGTCATTTAGCTCCCCTGCTCGTTTCACAAGAAACGCTTCAGTGTTATTTTTTGGGTCCTCTAATACCTCTTCTAGTAAAGCGCTTAAAATAAGCCCTATTTTGGGTCCAGGTTTCGTGTGTAACACGTCTATAAGCTGTTTACCATCTATCTTTAGCATAGATACAGATACAGGATCTCTCATTACCTCTTCTATCATGGCTGTGTATTTACGTAGTCTATAAGGATTTTCCTTTGGACGGCCAGTACCTACTCGGTCGCATATACGCAAATTCATTAGGTCCCATATATGTTCCTTTCCTACATTAGCAACCATGCGTCTCACAGCAGAAAGGCTTATTTGCTCTGTATCAGAGAAAAACATGTGCCATCGCACCATTTTAACCACTAGTTCTATTGTTTTTGTAGGAAAATGTAGTCTATTGAGTATATTCTTAGCCATTTCTGCCCCTATCACGTCATGACCATAGAAAGTATAATCCTTCTTCTCATCAGAGTAGCGTCTAGACTTTGGCTTACCTATATCATGAAATAGAGCTGCTAGTCGTATCTCTAGCGAGTACTTTTTGTCGGCCGCACACTGTAGGCTTCTGAGTAAGTGCTCAAATACACCATAAGAGTGAGCCTGATTTTGTTTCGTGTGTAACCCTTCTTCTAGCTCTGGCACTATGTATTTTAGAATACCAAGTCTTTGGCACATAAATACGCCTGTCATAGGGTTATCTGACAGTATTATCTTTGTAAACTCGTCTCTTATACGCTCCTTGGCTATCTTAGAGAGCATTTCATGTGAAACAGCCAAAGCCTGCTCTGTATCTGTGTTAATCATGAAACCTAGTTCTGTCGCGAGTCTAACGGCTCTGAGTATTCGAAGTCCGTCTTCTTGGAATCGGTCAGTCGGATTACCTACTGCTCTTATGACTTTGTCTTTTATGTCCTGTTGTCCGTTGTATAGGTCAACAATACTGTCCTTGATTGGATCATAGGCTATGGCGTTTACGGTAAAATCTCGTCTTTTAAGGTCATCTTCTATGTGCTGGCTGAATGTAACGGCATCTGGTCTTCTACCATCGCTGTAAACTGATTCTGTGCGGTATGGAGTTACTTCTACTACCCTACTTGTTTCATCTGTAACTGTATCACCCGCGCCATTTTCTACTTGGTCTTCAAAAACAACACCTACTGTTCCGAAAGTATTTTCATAAAAAGTCTTTGGAAATATAGCAATAATCTCCTCAGGTGTGGCATTTGTAGTCACATCCCAGTCTTTAGGCTTTCTTCCTAAGATAAGGTCTCGAACACACCCTCCAACCAAAAAAGCCTGAAAACCAGCCATATTTAAGGCTGATGTTACTTGTGTAACATATTCAGGAATAGCTTTTTTGTCTATATGAGCCGTCTCTGTGTACATAGCGTCCCCTATTTTTAGTGATCCTTTCTTAGAAGTCATATGTAAATAGTAATACAGTCTTTGATTTTTTACTATTTTAATGTAAGATTCACGGTGTTTGAGATAGTTTTAAAAAATGCACTTGTGGTGAAATGGATATCACAACGGTCTTCGGAACCGTTATTCCAGGTTCGAATCCTGGCAGGTGCACAACGGTTTTGGTATAATTTACTGTAATCGTAATGATTGGTATGCATCAGCGGTGCAACAAATCATAGATAAATGCAGGTATGGTTTAGTGGTAGAATGCGTCCTTGCCAAGGACGAGACGAGAGTTCGATTCTCTCTACCTGCACAAATTTGTATAGGACCGAGTATTAAAGTCCTCTAGCCTTCTAAAAAGGACTAACTGCGAGTCATATAAGACCTTTGTTTAAAAAAGCCTTATATATGTGGATAACTCAGTGGATATGTGTATAAAAGACAAGTTTTTATTGTCTAATAATAAGACCTTTAAGTCTGACTTTTTGTAAATATATGGCTATAAATAAGGATATTTTGTAAAAGACCGTGCTTATATAGCGACTTTTATATCTCGGCTATGGCAGGGGGTATGTTTCACGTGCTACATCTTGTTTTGGCAGTTTTTAGTGGAAAAATACTGCAAATATACAGTAAAACTGCCATAAAAATGTATGAATTTTTCTTTATATTTTATTTCATTTCTATGCTAGTGCGGCGTGTAATATATGTTTTATGAAAAATATCAAGAAAAAAACAGTGCAAAATGTACGCATTGGCACAAAAGGTACGGCGATTAGAAAGGTTGTCGGTATTACTAAGAATGATGTGGGTAGGGCAGGTGAAACAGCTGCTTGTGTATATCTGCGATCAAAAGGACACAATATATTAGCTAGAAATATGAAGATTGGTAGGGGAGAAATAGATATTTTGACCTCTAAGGACAAGACCTTGCATATTGTAGAGGTCAAAACCAGTCAATCAGACTCACCTTTGGCACCTGAAGAAAGTCTTACTCATATAAAGAGGAAGAAGCTCACGGCTTTAGCAAAGAATATACTGGCTAGTTATCCAAACCATCCTATATTTAAAAGTCTCGAGTACGATGAGAAGATTGACAGGGGACTTGTGCTCATGGATGAACCGGCGATACAGATAGATGGGGTTGCTGTAAGACTTACCTTTACCGGTATGTCTATATCGAAGGTGTTAGTGAGGTACTACCCGTCTATTTGTTAGGCTATTTTGTTATAAATTATTGGGAATATATAAAATATATGCTAAGCTGTCACTCATATCGGGGTATAGTGTAACGGCTAACATTCCTGTTTTGGGAACAGGCGACTCTGGGTTCGAATCCCAGTGCCCCGACAAAGTAATAGCTATAGAATAGATGTTTTGGTATCTACATTTATTTACATTGTGTGATATGCCTAAAAAATTTATAAAAAATAAAGAAGATTTTGTTTGTGAAAAATGTGGCTTTAAGGTGGTAGGGGATGGTTATACGAACCACTGCCCAAAATGTCTATACAGCAAGCACGTAGATGTAAATCCTGGTGATAGGCTGGCCAAATGCGGAGGGCTTATGAAACCTGTGATGGTAGAAGGAACTCAGAAGGAGTACGTACTAACTCACGAGTGTGTTTTGTGTGGGTACAAAAAGAGAAATAAAGTCGCGTCAGAGGATTCTGTGGACGCACTTGCGGCTATTGCCGGTGTGACTAAAGATTCTGCAGTAAAAGCTCTGTAAGCTCTGCGCGGTAGGTACTATCAAAAGTATTTTTTATCTTGTTTGAGCCGTAGTTGGCTACGTATGAGAGACCGTCAGGGAAGTATCGTCTCAAGTCTGTGTCTATGTAGTTTGTTGATATAGCTCGTATGTACTTAGAGCTTGTATTTGGGTGAGCTATTGAGTCTACTACTGTAGTTATCATTCCTACTAGTTCATTTTGAGCGTTTACGACAGCACCTCCTGAGGATCCGACCTGAGCTATTTCACTAGGACTTGTTTCTATAACATCTTTTACAGAGGTATCTTCTACCAATCTGTCCGCACTTTCTATTCTATAAAGGTTATTTATGGTCAGGGATTCTTTTTTGGAATACAAAGCAGTATCTACACCCTTTGTGCCTAGTATTTCAGCAGGGTAGGCAGCGGCCGCAACACTAGAGCCTATAGCTAAGTTGTCATTGGATCTTGTTGTTTTATCACCAGTATTTTCAATAGCATTGTATGGAGAATTATCAAAAGAAGTAGATTTTGATGGGTCTATAGGAGTTATCTTGAGCAGTGCGTAGTCATATTGTCCTGTAGATAGAGAGGCTTTGTTTATATTTTGCGCATTTTTCTTTATCCAGTCGGGTGAAATGTACGCGACTTTCACTGAATGAGTGTTTTTTGCAGGAGAACCTGTACGAGCGAGGCATACTATTTTACTAGAGCTATCTGAAATGAGAGGGAACTCTGCTACGTGAGCGTTTGTGAGCACTGTACCATCATCATTTATTAGCACACCACTGCCAGTGACAGTTCTTCGCATTGTGCCTATTTTTTGCGAGCAAAAGATGTTTACAAGGTTTTTTTCTATAGGAGTTGCTGTGTTTTGAGAGATTACTTTGTTGCTCTCTTTGATTATATTCACAATAGAGCTTGCTGCTTCTGTGTTTTTTGTGCTTTCTTGTGCATTTTTCGGCACACTATCGGGAGCATTTACATTCACTATATTTTTTAGAATATTGATATTACCCAGTACTTTTTCTGCGATACTCTCAGGCAGACTAGTCTTTTTTGTAGGGATTATTTGAAATACAGGGGCATTGAGTAGTAAAAATGGCTGTTTTGATATGGTAAATACGTTGTAACGACCATTTTCTGACTTTATAGATAGACCTCCTGATAGATCGCTCGATGGGTTTGAAAGTTTGTTTGCTGAGCTGGAAGAAACGACAGAAGTGGCACGAGTCAAAGCATCAGCATAAGTAGGGTATATGGAGCATATAGCTAGCGATAGAGCCAGTAGAGAGGGTACTAAGGTCTGAAGTTTTGATTTGTGTGCCATTTTGTTT
>CAYWQF010000022.1:0-12563 GCA_964460835.1 uncultured Candidatus Saccharibacteria bacterium | reverse complement strand
ATTGAGATTTCAGATGCGATTGATCGACTTATTATTCTTACTACTGGGGCGACAGGTTTTAGACAGTATGTAACAAGATATCCATTAGCTGCAGGAGATCCTTTTGATCATATTTGGGGTGTAGACGACAAACAACAAGATCAAGCTTCATCTCTGGGTAATGCTTACATATCTTCAGGCACAGTAGCTGTATCGAGTACAGCTGTTACGGGTACCAATACCTTTTTTACTGCTGCTATGGTTGGATATCGCATAGGGTTTGGTTCAACTGACCCGACTGCTATTTCTACTTGGTACACAATCTCTGCTTTTTCATCTATTACATCTATTACACTCTCATCTTCCGCGGGTACTATTGGGTCAGGCTCAGCGTATGTGATTGACTGGAACAGTTACACTATTCCTCATTTTAACACAGCTTCACAAGTCACTTCTATTTGGAGTGAGAATGGTATTGCACATATTGTAAAACACGGCACGACAACAGCTCTTTCTCAGCTTTATTCCCTTCCTCTATCTGCTCATTCTACATACGCATCTTCTAGTAATCAAAAAGTTATCACGCCAGCCTTGCATACCCCAAATTGCACCCAATTCAGAAGCATACTTGTCTCTCATGATGATGCTCTTGGAAGTGGTGAATTTTCACTCAATACTGAACCATTCTATGTATACTTTAGGGTAAGTGGTATAGATGACAACACAGGTGAATGGACTCTCATAAACCCTAGAGGTGACCTAACTGGTATTGCTGGCGCCCCGAGAATTCAATTTATGTTTACATTTTCTACCATTGGTACATTTTGCATCCCTGCTCGTATTATGAGTTTAACTGTAGTATATGATGATACATCTGCGACTACTGACTCGCATTATCAACCGTCTGCTGGTCTATCAAGCCCCGTAAATAAACAATTTGTATGGCGTTTTGCTACCGCATTTGGAAGTACCGTTCCAACACTGCGCGTTCGTTTGTATGATGCAGTAACCGGTGATTTACTTGTAGACGACTACACCACATCCACAAACAGTGGTACATGGGAAAAGTCTACAAACAGCGGTGGAGCATGGAGTGCATACAACACCACAGATAAGGGTAATGAGACTACATATATCCGCTACACACCAGCTTCATTAGGTGATAATATTAAGGTAAGAGCAGTACTGACTCAATAAAATTAATTATATTTTTAAAAATAATCTAAAAAGATGATACACCTAGAAAAAGGTCAGAAATTATTTGATAATGAAGGAATGGTTATGTACGACCAAACTGGATATTACAATGATGATGACTCTATCATTTGTGCAATGGTTTATGCTCCAGAAGAACCTGTTTGCCGCTACGAAGCAAAATTTGTTGCTTATGGTAATAATGTTTACAACATTACAGACCCAGAAAAACTACTAGAGGAAATTAAAAAAATAGACCCTGAGACACTTTTCGGTAAAAACAAAGAAGTTATTGCCACACAACAGATGGTAGAAAATATTCAGACAACAGCATCTGAAGATTTATTGTCAGATACTTCAGCTAACATACCAGAGACCGACAACCCTTCAGATAACACTACGCCCACAGAGCCATTAATAACACCTGATCCTGCTCCGATAGAGGTACCATCCGCAACAAGCACGAACGCTACTACCTCAGCTACAAACAATTCATCCACCAGTACCACAGCCACCATACCAGAAATCACTATCAGCCCCGACACAACTACTTCTACACCAAGTACAATATCCTCTACTACGACCCCTGACATAGTATCAGGGACATCAACCGAACCCATCGTAGAGACTGTAGTACCAGCAATAGAAAACGTTATCAATCAATTAAATAACATTTCAGATATTGTTGAAAGCAGTACATCCACAAGTGCAAACTCAATAAATTTAACAATATAAAATTATGGCCATAAGCGATATTGTAGCAATGTCTGGCGACAATCAAGATTTTATAGTAGAAATACCTACAGGGAATGTTGCATATGTACCTAGCGACATACTCGTCGAATCTGACGGCGCTATTATCTGCGTAGAGATTCCTGAATCAAGTGGCGGAGGAGGAAATGTCTTTATAATGTCAGAATAGAATTTTCATTAAATGACATTCTATCTATAATTATATATGATAAAAAAAAATTAAATAACCACATTATAAATGGAAGACATCGAGCAAGGCCTAGAAAAATATTCTCCATATATCAATGATGTACTTAGAAGACTTGGTATTATTGTTGTCTGTTTTGCTATTTCATTCGGTATTGGAATAGTATTCTCTGGGCCTATTTTAAAAAAAACATTACCTTTATTCAATTTTGAATCTGTAAACTTAAATACCACCTCCCCTTTTCAATTATTTGATTTAGCCTTAAATATTGGTTTCCTAATAGCTTTGGTCATCTGTATACCGATAATCTTATATCAAGTATATTCTTTTATTAAAAATGCTTTACATAAAAAAGAGCGACGGATTTTTTTCCTTATGTTACCACTTGGACTAATACTGTTTGCCATAGGTTTTGTATATGGCTTTTTGATTATGTACTCCACTATACAACTTCTTGCCAACATCAACACAAACTTGGGTATTAAAAATATATGGGACATATCAACCTTTTTATCAAAAATAGTATCTACATCTGCTCTACTCGGACTCTTATTTGAGTTTCCAATAATATTAAATCTATTAATAAAATCAGGAGTAATGGAGGTAAAATACCTTAAAGATAAGCGTAGACATGCCATTATGATTATGTTTATAGTTGCTTCTTTACTTCCCCCTACCGATGGTATATCATTATTATTAATGGTTTTACCACTTATCGTGATGTATGAATGCACGATATTATATAATAAATTTTCTTAACAAAACAAAAACATGCTAGGACTAGGAACAAAAGAACTGATAATAATCGCGATAATATTCATCTTTTTATTTGGTACAAAAAAGATTCCAGAGCTTGCAAAGAGCCTAGTAGATGCTATCAAACACCTAAGAGGCGCCTTCAAAAATATTGATGAAGACGACAAGACATTGGACTCAAAGAAAAAATAAGCAGAGCTTGCAAGTTTCCGGAGTCGTACAAAATCTAGAAATGGCTCATCAAACAAAAAGCCACCTGATTGTATAAGGTGGCTTTTTGTGTAAAATGAACGTATGAAATCTAAAAAGACAATATCTAAGGATACTTCTGTTAAAAACAGTATCGATGAAAGCGCTACTAGCAACAGCGCTAAGCTCGTTGCTGTCAATCCACGCCTCCGTATAAACAAATACCTAGCAGATGAGCAGTATGCCTCACGTCGTGGCGCAGATGAGCTTATAAGACAGGGTAGAGTGTATATAAACGGTCGTGTAGCTGTACTTGGAGATACTGTAAAACAAGGAGATGTAGTTGAAGTACGAAGCCTTGGTAGAGCTACTGCTGATGCTAAAGCTGGAGCAAATAGCGCAAAAGGTCGGGCTGGCGCGAATAATACAGACGGTGCAAATGGTGCAAACAACAACGCTCCAGAATTGGTGTATTTTGCATACAATAAACCGATAGGTGTACTAACTCACTCTGCTCAGGATGAGGAGATAGATATACAAGGGATGCTAGGTAAAATGTCAGACAGAACATTTCTAAAAAATGTTGCTGGTGGCAAACTCTTCCCTGTTGGCCGACTAGACAAAGACTCTCATGGACTTATTATTATGACCAACGATGGTCGTATCACAGGTAAACTCCTAGACCCTGAAGAGAAACATGAGAAAGAATATGTAGTAGAAACAAAAAAGCGTCTAACAGACAACTTTTCAACAAGAATGGAGAAGGGTGTAGTAATAGAAGATGGTAACGGCAAAAGATTCAAAACTAAACCCTGTGTTGTTACTATAACCGGCGATAAAAAGTTTAGTATAATACTTACTGAGGGCAAGAAACGTCAAATACGCCGAATGTGTGAGGTTCTAGGTAATGAAGTAGTAGATCTAAAGCGTACGAGAATAATGTCCATAGAGCTCGGCCGTACACCAGAGAATAGTTTACGAAAAATAAAGGGTGAAGAATTGCAGATTTTTATGAAAGAGCTTGGTGTGCGAATGCTCTAACTCACTATCTAGTCGCGAAGTCTTTCCATATACACAGATACCGTACGACGTTTATAAGGTTTTCCGTCACGAAAATGTTTATAAGACTTTATCATCTTATGAATCTTAAAATATGGTCGGAAGAACTCATATATCTCCTGCTCTGTCCAAACGTGTTCATATACTCCAATACGAGGATGTATATATGAGTTTTCTTCTGGAGGTTGACCTTCGCCACCTAGATCTGGATGGTCTTGTATCAAACGCTTTGCGTGTACATCAGCATCAAGTATAAAAGTCTTGAAGAAAAACCATGCGTACGGCTTTGCTACTCTAGCTATCTCTTTTACCATTGCCTCACGCTCTTTCTTGCGAAGCATGTGACTTGTCATCATATCTAGTACCACATCTACAGATGCGTCTTCTAGAGGAATATTCTCACCACCAGATTGTATTGCATAGTTTATATCTAGTTTTTCTAGTGCAGTATTTTGTGACGCTAATTTTTCTGGCGCTGGTTTTTGCCATGAATTTTTTTGCCATAAAACTTGCCCTGCGCTTCCAGATGCTTCATCTGCCAAAGCCTTTGCAGCAATGGCGGGAGCTTGTCTTGTATGCTCTTTTGCTTGATCTATAGCCACCCCAGAGACATCTACACCGAAGCCTTTCATGCCATATTTTTCACATAGATATATAATATTTCGCCCATTACCACAGCCTATATCTAGTACTAGGCCGTCTTTAGGAAATGGGTACCACTCGGCATTACGAATACCCCATCTCTCAAATGACTGTAGATCTCCGGCAGGCTCAAAAGACATAGTGATATGCTTTGGGTCGGCGTACTCTTTATTCCAAAAGGCTTTACTCATAGTCTATCTATACTACACTTTTGTGCTTTTTCCTACAACAAAGCGGCCGCGACGGAGACCTGTTTATAAGTCCCTCCGTCGCGGCCGCCTTTTAATTCCTATTTTCACCTACACCCCATCAGATTATATCTCTATCAGATTTGGATTCTTTGTACACTTTAGCTCCTGAAAATCAGTATATGTACTGGAAGCAAAATCAAGTATAGCTTCGAGTTTAGTAATACCAGGAATAATATTGAAGCCATCAGTGTTTATACAAGATACAGGTGAGCCATTCATTTTACAGCTCAAAGTGCCATCTTTAAGCGGATTGCTTGTTGACCAAAAAGCCTTGCATACACCCTGACTGTTTGAAATAGATGGGCTGAGTTTAAAGTCTTTGATAAACTTCGGCTCATAACATAGACCATCTTGATCTACAATATACTTACTTCTATCTGACTGATTGCCACTTATATTTGAACACCAATCTGTACATGTGCTTGAACAAGTATTTGAAGCTGGACATAAGTATGAGCCAGATTCACAAGAAGTTTTACAGGTTGCAGGACTACCATTGGTACCAGAACATGTCCATCGCCATTCATTGTTTAGATAATTGAAAGATACACTCCCTGAAAGATTATTGCCGACACCACACATATTGCTTGTAGATACAGCAGATCCTTTTTTTACTGGAGAATTAGCCTGGATACCACAAGCTGATGGGTATGCAGTACCACCTCCGGTAGTAAAGGTTGAAGGGAGGCCTCCATTTGCACCTGAATTATTATTGTTAGTGCCTGTTGTATTTGTTGAATTTGTAGGATAAGAACAAAGACCACCAGCCCCAGGAACTCTACCAGCAGAACATACTACATTGTATTGAACATACCCCTGAGACCAATCCCATAGACCTCCATTTACATTAAGCGCTCTAAATCGAAGTGTGTGTAGACCAGCTACATACCCAGCACTAAGATTTGGACTAACAAAATACACATTTTCATACCACACAGCTTCCCCACCGAGAGGAGGTCTTTGGCTAACGGTGATATCACCAGACTGACCATAGTCATCAGAAAAATGCATACTTACACGTTGAGCACTGTTCGCACAAGAAATAAAATATAAATATCCCCAAAAATTAAATAATTGACCTTCACTAAATGTTTGATAATCATAAGGGGCGCCTACTGTTATAGAAGGGGCACCGTCAACAACATTTCCGTACATATTTGTACCACCAGCTATTTGTTTACCGGTAAATACCCAGGCGTTTACAATCACCGGTATCATTACTACGATTATGATTAGCACTGCAATTAACACATAGGCATGAATCTTCCTTCTACTAAATAACAACAACGCCATTAGTGCCACAAGCACAAGAGCTAGAATAGTTAGTATTTTTTTATTCAATGATCCTTGTTTTGCAATACTATCAAAATTACTTGAGATGATCACCTCTTTTGTGAAGAAAACCTGTCCATTTTCGTCGGAGATACTGACAGTTGCTTTTAAAGCTCTAGCATTCTCATTTGCTAACAATTCAATCTTATCTCTATTGTCGCCTGTTAATTTAAAATCATTTGTACCTTCTGCAATAATTTTATTATTTTCATTAAACACTTTTATACTTATCTTACCTATGCTTTCAGACTCATTCTTTTTAGAAGAACTCTTCAAGTCGCCAACTGCCAGTGTAGAAAGGTCAAAAGGTCTACCAGTTACAACATAGTTTATATTAAAAATATCACCAACTTTTAATATTTCTTTATCGGTCTGCACTGTGTGCACAGTAGCAATATTACCACCGATAATGTACCGCACACCGAGATTTAATGCCAACTGTTTGCCAGATTCATTCGTAAAAGTGACTTCTGAGAAATAGACTCCGGCTTTATAATCCATATTTGGTAGTTCGATAGATACGACTTTTGACTCTCCTGCCGCGAGTTTTATTGAAGGCGCAACGGAATTTACTTTTACGTCACTATCCTGTTGATTATATGTAGATAGTTTTGGGATAACAGAGACTTCACTATTAGTTTTATTTTTCACTTTTACAGAAAGAGCTGCAGTTTTTGGATCTTTGTCTTTATATATAGTAGGGCCTTCCGTAAGGTTATACTCTTTATCATTACCCAATACCAACTTCGCATCCGATAGGTATATTAACCCTTCACCGTTTTCTATATTTATATAATTACTACTATTACTACCTACGACAATATCGTTGTCTGTGTACACATTTATCTGTATCGCTAATTTATCTCCAGATATGAAAGATGGAATCTTATATTTAAAATTTATCTTCTTTGATTCATTACCTTTTATGTTTCCTAAATACACTAGACTTGTAGCATCTATAAACGTTGAGGTTATTTTGACGTTTTCACTTATGTCCTCGTACTTCTTGCCTACAAGTACTCTATAAGAAGCATTTTCCAAAAGAAGATTGGATCTATTTGTCACACTCACTACGCCAGATATCTCATCACCAGCTTTATAGCTAGAATTGTTTAGTATTACACTATCCACACTTACGCTCGGCATCTGTATCATTTGTCCTGATCCAACAGTAGATGTTGCCGAAAAGAAATCAGCCATTATCTGCTTTTGTAGCTCAGATTCAACACTCGTATTTTGTTTAGTAGGCGCCTGTGTAGATGTCACAGCAAAGGCTGGTGCTGGTAAAATAAATACCGACAAAAACACAAAACTTGATGCTAATAAAATTGATATTGAAGCTGTGAGCTTTTTCATAGTATGTGAATAATATAAGTTAATATAATTAAATTATACCACATAAGATTCAATAAAATACACAAGATATACACCTAATATAGGACTAGAGAATGGAATACAGACGAGAAAGAAAATAGCCAGAAGCTCATTATGAAATAAGTGACATTTGGATAAGTTTTATAGTAATATAAAACTTATGAACAATTCACAAAATACAATAAACTTGCCCGTGGTATGGTTTTTACTTCGTTTCGGAGTAGCTTTTACTTTTTTATATGCATCTATTTCTGCTTTTATAAACCCTGCCCCTTGGCTATCCTACTTCCCTGATTTCATAAGAGCTATGGCTCCAGACAATATCTTGCTTGCCACTTGGGGTGGTGGTGAGCTCATCATCGGTGTATGGCTTTTGACTGGCTATCGTATCTTTATACCAAGTGTTCTAGCTACAGGACTTATGCTTGGTATCTTTGTGTTTGATGCGGGTTCAATGCGCATTATATTCCGAAATGTTTGTATACTCTGCACATCTTTGAGTCTCGCTATCATTTCAAACCCACACTATCACTTCACCCTATCGCATGGCAAAGCTCATGCTGAAGAAGGACATACGGAGATTGGGTAAGCTACGTTTATTAAATAACAACGGTCTTTTTCTTATACAATAATGGAAATATAGCTAGTAGGATAAAATTTACAAAAAGTTGAGGTAAAATACCAAAATCAGAACCTAAACTCATACCAGGTAAATCGCCTGCGTATAGGGTGCTAACAAATAAAATTATATTAAGCAATAAGCCAAAAAAGAATGCTTGTATTTTTTTTGGCACTGAAGCTGATATATACCAAATCAAAGCAAAAGAAATTCCATACGAAATAAGTAAGAGAAGATGCTGATTACCACTTGCAATATATTCCTCTACACCATCAACGTGCTGTATAACCAATGAAGCTTTAGATCCTCCTTCAGATTTAAAATAATTAAGGAAATAATACGCCAAAACCATAAAGTAAACACTTACGACTAGTATATTTCTACTGGAATTTTTCATTGGATTATTTTATACAAAAATTATATCACGGTTCCATTATCCAATCACCCCACAGAAAAACACCCATGCAAGATGGGTGTTTTTCATTTGCGCGGGCGATGGGTGCTGACCCCACGACCTCTCCCGTGACAGGGGAGTATTCTACCGTTGAACTACGCCCGCATTTTTATGAATCTTTGGAAAACAACCCTCTTTCGACTAAGAAAAAGTGTTGTATCGCCGAGATATGTATGATTATACATAAAATTGTATAAATTCAAAGAGCTACGAACACTATAGGTAAGTCGGTAGTATTCCCCCTTCCCTTTTCGTATCACACCTCTTGGAATACCCACGTCCTCAAGACGAGTCTTTAATACCTCCAAAAAATGTATCTAGGCAGAGGTGAAGACAGTTTGTATAGCCAATGATTTAGTGTTCCGCCCTTTATGTACTTGCCCCATCCAAACATGCCCATCTCCGTCAAAGTAACCTCTCGCAAAATGTGATAAATATTTTGAAGGCACGTGAGGGACGACAAGGCTCTTTGTTTTACGTTCGAAGAAACCTAATTTTCTAAGATCATTACACATTTCAATACTTCCAATCTGAAGACGGTAAGACTTAATAGTACTGCCTTTTTTAGATCTAACACCAATTGTATGCTCTGATTCTATGGCTTTTTTAATACTTTCCAACAATTCTTTATCATTAATATGGATAGACCAAAACTCTCCACCTCTTTTATTCACTGTAATATACCCATCAGCAGCAAAGAAGCCGATCACATATGCAGATGATTCTGTCCATTTCTTAAAAAAATCTTTGTTAACTTTTTTAGCTGTTGACATACAAGTAATATTATATTTTGTAACAAGATAACGCGCTATACATAAAATATAAAAATTATTGTCTAAAAAGCGCAAAATTAAACCACCTCGATATTTCACGAGATGGCTTGGTGCAAAAAGCCTTAGCTTTTGCATAACATTTACACTTAGCAAACTACTCACCTTAAGACGTTCGCTCGCCAATGATCTCTACCACGTCATTGATAGCTCCCTGCAGGAGGCCTTCAGCGTTTACGACGAAATGATTGTATAGACCGGCGCAGCTAATTTCATTTCGTGCGTTTTTAATGCGCACATCGAGATTGTTTGTCTTGTCGTCTCGCGTCACAAGCCTCTTCTTTAAACACTCGATATTTGGCGGAAAAATGAAGATGGAAACAATCTCCGGATTCACGCCGTCAAAGTCTGCGCTGAGAAGCTGAGAAAAACCTTTGACATCGATATCCAGCAGTACATCATAACCACGCTTCAGAATGTCGAGGACAGTCCTCTTTGATGTACCGTAAAGTTCATCGTGAACCGTGGCCCATTCAATAAACGCACCCCGAGCAATTTCCAATCTGAAATTCTTTTCATCGGTAAAGTAGTACTCCCTGCCATGAACCTCTGATTCCCTCTTTGGACGAGTGGTATGCGAGACAGAAAAATGAAGGTCGCGGAGCTGTGCTCTCACTCCATTGATAATCTGTGTTTTACCAGCCCCAGACGGACCTGAAATTGCTACAATTCTACCCAATCTATCATCTGCCATAACTAACGAGCCTCCTTATTTTTTGTTTGTTTTTCACTGACTTTTGTTTGACCGTTTTGGCCGATTTTTGACCGCCTTTTTTTAGGCTTAAAAAATGTTCTATAAAGAACTATCTGGTGTCGAGGGTGGGGATTGAACCCACGACCGCAGCTTTATGAGTGCTGTGCTCTACCACTGAGCTACCCCGACATGTCTGGCAACTATAATACAAAACTCCCCTATTTTCAACCCGACAACTTTAAAGATTAAAAACAAAGAGCTTACATTTTGCCCCTTGCGCAGGAGCTAGGCTCCGAGCAGAGCGACTCGTCAGCAGACGAGGACGCGTGGGCAAAATGTAAGCTCTTTGTTTTTGATCTTGTTGCGGGTTGTGGAATTGCACCACATCTATCAGGTTATGAGCCTGATGTGCTACTGTTACACTTACCCGCTATGTCCATTAGTATCTATATAGTAGCCGAAAATACCAATTTAGCCATTATAATAGATAAACTCATTTTAGCAAGCTAGACAAAATAAAACTCATCAAAAACTCTCTTATACAAAGCCAGTGTGTGCTCAGCTTCATGTCTAGGCAAAACATAGTTGGCACCTTCGTGAGCAATAGTATTTCGTACCCTGTGTGCTCGCCATGCATCTTGTAGTGTAGCAAAAGTTGCGGGGTCAGCTTGTTTCAACATTTCACCAATAGAATCCCCTTCATAACCCATCTGTGTAAGCATGTCATACAAGATTATGTCAGCTTCAAGTATTGCCACTCGCCAATCGGACTGATTGTTTGACTTCAAATGAGCTTCAATATCTTTCCATCTAGGATCTGCCTCTGCTTTTTGCGCAAGCACACCAACGGTATGTGAACCTTTTGCATGCACCTCTGGTCTATATCCCGACATTGCCCCGCTTTCATATGCATCCATTATCTCTGTAGTACGCATTTTTAAATAATAGTAAGCCATAGCCAACATCAAAGTAACAAATATAGAAATGAAGCTAGTGGTATTTACTATAGAAGAAAACATTTCTGATGCTCTTTCGCCTAGATTTTCAGGTAAAATCTTTAAATCAGAATATCCAAAAAAACTAACAACCGTAGGTATTACGATAAAAAATACTATTAGAAAAATGGCGCCAAAAAACAGCATTTGAAACTCTGTAGAAGGACCCGCCGCAGGTTCAGGTTTTTTGGCGCCGCCCGCTGGTTTTTTTACATCTGCCATATATGATAAATATTATATATCAATATGCGCTACACGACGAGAGTGTATAGACTAATAAATAATGAGTAATTAAAAAAAACGGCAATAGATAAAAATATAGCGTAAAAAATATCAGCTAAAAACTAAAAACCTCTCACCTCTTCAAACTTTTTTCCTATAGCAAACAAAAGATCTTCGCGACAATGTGGAGCTGTGAACTGTATACCTAGTGGTAGCTTCGCTTTTGCACCATTTTCAATATCAACTTCTGCAAATCCACTTGGCACAGACATAGCTGGTACACCTACAAGGTTTGCTGTCACAGTAAATATATCTTCGAGGTACATTTGTATTGGATCATCAGTGTGTGAACCTATTTTGAAAGCCGGAGTTGGAGCTGTTGGTGTGACCACAATATCCACATTTTCAAAAGCTTTTCTAAAGTCTGCTCTTATAAGCTCTCGCACAATATTCGCCTTGTTGTAGTAAGCATCGTAGTATCCACTAGAAAGTACATATGTACCGAGCATTATTCGTCGTCGCACTTCTTTACCTAGTAGCTCGCCTCTAGTGTTTAGATAGTCTCCAAGCAAATCACTACCTACATCATTCACCTTCATACCATACTTCACCGCATCAAAACGAGACATGTTTGATGATACTTCTGCTGGCATCAAAATATAATAAATTGCCAAAGAATATTTAATATTTGGAAGACTCACTTCTTTTATCTCACAACCAGCTTTTCGCAAAGACTCTATACTTGCATTAAAATTGTCTGATACTTCCTTTGAAATACCACCAATACTCATGAGCTCTGGTACTATACCTACGCGAAGCGGTTTTGAGTCTTGTGGTGTTTGCGCTGTCTGCACTGTTTGCGCGCCTTGTGGGCTTTGCGCGTCTTGTGAGCCGCCAGCATTTTGCACTTCTACATCAGACAGTGTAGTAGAGTCATATCTATCAGCGCCAGATATTGTATTGAAAATTATCTCTGCATCTTCTACGCTCTTTGCAATAGGTCCAACAACATCTAGAGATGAACCCATGGCCA
>CAYWQF010000021.1:0-13506 GCA_964460835.1 uncultured Candidatus Saccharibacteria bacterium | reverse complement strand
CGAAAGGCTCACCTGCGTCTGTATCCGGCGCAAGTGCTACAAAAAAGCACGGCCGTTTTCGTGTGACATGGAAGCTTATCGAAGGTCATGCTGGTGTGTGGGGGAATGAGCGATGTGATGTCATAGCCACATCATTTGCTGATAAGAAACCAGATGCGCCTGTAAATATTGTCGGAAGTGCTTTGGGTAAACTCTACACAGGCTCACTCGCGGACTATGCTAGTGTGGTTGTCGGTGGTGAAAATATTTTAAATACTAAGGCGATACATCAGGATAAAAAAGATGCGATAAAGGCGAGGAAGAAGGGGTATGGCTCCGATGGCACCGTTGGCGGTGCTGGTACATCAAGCTCAAGCTCTAAAAAAGGCGTACCCGCGTATTCTTATGTTAGTGCAGTAGACGGTAAGGTGCACATCGACAAAACATGGGCAGAATGTGAAAAGCGAGTGAAGGGTAAAAGCGGTGCGCGTTTCAAGAAAGTTTTTCCTGCGGATGAAGAGCGAGGGTTGATGGAAGAGTTTGATAGGGGCAAATAGGTTTTAATCTGTCGGTATGCTGGCAATGATTGCGCGTACTGAATTTAGAAATTAAAAGTGGAGTTTTTCAAGTTGATTTTTTAATTGTTGGTGATATTATATTGGCACAGTGCCTTCGGGCCCGCTCTTTGCTAAAAACAAAGAGAGATGTAGTGAAAAACCTTCAGAGCATGTCTTTGAGGGTTTTTCTTATGTTTTCATAAATTTTTATTGTCTAAGACGGCAAGTTTTTATAAAGAATCCTCTATATCTGTCGAATATTTACCAACAAAATGCACATTACCCAACGTGTTGACGTCATTTCAGTAAGATGGTATTTTTCTGCTTACAGAAGCAGTTCTTTTACAACTTGGTCAGCGATCATTAGGTCGTGATTTTGTCGTGCGAGACTGCATTAACCAAAGATTGAAACACAATCATGTCAACTCAAGCAATTCTTGAGGAAGCTGCACAAACTGCACTTGCCTCGCAAAAACAACCAGAGAATGGAACCCAATATGATGGGTGGTTCTACTTTTCTGGGCCTGCAGGGAAGCCTCGTCAAAAAGTCACCGTGACCTACCGGGGTGATCACGGCAAACATTATGTCGAGTGCATCAGCAAGCTTTACACCGCCACTTGGAAAAGTGACAGGGATGGAGCCCCTGTCTTCACCCTCTTTGAAAAGGATTTGATCCCGTGATCAATTCGTGTGACTGTCCAAGTTCAAAAAAGCACCATGTGCTATCTATGGAATTTATTCCATAGGCCCGAACTAGCGTTCAATCCGCAGTTCGGGCTTTTTTAATTCATATTCTTTTTAAAACTTCTTTATTTTCTATACATCTAGATTTGCTAATCTGTTGTTTGTGAAAACACTTCAACCTAATCAGCTTAAAAATAAACGTAGAAATTTGTATATAAAAATTTTTCTAATTGTCATAGCTATAGCGGTGATTCTTGTCCGTGCCGAACATTTACCAAAAGACGACTTCACGCTAGCAAAGTATACAAAAGGAAAAATACACATCACCGGTATTGTTAGTGACGACCCTGACATTAAAAATGCCACGGCGAAGTTTGTGCTCAAAGTGACTAAGGTTAACAGTGCCAAGATTGACGACGTCCATGTAAAAAACAACAGTAAGCTTCTTGTAAAAATAGATACACCAGATATAGCGTATGGTGATGAGATTGAGATATTTACTAAAATAGAAAAGCCAAAAGAAATAGTAAACCCTGATGGGCGCACTTTTGACTACGCGGCTTATCTTTCAAAGGATGGAATATTTTATACAGCCAGTGTTCGTAGTCTTGCGAGTAGTAAGGTCAGTGCTAGCACAGAAAGTGCCGAGGGATCTAAAAACTTCCGCATAATAAGCCGCGGCCATGGAAACATCGTGATCGCCAGTTTGTACAAATTTAAACATGCATTTATCGAGCGCATAGATCGCGCGTTGCCTTCACCACATTCTTTTTTGGCGAGCGGATTGATTATTTCTGGCAAAGGGTCGCTGGATAAAAAGCTTCAAGATGATTTTCAACGAGTAGGGCTTATACATATTGTGGTACTTTCAGGTTTCAATATTTCTATTATCGGTGAAGCCATAGTTCGTTTGTTTTCTTTTCTCCCAGCATCACTTAGTGCTATATGTGGTGGCTTCGGCGTCGTGTTGTTTTCCATAATGACTGGCGGTGGTTCGACCGTCATACGCTCCGCTATCATGTCACTCATCGGTCTTTATGCACGCATTTCTGGTCGTACCAATTCCGCACTTGTGTCACTCATGGTTACCGGTACGCTCATGCTCATATGGAATCCGAGACTCGCAATCTACGACCCATCTTTTCAGCTGAGCTTCACGGCAACTCTTGCTCTCATCTTATATGCTAGTCCGATAGAGTCACGGCTTAAAAGACTCATAACTGCATCAAAGTCACAAACCTTCCAGAATCTCACACCACTCATATCACTCATCTCATCCACCCTTGCTACACAAATATTTACACTACCACTCATTATTAAATTGTCTGGCATCGTTTCATTAGTAGCCCTTCCGATTAACATTGTAGTACTCCCTTTCATACCCTTCACAATGTTTTTTGTTTTTCTCACGGGGTGCCTGTGTTTCATTTTGCCTCTCGTGGCCACTGTTCCAGCTTTTGTTTCATATATACTTTTATCTTACGAACTCGCTATGGTGCACTTCGGTGCGTCACTACCTTTTGCTTCAGTAGCGTTACCACTGATGTCTATATATATGATATTGACTTCATACACAGGTCTACTACTGTTTGGAATTTTTCTCTATGTAAAAAATAAAAATGCAGAGCCTATTCTGCCAAAATATGACCCTAAAAATTACTCACCTAAAATTAAAAATACAGCCCCAATCTAGGCTGTATTTTAAAGATTTTGCTCATAAAATCGGGGGAGACACTTGGTGTGCGCATCACATATTTTTCAAAATATATTTGTGAAACACCAAAATGTCACACTTTTTAATCTCATACGTATAACATACCCCTGTTTATAATGTTTTAAGCCAGACTCTCTATGAAACGCTGATCTATGAACTTACCATTGATGTTGGAGAAGAAGGCTTCTACATACTTTTTCTTTTCAGAAGGCACATAGTCGAGCATATATGAGTGCTCCCACATATCGAGTGCTAGTACGACTTTTAGACCAGTGAGGTGACCTAGATGCTGTTCATCAACCCATGCGCACAAAAGTCTATCAGACACTTCGTCGTAGTAGAGAATAGCCCAGCCAATACCACGAGTCATAGCTAGTGACTTTAGTCGAGCAAAACATGTCTCAAAAGATCCAAAATCCAAAACTATCTTTTTCCAAAGAAGTCCGTCCGCTGGCAAGTCAGAGGCACCACCTTCAAATTGGTCAAAGTAGTATTCATGATTTCTCATGCCATCAAATTCAAAACCAAATCGTCGCTGAAGCTCGCCGATAGTGTAGGCATTTTTTTCCGCACTTTCTGGTGACGCACTAAGTTCGTCGATCTTCTCCAATATCAAGTTAGCGTTCTTTACGTACCCAGAGTAGAGCTTCAAATGCTCCTCAATAGTCTTCTCTGAAATACCCTCCAATTTTCCGATGTTAAATTTTTTCTCAACGAATGTCATATGTTTAATTTAATTGTTTAATGGCACCAGTATATCACAAGAAGTTTTTGCTATTTTTGGTCGGATTTTGCACCGTCCAGTTCGGTTTAGCTTTTTATGTTTTTGAAAATGTTGGCACTGATGCTGGTGTCTACGCCGACGCCAATGCAGGAATAGGCGCACTCGCCCGCAAAAACATGTCCTTAAATTTTCTCGATGTCGGACAAGGTGATGCTACATATATAGTCGCACCAAATGGAAACTCATTGCTCATCGATGCTGGTCCACCAACCAAAAAAGTTTTAGAAAGTTTATCGAAGGTCGCACCATTTTTTAATTCACGTATCGATTTACTTTTGGCCACACATCCCGACAATGATCATGTCGGTGGTTTTAGTGACGTTGCATCAAAGTATAATTTTTCTGGATTTGTTTACAATGGCGTGACTGCGGACAACGTGCAATATAAAAAGTTTTTGGAAAAAAGTGTGCAAGACTCTGTACAAAATACTATACAAAACTTCGCGCAAAAATCTTTGCAAATTTATACGCAAAATTTTGCGCAAAAAATAATCGGCATGCATGGCATATCAATAGTGTTGGATAAAGATGCTGGTGTTGTTTTTAAAATATTGTCGCCAAGTTTGAGTGATATTTTAGAAAATTACGAACGATGCTTTAACGACTCAAATAATTTACAAAACAAGAAGATGAAAAAACAATCATATAAAAAAACTCGCGCAATCAAAAAATGTAAAAAGTTGCTCGACCTAACTACGAATGATAGTTCGATAGTCGGACGGCTCACTTACGGTGATACGAGCGTGATGCTCACAGGCGATGCGTCCGTCGATGTGGAGAAAAGTTTGATTGCCAATTTATCTAGCGATGGTTTATTACCTGACTATCTACACGCAAATATTTTAAAGGTTGGTCATCATGGTTCAAAGACTTCTACGAGTCTAGATTTTTTGCACGTGGTCAATCCACAGCTTGCTGTGATATCAGTTGGTCAAAAAAATACATATGGGCATCCACACAAAATAGTGTTGGATAATCTAAAAGCTTTAAATCTGGGAAGAGATCGTGTGTTTAGGACAGATGAAGTTGGGACGATTGGCTTTATTATGGACGGTTTGAATATTGTACATAATTAGCCTCTTAAATATTTTTTACTCGCTAATTTAGTGTGGTAAAATATTTGTATGAAAAAACATATTAAAGCTTTTCTTTTGGCGTACGTTATTTTAAACTCGGAGCTTTTATTAGGCTTGGTGTTTGGTTTAGATACTATTTGTCATGATAGCTTTATGAATTCTTCCAATCCTGCAAATTGTCCGTTGACTATATTTTCTAATATTGACTCCCTTGGAATAGGGCAAATTCTAATAATACCAATGTCTATAGTCTTTGCGCTACTATCTAGTGTGTTTTTTAAATGGAGAGATACTACAGGTCTTAAAAGAGTCTGTGCAATAATAGCCTTGATCTTGATGGTTTCTATATTAGTCTGTACAGCAATATACTTCTTCTTTTTAGGTAAAAATTAACTCTATATCAACCCAGCTTTCTTTAGTGTAGCGAAAGCGCCGTTCTTCTGAATAGTCTTCAAAGCCTTTGTGGAAATAGTAATAGTCACACTCTTCTTTAGCTCAGGGATGTAAATCCGCTTCTTTTGTAGGTTTGGATACTTCCGTTTCATCCCAGTAGGGTTGAACTGAGTAGCACGAGTACGGTTTGAATACCCGCCCGCCATCATTGAACCTTTTTTAGTTATTGCGCATACTTTTGCCATATGTTCCGATATGCTATCATATCCAGCGTATTTGGCAAATAGTCTAGTAGATATGTTGAGTAAAAATACATAAAAGCTCGGCTAATATTACACAAAAGCCTCAAAAACCTCTAAAAACACATGTTCTCTATCTTCTCACTCGCACTTCTTATAATGTCTATCGTGATACACGAGGTAGCTCACGGTTTGGCGGCCCTTTCTCAGGGTGATCATACAGCGCAGTATCAGGGTCGACTCACACTCAACCCTTTAAAACACATAGATCCTATAGGTTCTATTATAGTACCTATAATGTGTGCGATTTTGCCTGGTAGCATAATGTTCGGTTGGGCAAAAACGGTACCATATAACCCTTACAATATGCGAAATGGTCGCAAAAGTGAACTTTGGGTGGCTATAGCCGGCCCGTTATCAAATATCGCAATAGCCCTTATTTTAAGCCTTGGTCTAAGATTTTTTGGTGCAAATTTGCCTATTGAGACAATAAAACTCATAGCTACAGGAGTACTTATGAACATAGTCCTTGCAGTATTCAATCTCGTACCACTGCCACCACTGGACGGTTCAAAGGTGCTTTTTAACCTTTTGCCTGAGCAAGCAGAAAAAATACGCGATTTTTTTGAAAAATATGGCTTATTTGCTACACTTTTGTTCATATTCTTTATCTGGCAGTTCTTCACTCCGCTCATTTTCAGTATTTTTACCCTTATGACAGGTATGTCTATATAATAGGCGACAATAATGTTCGACAAGACGACGTAGGTGACAACAGAGCACCTTGCCTAGATACACTATATATAGTAATCTTTCCTCAAGTGCTTTTTGGAAGCATTTTTTAGTCTTATGCGTTGCGGAACATCGTTTAAGACAACAGTTATCAGTTAATATAAAAAACAGGCACATGCCTACACTTAATCAATTAGTAAAGAAAAGTCGGTCAAAAGCGAAACGAAAGAGTAAAGCTATTGCTTTGACTCGTGGTTTCAACGTGCTCAACAACCGTCCAGTTCTCTACAATTCTCCTTTTAAGAAAGGTGTTTGCACAAAGGTAACAACCAAGACTCCTAGAAAGCCAAACTCAGCGATTCGAAAGATTTGCCGAGTACGACTATCAAACGGTATGGAAGTTACAGCGTATATCCCAGGTGAAGGACATAACCTACAGGAACACTCAGTGGTACTACTACGAGGTGGTCGTGTAAAAGATGTCGGAATCCGATATACAGTAGTACGAGGTGTACTCGACTGTGCAGGCGTAGAGAAGAGACGAAAAGAGCGATCAGCTTACGGTACAAAAAAGCCAAAAGTTGCAAAGAAGTAAGGTTAGTTAAGTAAAGTAAGTTAGTGAAAACGCAAGTACAAGTTTGAAAAAATAAATACAAGCGTCGACACAAAGCAGAGTAAGCCGTGCATTGAAGCATCAAGCTGAATAAATTCTGCTAAATTATCAGAAAATTTCCCCGTCGGCAGTCGCGAAAGTGGTTAAAAATAATCATCGGCGCGATATGCAGACAATTAAGCCAAATAAAAAATGCGAAGAAAAGTAAAAAATCGAAATATAGCTAAGGCTGACCTCAAGTACAACTCAGACGAGGTTGGTAAGTTCATAAACTACTGTATGTTGAGTGGTAAGAAAAATACTGCTACACAGATAGTATATAGAGCATTCGCTGATATTGCTGAAAAGGCAAAGACAGAGAATCCTATTGAAATCTTCAACACAGCTTTGAAAAATACTGCTCCTCAGGTGGAAGTACGATCACGACGAGTCGGTGGTGCAAACTATCAGGTTCCTCGAGAAGTGCGACCAGAAAGACGACAGTATTTATCTATGAAATGGATCATCGATGCAGCGCGAGGTAAGAAGGGTATGCCTATGCATGAGCGACTAGCAGATGAAATCATCTCAGCTTCAAAGAATGATGGTGAAGCAGTACGAAAGAAAGAAAATACACACAAGATGGCAGAGGCCAACAAGGCATTTGCTCATTTTGCGTGGTAGTCTAAAATCCTAAAATATAAATAACTCTTTCCCTCCAAGGACACGGATATTTTCTTGCTAGAAAATTCCTAGTGCTCGCTCCGTCGAGCTCGCAATGTCCTTTTCGAGAAAGAGTTATTTATATTTTAGGCCTCTACTTACCAACAAAATGCGAAATGAAAAATATCCCCTTGCTGAGCGCGATGTCAGCAAGGGGAGTCGTAGCGGGTCTGAACCAGACACTTATGCAAGTGTTATGGTATGAGTGCGGTTTAGTCCGGCCCAAACTGCTACTGACATACCCACTGTCATCCGGTCGGCGTATTCGTCGACTTGATACCAGTGGATTACCGAGCAAGTCCCCACGATGTCTTTTTGTAACATCTTGGCGATCTGATCAGTTGCACTATGTTCTCTGAGGAACATATCACGTTCATCTGATATTTTCTGAAGCCTCTCCCTAGCTGAATTGTAGTCCAGCAATGGGTTTGGTATCAGAGTAAGTCCATAAGCTTCCTTTCTGGCAACTAGTGTGAAATCCACGGTAGTTAGACCATTTGGGGAATCAGGGGACATTACAATCACACGAACGCGCAGGTCATTTTCAAGGAACAAAGTGTGATGGCTCTTGGCGAATTGGTTATGTATGATATGCATTTATAATCACCTCCTTCCTAATCACAACTTAAGTTTATACCCGTAGTGTTTGAGGTCAATGAGATTTTGCACTTTTTACCCCACGTTTTTTTGAAATAAAAAAGCCCACACCGCCTCGGGGGGAGAGGGTGCGGGGGTAATGTTTTCTCGTTTGCGTTCAGTGGACTACTCTTTAGGTTGTCCTACTCCGATGTTAAGTGGAGTTAGAAGAGTTCTGGTCACAGTATTCACCAGATGTTTTCCTCCAGAACTTGAACCCATGAGTCCATCATCTGTGAAAAACTCCTTTTCTGTGAAGTACCAACCCTCGCCCGCGTGGGTTTTTAGATCGTATCTGAAGACGAAATAATGGTAATCATCATTGATAGTACGGTGACGAAAGATTAAGGAAAGCCTCCCAGGACTAGAGGTTTGCTCATCGATCTCTTTTTTGTCTTCCAATCCATTATAGATCACCCCAATAACCGATCCTCGCAGTCTGTAGGGGTTTTCAGTGTCTTCTGGATATTTTGGATAGAAGACAGGTTTGTCATCTTCGCCTTTGATAGTGAAGGAACAATCAAAGAAACACCTGAACATCGGGCCATTGAACATGAGTGTTGAATGACCGGGACCATTAACTATTTTTATTTTTTTAGGCATAACGCCCTCCTGTTTTAATGTACTATTGTCGTGTATTAAAAGTGTACACTGCGGACACTCTACCTCGCTCGACAACCGCCGAGTAAGGGGTCTGGCATAACACCAATGACATTGCAGATATTACGCCCGTCTACTGTATTGTCAACGAGGCTAAATAATGCTATTTTACCCCTACGACTTTCAGTATCTATTTTGAACAAATTTTTATCAGGAGTCGGTGCATTATTAACAAAAACTAAGCGTAGGCTTTTTATTTTACAAATCATATAAATCAAATGAACAGAGATTATCCACTAGAAAAAACAAGAAACTTCGGTATTATTGCCCACATCGATGCTGGTAAGACTACTACATCAGAGCGTATTTTGTATTACACAGGTATGTCACACAAGATCGGTGAGGTGCACGATGGAGAGGCTACAACAGACTGGATGGAACAAGAGAAGGAGCGAGGTATCACTATCACAGCTGCGGCCATCACTTGTTTTTGGAATCCTTCATATATGCCGAAGGGAGATAAGTCTCAAATGCACCGATTCAACATCATCGACACACCAGGTCACGTAGACTTCACAGTGGAAGTAGAACGATCTCTCAAGGTGCTCGACGGAGGAGTAGTAGTATTCGACGGAGTAGCCGGAGTAGAGCCACAGTCTGAAACAGTATGGCGACAGGCGGATAAATATCATGTACCTCGAGTTTGTTTTATAAACAAGCTTGACCGAACTGGTGCGTCTTTCGAACGATCATTTGCATCTATTCTAGATAGACTAAATAAAAACGCTGTACGAATGCAGATTCCAATAGGATCAGAAGGTGATCTTGAAGGAGTTGTAGACCTTTTGAAAATGAAAGCATATCGTTTTGAAGGTGAGCTTGGTATTGATGTTATAGAAAGTGAAATCCCTGCAAACCTAGTAGAAGAAGCAACAAAGCGAAGAGCTGAGCTTGTAGAAAAGATTGTAGAATTTAATGATGAAATGATGAATCAGTACCTAGAAGGTAAAACTGATTTTCCAATAGAAGATTTGAAAAAGGCTCTACGAGTTGGAGTTATTGCAAACAAGATTTACCCAGTATTCACAGGTTCTGCTTTAAAGAACAAAGGTACACAGCTTGTACTCGATGCGGTTGTTGACTACTTGCCATCACCACTTGATATTCCACCAGTAAAAGGTCTAAACCCAGATACAGGCGAGGAAATGGTACGAATCGCTTCTGATACAGAACCGTTTGCTGCACTCGCATTTAAACTTCAGACAGATCCATTCGTAGGTCAGCTTACATTCTTCCGTGTTTACTCTGGTACTGTTGAAGCTGGTTCATATCTATACAACTCAACAACTGGTCAAAAAGAAAGACTTGGTCGTATCGTACGACTTCAGGCAAACAAACGAGAAGAAGTGAAGAAAGTTTTTGCCGGAGAGATCGCCGCTGCGGTAGGTCTAAAAGATGCAAAGACTTCTCATACTTTCTGTGATGAAGCGCATCCTATTATCCTAGATCCTATCAAGTTTGCAGAGCCTGTAGTATCACTACGTATTGAACCAAAAACAAAAGCTGATCAAGAGAAAATGGGTATGGCGCTCAAGAAGCTTGGTGATGAAGATCCAACTTTCCGAATTTCTTCAAATCAGGAAACTGGTGAGACTATTATCTCAGGTATGGGTGAACTACATCTAGAAATCATGGTTGACCGTATGAAGCGAGAGTTTGCTGTAGAAGCAAACGTTGGTAAGCCTCAGGTATCATATCGAGAAACTATTCTCGGTTCTGCTGAAGAGGAATATAAATACATCAAGCAGTCTGGAGGTAAAGGTCAGTATGGTCACGTTCGAATTATTATCAAAAAACTTGAACCGCTTGTAGAGGGTCAGAAGATTCCAAAGAACGTTCACCGAGACAGCAACTTCGAGTTTATCGACTCTATCAAGGGAGGTGTGATTCCAACAGAATTTATCCCTGCAGTAGAGAAGGGTGTAAAAGAAGCAATGGAGCGAGGTATAGTAGCTGGATTCCCAATGGTAGATATATCTTGTGAACTTACATTCGGTTCATATCACGATGTAGACTCATCTGAAATAGCGTACAAGATCGCTGCGTCACAAGCTTTCCAAGCTGCCGCAAAACGAGCTCGACCTGTTATTCTTGAGCCTATTATGAAAGTAGAAGTTGTAACCCCAGATCAGTTCATGGGTGACTGTACTGGTTCACTATCATCAAAGCGAGGTCAGATAGAAGGAATGGATGATCGAGGTTTGAACAAAGCTATTCGAGCAACTGTGCCACTATCAGAAATGTTTGGTTACACTACAGATCTACGATCTATGACACAAGGTCGAGGTTCTATGACTATGGAATTCTCACACTACGATGTAGTGCCGCCTAATGTGGAAAAAACTATTGTTGAGAGTCGGAAATAAGACAGAAAAATAAAATAACCCTGTCTCTGTAAGGACACGGAGATTTTCTACTGAAAATCTCCTATGCTCGTTGCAACTCGCAATGTCCTATTCGAGACAGGGTTATTTTATTTTCCCGACTCATTCCCGGTCTCAACAATTTGATATTTAAAACTATAAAAAGAAAAACCGGCACCTCGCTTTTGGGCGGGGTGCCGGGTGTTTTACATCAGGGTTGACGCGGGTTTTATATGAAGTGAGTCGGACTCACTTCACCCAGTAGGAATTGATTTCCGGACCTTTGGTGTCAATGCGCGGTGCATGAGCGTGTGGTTGAGAGACACCATAGGAGAGTTCAATTCGTACCCCATGAGATTCAATCATCGTTGCACAGCAGCCTCTCTTTTTCCAGCGTTTCCTTTTTTTGATGGCCTGCTCGTAGGCCTCTGCGAAGGCAATACCAAGGAGTGGGCGTGTAGCCATTGCTTCCACAAAAAGACGAGTAGTAAACACATTAGGCGAATGAATGCCGAGGTGCCACTTTGTTTGCGGTCCTTCCACAAACTTAATCTTCGGGATGCGAGAGTCGCTTCCGAGTGTGTCGAGCACCTTATTCAACATCTCGGCAGCATCGTCTGGGTTTGGAACGCTCACCTCAAAGGTGTTGTCTTCCGCGAGCCTCCAACCGGTGTATTCCCCTTGATTTTTGCAGATGCCGTCATCTACAAACTCAAAGTCCAACAGATGACCAAAACCTCTGAAGATATGGCTTTGGTTCATGATGTCATCGTGAGGGGGTATCCTTTTATACCCCAACCGGAGCAACATTTTCATCTGTTCGATTTGGATGTCACTCAATCTTTCGGTTGTCGCCTGCTTGAATGGGAGGGCGATGTGACTGCAGTGCCAAGCGTTAGGAGCTACAGCTCCGGCTTTAGTTTTCATGGCTTTATATGAATCTCAAAGAACAATAACCGGTACCGACCCCGATCATCGTGCATCGAGGGATTGTTTTGTTTTTTCTAACCTTGTTTTTGTACTAAAGTTGCATCAATAGGATAGTTCCGACAAACGTCGATATCTGCGGGGTCCGATTTGCAACATCAATATAAAACCACGAAAGGGGATATAAAGCAATGGTTTTTGAGTTAAGTTGAATCTTTTAGATTTAGTAGGTTTAGTTATTGAGTTGTATGTGGAAAAGTTATTGACAGCTCTTAAGGCCCCTTCATCGGAGCCGTTAGTCCCAGATGGACACCAAATCTTCTCTACACGAGGATGACAAGGTGCCATCTGGGCCTTTTTTATTTTTTTACAACTTAATTCGCCACATTGTGCGCGCGCATTACCCAAATGTATTGACAGTAGTATATAAGTAATGTATTATACATAAATCAGGCCTCAAATCTGATCTTGTACAACAATCAACCTCAGCAAAAGGAAAGGAGCACTAATATGGTCACTCGGTATCATCGTTATATCAGGCAACGGATTTTTGGCGGACCTCGTCGCCCGAAGCACCTGATCAAATAACCCCCCCGCCGACCTCGGCGAATCAGCCTCACGGAACACGCAAGTGAACCGCGAGGCTTTTTTATTGAACCCCGCTTACATTTTATTGACAACCTATTCATATCTGATAATATCTATCCATTGCGTTTTGACGCTTTTTTTATCTGGCACTCTTCGATCGGGGTATGAGACGAAGGACAAAATCCTTCACTCAAAAGCTCTAGAATCAAAGCACTACCGATAAAGTATCATTTAGCAAGGTAAATTTATAAATATTAATATAATTCTGGTTATTTTGAGTCTATAATCCATCTAAAAATGGCATAAAGACTTAAAAACCGCAAAAAATATATGGCAGAAGCATTCGATCGTTCAAAACCTCACCTAAACGTAGGTACAATTGGTCACGTAGACCACGGAAAGACTACTCTTACAGCAGCTATTCTTAACGTTCTTCACCGAGCGGGTAAGCAGGCTACTATTAAGGCTGTAGGCGATATTGACAAGGCTCCTGAAGAAAAAGCTCGAGGTATTACTATCTCTCTTTCTCACTCAGAGTATGCTACAGATACAAGACACTATGCTCACATTGATGCTCCAGGTCACGCCGACTACATCAAGAACATGATCACAGGTGCAGCTCAGATGGATGGTGCTATTCTAGTAGTAGCAGCAACAGATGGAGCTATGCCACAGACACGAGAACACGTTCTACTTGCAAAGCAGGTAGGTGTGCCAAAGATCGTTGTTTTCCTAAACAAGTGCGATATGGTTGATGACAAAGATATGATCGACCTCGTAGAAGCTGAAATCCGAGAACTTCTCGCGAAGAACGGCTTTGATGAGAACGCTCCTGTTATCCGAGGTTCAGCCCTAAAG
>CAYWQF010000020.1:0-13548 GCA_964460835.1 uncultured Candidatus Saccharibacteria bacterium | reverse complement strand
GTCGTCCAAAGCATCTTTTTTTATATTTGGTACTAACATTTTTATCATACGCATCATTTGATCTTTTGTACTTTTTCCACTACCAGTAACCGCAAGTTTTATCTGTAATGGTGTGTATTCTTTTGTCTCCAAACCTTTATTTGTACAAATGTATATAAGTGCACCACGTACCTCCGCTACACGCATCGCTGTCTTTTGATTGTTAGATATAAATAAATTTTCTATAGAAAGTGCTTGAGGTGAATATTTTTCTATAAGTTCCTCTACTGATTTACCGATAATACACAAACGCTCTTCAAAAGGTGTATCAGCTTTTGTTCTAACACATGAAGAAAAAATCAATGACTCTTTTTTGTCACCGATGTTTTTCTCAAGTATCGCTACTCCAAGTCTTTCGTACCCAGGATCTATTGCTAGTATTCGCATTTTTATTTTAGATGAATTTTTATCAAACCTTTTGGCATCTTTACTATAAGGCCCTTAAAAACTCAATTTATTTTCTGGATATGCAATTTTTAGATGCGCATAACCAGCTTCTGTAACAACACGACCTCTAGGGGTTCTCTCTATAAAACCTATTTGTATCAAGTAAGGCTCATTAAACTCCTCTATAGTGGCTTGATCCTCTGAAAGTGAAGCTGCAATAGTATTGAGCCCTACCGGCCCGCCGTTGTATTTATTTATAACAGTTTCAAGTATTTTTATATCAGAATGAGTTAAACCTTTGTGATCTATACCAAGTAAAAGCAGTGCTTTGTCGACTATGTCTTTTGTTAGATTTGTCTTATTTATCTGAGCAAAATCACGACAACGCTTCAAGAGATAGTTGGCGGTTCTCGGAGTTGCTCTACTTCTACAAGCTATTTCTTTTAATGCAGATGGGTCTATTGGAATATTTAAAATACCAGCAGATCTTTTTACAATCTCTTCTATTTCTTCATCTTTATAAAACTCAAGTCGAAAAACTCCTCCAGAGAAACGTGAGCGGAGAGGGGATGAGACCATCGCTATTCTCGTAGTAGCAGCGACTAGAGTAAAAGGAGGAAGATCTAGTTGAATACTGCGAGCGGAAGGACCTTTACCAATAATAATATCTATTTGACCGGACTCCATAGCTGGATACAAAATCTCCTCCACAGTTTTGTTTAAGCGATGAATCTCGTCTATAAAAAGTATGTCTCCAGGTGAAAGGTTTGTGAGTACAGAAGCGAGGTCTCCTACACGCTCTATAGCAGGGCCAGATGTTACTTTCATTTGAGCACCTATTTCTTTTGCTATGAGATGGGCGAGTGTGGTCTTACCCAAACCTGGTGGGCCATAAAAAAGTATGTGTTCTGGTGGGTGTTTTCGCTCTTTTGCCGCCGTTAAAAGTATATGTAAATTGTCTTTTATGTTTTGCTGGCCTATATAGTCTACAAAACGACTAGGTCGAAGGGTTTGATCTAGGGCCTGATCAGCATTTTGCTCCAGCTCATCACCTACGTCTTCTATAACGTCCGGTATAGATGGGGTATTGGGGGTGTTTTGGTCAGGGCTTGACATAAAAAATATTGTATGCTAGGATGTTTGTAGAGTCGCATGTAACAGTGCGGCTAACTCTTTTCTAAAAAGAGGTAACAAAACGGCTCCTTTAATCTCTAAGCAATAGAAACTTCACGGCTTCAATCGGTTTTTCTTATAGGACGCTTTGGTGGTAGCTTCGGCTACACTTCTGGTGCTATCCTTAAAGAACTATCGGGCTTCCAATCTTCGGATCGAAAGCATTGCTTAGAGATTAAAATAGCTGTTTTTTTATTTTCAAAACTTTCAAACTACCTATAACAATATTACCCAGTAGGGTCAAAGTCAATTGACATTTACACCGTCGGTGTGGCTAATGTTTGTTCTGTTTTTTGAGCACTGTCAATTACAGTATTAGGCTCAAAATTGGCATAGTCACCATTTTGATATTGTGGTATTTCAGGCTCTGGTTTTCTCTCTACTTCTATATCTTCACCTACATCAACCACACGCTCTAGTTCTTCAAAAGAGGTAACACCTTTAAATACTTTTATAAGACCATCCTGCTTCATTGTGAGGATTTTTTGATGTGCTGCAGCTATACGGATTTCTCTTTCACTTGGGTTTTCTCGTACCACTTCTTCTATTTGCTTATCAGCAATAATAGCCTCGTAAACTCCGAGTCGTCCACGATAGCCAGTGTTGTTACACTTTTCACAACCAACAGCTGTCCATACCTCAGTAGGTTTTACTAGGAAATCTTTTTCCTCCTCAAATCCTTTTATTGAGTTAATAAGTTCATCAACAAGTGGTTGTCTTTCTGCTGGGATGGGAATTTTCTTTTTACAATCAGGACAAAGTACTCGTATAAGTCTCTGAGCCATAGCTACACGAATAGCAGAGGTGAGAACTTTTGGATCTACACCTAAGTCTACAAGTCTTGTGAATGTTCCTGCTGCGTTGTTTGTGTGAAGAGTAGAAAATACCAAGTGACCAGTCAAAGATGCTTGTATGGCTGTATTGGCGGTATCTCCATCTCGGATTTCACCCACCATGATCACATCTGGGTCTTGTCGTAGAGCAGCTCGAAGTCCAGACTCAAATGTATAACCTTTTTTCTCATCCACTTGAGTTTGAACTATGCCACCTAGGTGATATTCGATAGGGTCTTCAATAGTTATTATTTTCATCTCAGGACTCTCTGTTTTTTTCAAGAATGAATACAGTGTAGTTGTTTTACCAGAACCTGTTGGGCCTGTGGTGAGTATCATACCGTTTGGACGAGCTATCTCGGCCATAAGGAGCTTGAGTAGTCGCTCAGGAAAACCTAGTGACTCTATAGGTACAGAGATGGATTTTGGATTCAAAATACGCATAACAATAGACTCTCCATAGGCACCAGGCACTGTAGATGTACGGATTTCAATATCGTTCATATATATTTTCACTGTAAAACGACCATCTTGGGCACTTTCTTTTACATTTAGCTTGAGTCCAGATAGTAGCTTGAGTCGAGAGAGGAGTAGTTTGAATGTCTCAACATTAAATCTAGCCGCTTCTATAAGTACACCATCTAGTCTGTATCGTATTCTCACAGATTCCATTTCTGGTTCTATGTGAATATCAGAAGCTTTTGTAGAAAGTCCTCCCGCCATGATCACCGCTATGAGTTTAGATATTCTATGACTCTTTTTTATTTCCAAAGCCTCATTTATAAGCACTGACACATCAGTGAGCTTCTTTGTCTTACCTATCAAAGACTCGATCTCGTCACTAGATATATCAAGTGAGCCAGCCGCTGTCTCAAAAGCAAAAGATAGGTCTTTATATCTGTCCCAAGCCTTCTCTATACTATGAAGTGATGACATAAAGAGTGATGTCTCGTAGCCTTTTTTCTGAAGCTCTTTTATGGAGTTGATAGTCTCAGGGTTGTCTGGTGAGTGAATAGCAATAGATAGTCTTTTTCCAATAATATCAAAAACAGCAAGTATATTTGCTCGAGCTTCTTCTTCTGGTACAAGTCTGAGACCGTCAGTGTTGATAGGAACTCTGGTCAAATCCATATAAGGAATGCCATATTTTTCAGAAATCATCTGTACAGACTTTTCTTCCTCGTCCATACGGAGAGTTCGTATTCGTTGATTCTGTTTATCCTCATCAAAGTGAATTGTCATACCGCTATATTTTAGCATGTTTGTTGTGATACCATAATGGCAATAACCAACAATATTATGGATAAACAAATTCAAGGTCTTGAGAATATGGAAGTTTTTGCAAAAGATTTTTTAAATAAGATTTTTGAATTGGTTGATGTTAATAAAGACCAGCAAAAAGCCATTGTTGTTGGTCTGTCTGGCGACCTTGGTTCCGGTAAGACTACTTTTTCTCAGTCTATAGCACGTCTGTTGGGGGTGAGTGATATAGTAACTAGCCCCACTTTTGTGATAGAAAAGATATATAAAACAAACAGTGTGGTTTTTGATACATTTGTACACATTGACGCTTATAGATTAGAGTCGGCGTCAGAGTTAGAGAATCTCGGTTTTTATGATTTAATTGGTTCACCAAAAACACTTGTTTTTATAGAATGGCCAGAGAAGGTAGGGGCTATACTGCCAGAGAATTTGATAAATATAAAATTTGAGTTTATAGATGAGAATACCAGAAGAGTTTTGTGTGAAAATTTTTAAAAATAAAAAAGGTGCGAAGAAAAAAAATAAAAAATGAAGAAAACTACAAACAAAGATAAAAAAGCGGATAAGGCCGACAAAAAGAATAGAAAAATTTTAGTTCTTTTAGATTCACACGCTATCATTCATCGTGCATATCACGCTCTTCCTGAATTTGCTTCGAGCAAAGGTGTGCCGACAGGTGCTTTGTTTGGTCTCTCGACTATGCTTATGAGTCTTTTGGAAAAATTCAAACCAAACTATATTGTGGCTTGTTATGATTTACCTCAGCCAACATATAGACATGAAGCTTATGATGGCTACAAGGCGGGTAGAAAGAAAACAGATGATGCGCTAGTAGAGCAACTTAAGGCATCTAGAAATATTTTCAAAGCATTTGATATACCTATGTACGACATGCCTGGTTTTGAAGCCGATGACATGCTCGGTACTATAGTAGAAGAAGTTTTGGTGAAGTATGACAATATAGATATCATCATAACCTCAGGAGATATGGACACACTTCAACTCATATCTGGAGATAGGGTAAAAGTGTTTACATTAAAGAAGGGAATAAAAGATACTGTTATATATGACGAGAAAGCGGTGGTGGAGCGTTTTGGTTTTGAGCCAAAGTTTTTACCGGACTACAAAGGTTTGCGTGGTGATCCGTCTGATAACATCATAGGTATAAGTGGTATTGGCGAGAAAACAGCCACTACTCTCATAGGTGAATTTCATACCATAGAAAATATGTATCAGGTTTTAGATACAAACCCAGCAAAGTTTAAAGAGCTAGGTATTACAGATAGAATAATAGATTTGTTGGACAAAGGTCGCGAAGAGGCGCTATTTAGTAAAATGCTTGCGACTATTAGACGAGATGCACCGATAGATTTCGTGGTGCCGGAAAAAGAATGGAAAGAAGTTTTTTCTATAGAAAAAGCCGAAGAGGTTTTTCGAGAGTACGATTTTCGCTCTATTGTTGCGCGTCTGAAACAGTTTTCTACAGGTAAGGTTAATGGTGTTTTAGGTGGTGGCGCTACTGGCGCGCTAGGAGGTGGTGAATCTGGTGACGAAGCAACAAACTCGGATACCCAAGAGCCAGTACTTTTTGAGGGTATAGATTCTCTGTTGGAGAAAAAGCTCAAGATTGCTGTGTGGATTTTAAATTCAGCTATCACAAATCCAACACTAGAAGATGTTTTTGCGGTGACTAGAAATCCTAGTGCAGAAGAATCAGAAAAGATACTTGTAGAGCAAATTAAAAACACAGGATTAGAAAAAGTTTATTACAACATAGAACTTCCAATTATTTCTGTTTTGGAAAAAATGGAAAAGTTCGGCGTACGAATAGACGTGAATTTTTTAAAAACTCTCGGACGAGAATATCATAAAAAACTTGATGTGTTGGATAAGGACATACAGTCTATGGCCGGAGTGGAGTTTAATGTCAGTTCACCAAAACAACTTGCAGAAGTTTTATTTGAAAAAATGCAACTCGGTGTGGGTGCAAAAAATCTAAAAAAGACAGCTGGTGGTGCGCGTTCTACAAAAGAGTCAGAGCTTGAAAAAATGCGCGAAATGCACCCAGTGATAGGGAAGATACTGGAGTATAGAGAGCTCGCAAAACTTCTGGGTACATATATAGATGTGATACCGACTTTGGTAGATGGGGGCGCGCGACTACATACTACTTTTTTACAAACAGGAGCTTCGACAGGAAGAATGGCTTCACAAAATCCGGGTATTCAAAATATTCCGATAAAGACTGAGCAAGGTCGCGCTATTCGCCATGCCTTTACTTGTGATGATGGATACACACTTATATCTTTCGATTATTCACAGATTGAGCTTCGTATAGCCGCGATACTTTCTGGTGATGAAAGATTTGTAGAAATATTTAAGAGTGGTATAGACGTACATACAGGTGTTGCTTCGCGAGTGTTTAGGGTAGAAGAAAAAGATGTTACAAAAGAGATGCGTCGCAAAGCAAAGGTTATAAACTTCGGTATTTTGTATGGAATGGGGGTTAACGCTTTGAAGGCGAACCTTGGTAGTACTCGTGAAGAAGCACAGACTTTCTATAATGAATATTTCAAAAACTTCTCTGGACTCGCACAATATCTAGAAGATACAAAAGCTTTTGCTGTAAAAAATAGCTACACAGAGACTATGTTTGGTCGACGAAGATACTTTGAGGGGATAAAGTCCAAGCTTCCGTTTATACGTGCTGCCGCTGAGCGTATGGCTATCAATGCACCTATACAGGGTACAAGTGCAGATATTATAAAGATCAGTATGAAAATGGTAGACGACAAGCTCGAAGAGCTTGGTTTGAGTGGAGTAGTACGACCACTGCTACAAGTACACGATGAACTTATATATGAAGTGCGTACTCCAGAGGTGAAGAAGGTAGCGCGGGTTATAAAAGGTATAATGGAGAGTGTGCTTACTGATAGTGAGGTTGTGAAGACTTTTGGTATAGAAGGTAAAGACAGAGGTGTACCTATTGTCACATCTGCGAATGCAGGCAAGGATTGGGGAAATCTAGAGCCTTTGGAGCTATAATATTAACTGACCAAACAAGCTAAAACTACAGAGCGGCTATAGATGCAAATTAAATTATTTTAAAAAATGCTTTTCTTAATACATGGTACAGATATAAAAAAGACTAGAAATAAACTCAGCACAATGACTGAGTCTCTACAGAAGAAGCGACCAGACGCGTCGCTTGTGCGTTTTAATACCGAGTCTTGGAGTCAAGGTGGTTTCGAAGAAATACTTTATGGAGTAAATCTTTTTGCACCAAAAAATATAATTATTTTAGACGGGCTTTTTACAAACAAAGATTTGAAGGATTATTTAGTAGAGCGCATTGTTGAACTAGCGAGCAGTGAGCATATATGTTTTGTTATAGAGGAAAAAGTAGATAAGGAAACATTGAAGAAGTTTGAAAAAAATGCGGAGAAGGTGGAATGGCACGATCTTGGTGGTGGGTCTGCGTTCGGTGGCACACCGGATTCGGCAGTGGCTAAAAAAAGTGCACCAGAAACTTTTGCTTTTGCTGATTCTATTTTGGCACGCGATAAAAAGCGGTCTTGGACTATTTTTCAACACTTGATGGCGGATGCTATGGCGGCTGAAGAAATACATGGAGTATTGTGGTGGCAGTTTAAGTCTGTGTATCTTGCGAGTCATTTTTCAAACGCAAAAGATGCTGGACTAAACCCCTATGTATTTTCTAAGTGTCAGGGTTTTTTGAAAAAATGGAAGCAGGAAGAGGTGGAGGGTGCTTTGGATAACTTGATAGATATCTACCACAAGGCGCATAGAGGGGAAGTGGATTTTATGTCGGAGATAGAGGTGTTGTGTTTGAAGTAGGATTGTTTGCATAAAGTGCTATTTTGTGGTTTTATTGTGGAAATGGATTTTCGGCACCAATGTGCCATTTGTACTTAAACAATTAAAATTGAAAGGAGGTTTTTATGAAATACACACTATTAGCTGTGTTTGCTGGTGTCTTTGCTGCAACAGTTAACACATACGAAGATCAGATTTTGATGCCTGTGATGATGACGATCGTGATCACTGTGATGGTTGCGATCGCTATCTTTATCATGTTTCCGACGGCTTTCGTGCCGAAGGACAAGGTGTTCAAATCTTCTGCGTCAGGAAAAAGCTCAACAAAACCAGACCCATTTCTCGATCAGTGAGATCTGGATGTTGTGCAAAAAGAGGGCCCCGCACCGAACAATCGGTGGTCAGGGGTCTTTTTCTTTTGAATACTTTGTTTTGTTATAATGTGAAAATGATAAAAAACTGGCAAAAAGTAGGTGTAACATCTTTTTTTCTGACAGTTGTCGGTGTAAGTTTCTACTTCATAGACTTTTACTATAAAGTTTCTGCAACAGTCTTTAAAATATCGCCAGAATATGTCACGTCTATTTTACAGAAAAAGACATCTGCTTGTAAAAAAATAATAGATTGTTCTTTTGTGGAAGGGGATATATTAGTTAGAAGGTATATAACCAAAAGAACATGGCTTATTGATAAGTTTACAAAACCGTTCTTTACACACTCCGCAATGTATTTAGGAAGCAATAAAATAGTAGAAGCTGTAGGGAATGAAAAAATAACTCAAGATGAAATTGTTATCTCAGATCTTACTACAACTGATTGGTATGATGCCGGTGTGGAGAGTTGGGTTATTATAAGGCCTAAGAATATTTCTAACAAAATGGCAAAAATAAAAGGCGAGCTAGAAAACATAGCGTCAGATCCAGAATATAGTTTTGGTATACCTATTAAAAATCGAAAGCAGCTTTCTTGTTCAGATTTGGTATTGAACCCATTAATAAGTAATAATGTTATAAAAATAACATCCACACCTGAGTTGATTACACCCGATTACATTTTTTGGTTAGGGGTTAATGATACGGAGGATTTTGAGGTGTTTGGATACTATATAAATACTTAGTTACTAAACTTATTTAAATTTTCTAGACACTTGTTTTTTACATCAATAGCCTGTATTTTTTCGCAGAATGTCTTGTCTTTGGTGTTGTAAGCTGTGATAGCGAGCTCTATGTCTGTTTGGGGTAAACCTGTGTCGCCACAACTAGTTATTACTCCATAAGCTTTTCTGAGATAGATATTGTCACTATCTTCTATCGAAAGGAATTCCTCTATATTTTTAACCCCATATATACTCATTGTGTCTGGAATTACATTTGCACATACACTATAAAAATTTTTATTTACAACATCATTATTGCTGTTTTTGTATGTACCTATAATACCGTTATAAAAACAATCAGAATAAAAGTGTGGTGTTGTATAAACACAAATATTAGTTTTAGGTTGTCTTATTTGAAATAGATTTTTCCAGCAATCTTGACGTCTACTACTATTAACTTTTTCACATAAAGACACAGCAACTTGGTCACTTGTTGACGGCTCAGAGAATCTTTCTTCGGTACTAATAATTGAATGTTGGGTGGTGAATAGAATAGCAAGTATACATAAAATAATAATAGATTCTATGGTGATAATTATTGAATAAAACTTGGTGCCCCAAATAAGTATTAATTTATATATAAAAAATAAAATTCCAAATATTAAAGCACTAGCAACTATGGGTATATCAATGATTCCGCAAAATTTAGCAGTGCATGTTGTGTAATGTATTATCGACGGAATAATTATTAATATTGGAATACTAAAACCCAGATAGTTTTTTAATAGTATTTTTGAGTTTGCGATAAATGCCGGTACAAAAGATATAAAGATGTATATAAAAAATACAATTAATGTATAAAGTATCTTTTCAGAGCCTAATAATTCAGATATTGTTCCAAAAAAAGATGAATGTAGGTCTTCAGATATTCTCCAGAATGTAAATATGACAGAGGTGGCAAAGAAAAGTGTTGATACTATCCAAACTCTTGAAGGTCTTTTGTCTTGTTCCATGGGTATATGTTTAATTTTTAGTAATTATATACCTAATATTAGTAAACAGAAAAATCGACACGTGTTATTATTGTGTTATGAAAGATAAAATATTTGCATATGTAGGGGTGGTATTATCAAGTTTAGGCATCTTTGCCGTTTTATTCCTTCTGTTTATCAGTATGCCTTTCGAGAACAGTTTTGTCGGAAACAATAAAGAAGGCGTAAAATTTCTCCTTATAGCCATTGTTATAAGTGTCTTAGGAATTTTATTGTATAAAGCTGGACACAAGAAGGATAAAAAATAAATATACACGTGACGAAGGAGTACCGCGTTAACCTACTTTATTTAGTGGTCACCGATTCCTTTTTGCTACTCGCAAAAAGTCCCGTCGATCCAGACAAGGCTTCTGTGCCCACGGATAATTTTGCTACAGCAAAATTTCCTCGGCCCCGACTCGCTTGTCTCGTCTGCTGACTCGACATAGCTCCGTCTCGCCCATGTACGAAAACCCGCCATACATTACTGCATGACGGGAGTGAGCGGAGAATACCGCTATTTTATTCCCAGAAAAGTCGCTAGGCCAGGAAAGTCAGGGTAATTGACATTTGGCCACATCGGCAATCTAGGATCAACCTTGTATTTGGCGTGATAGTCGCGCCAGCAGGTAGCCCCCAGCTTTTTAGCTGCCTTACTTGCTTCTTGCCACGTTGGATATTTTTCCACATTTCCCAGGAACTTTGTCATTCCAGGAAAATCAGAATATTCTTCCCACGGAGATGCGGGCAACCTCGGATCTTGCTGATATTTCTTTTTCTTAGTGTATTCGGCAGTCGTCTTTATCTTGAGTTTTTTAGCTGCCTTACTTGCTTCTTGCCAAGTCGGGTATTTTGTCACTGTTTCCAGTTTCAAAAATTCCACCCAACCAGGAAACTCTCCACGATAGAAGTGATAAGGCGACTGCGGAAGTCGTTTGTCTTTTTGATAACCTTTCTTGTAGTCTTTCTCGGATGTGAATCCTAGCTTCCGAGCGGCCTCCACCGCTTCTTCCCAGGTCGGATACTTGTCTTTTCCTATGAACGTCAACATGCCAGGAAAGTCTTTGTAGAAATACCATGGACACGAAGGTAAAAGAGGATCGAGTTTGTATTTTGCCCTGTAGGTATGTACTCCTGTTATTCCAATTTTTACAGCCACCTTCCCAGCTTCCTGCCAGGTTGGATAGTAATTAACCTTCACGACCTTCAAAAAAACATCCCAACCAGGCCACCCCGTATTCTTGTAAGAGAAATCAGGGCGTCCAGGCAAACGAGAGTCCTTCCTATAGTTGCTAGTATAGTCGGTCGAGCTTTTGAAGCCTAACTTTACAGCTGCCACACTTGCTTCCTGCCAGGTTGGATAAGGATCGGCATCCACTCGGTCGAGAATCTTGAGTAGATCCACAACCTGTTGAGAGAATGTAAATTCAAACCCTTTACCTGAAAGCATCAGTGAATCACGACGATAGCCTTCCTTGTCTCGTTCCTCATCGGTGGTAAACTCTTCATGCATTGAGGCAATCCGCTCTGTCATCTGACGCATCATCCTTATTCGTTCGATGTTGCCAACAAGTCGAGGACAATGAGCTTGTCTTTGCCAGGACGGAGTCCACGGCCAAGCTGTTGTCTGAAGATGGTTTCGGAATCGGTTGCCCGAGCGAAAACCACTAAGCCCACATCAGGGACGTTGATCCCTTCGTTGAAGGCATTGACTGCAAGTATTCGCCGAACCATTCCATTGCGGAGCGACTCAAGCGCTTTCACATTCTGGTCACGTCGATTGTTCGAATGAAAAGTCTGTGAAGACGGCAAAGATTTTGCGAAGTGCTCAACATGCTTCACATTTCTGCAAAACACGACAGCTTTCTCGGTATATCCCGAAACGATCTCAGCAATCTTCTTGTCACGGGCTCGGATGAACACGCGACGGTCGATTTCAGCCACTGTCAGCTTACGCCGATTTGTCTGGCCGACCTCTAAAGCGATTTGGCGCAACTTCTCATCGTCAAGACTTTCGTCCGAGATGAGATGATACTCAATCCGAGGAAGCCAACCGCGGGCGATTGCTTCTTCGAGTTGGATGTTCACGACTTCATCGCCAAAGAATTGTCTGATGTCCTGAAGGTCTGCACGATCAGGCGTGGCTGTGATACCAAGCTTCATGCAGTCGAAGTGCTCAATCACTGCTTTGTAGGTGTCAGCATGACTGTGATGACTTTCGTCAACCACCATCCAGTTGAACTGATTTCTCTTGAACTTCTTACGGTTCAAGTACATCGTTTTGAAAGATGCAAATATAATGTCAGCTCCAGTGATGTCCTTTGTGTAGCCGTTGTATAGCCCGAGGACTGCATCTGGAAACACCTTGCGGTATTCCTTCATGGCATCCTCTAAGATGTCGTTGTTGTGGACAAGGAAGATTCCTTTTCCACCGAGTTTCTTTGCAACCAAGGCCGAAACCAAGGTTTTGCCTAGTGCAGTAGCGAGCACTACAAGGGCGCGCTTCACGGCACGGAGAGCTTTGACAGCAGCATCGATTGCTACCGTCTGATAGGGGTGTGGAGTTATTTTCAAGGTGTACCTTTCTGTTGATTGTTGAATATAGTTTATCTCGTATTTACAATGACCTATTTGTATGGTCTAGAATTATATTACTAAAACCAGGGAAGTATTGACGGATTATCCGTCAGAGAGTATTCTTTGTATATGAAAAAAACAACTTCCCAGATTGAGAAGTTTTTGAACCTAAATGTGACTGAGAAAAAGATTATAAGTGTGTGTAAGTCAGGATTTTTTTCCGTCGCGGATTTGGTTAAAAAAACTAATACACCAAGAATGACTGTTCATGATAATCTTAAGTTGCTTGAAAAAAGAGTTCTCCTTTTAAAAAGAAAAGTTGAAAATCAAACTTTATACAGCATAAGGAATATCGATAATCTATTTTCGAATACTGATAAGGGAGAGAAAGAAGATTTGATACAGATACATCAAGGTCGAAATTCTATGATGAAGATTTGGCAGGAAATTGCTATGGTACCACCTCTCACTAGAGTATGCCTGTTGCAACCTGAATCTTCAATCAGACAATCTTTAAAGAAAGTCCCCGGAGATCTTATTGAAAAACTACACAAATCATATTTAAAGAAAAACATTATTCTTGATGCCATTGGAACTGAGGGAAATTACAGTGTGATTAGAGAAAACTCGACCGACGGTGCTTTTATGTCTATGAAAGGAAGAGCAACTGAGGTAAATCTTCTTTCGAAAGTATTTTTCAAAGAGAGTCCTCTTGAGATGATTATCTTTCCAGACAAGGTTTATTTATCTGACTGGAAGAACGAGTGGTCTTTGGAAATAAGACAGCCTGAGACTGTAACTTTTCTTTTGGAAATGTATGAAATATGTAAATTTATTGCGAAGAAAATTGATCACAATAAGGTGATGGAGATGTATCTTAAAGATTAGTTTTTAATTTATATTGTGGTCACAGATAATTCCTTCGCTGTCGCTCAGGAATTTCCGCGACCCCGACAAAGTCTCAGTGCCCACGGATAATTTTGCTACAGCAAAATTTCCCCGGGCCCGACTCGCTTGTCTCGTCTACTGACTCGACATAGCTCCGTCTCGCCCATGTACGAAAAAAGACTGCAGCAGTGCAGTCTTTTTTGTCATGTGCGTCCGGTAGGAATCGGTCACGAGTCACTAAGTCTTTTTCTTCGCTTTGCTCGAAAAAGCCAAAGTGCTCACGACCCCGTCTCAGACGAGCTCTGGGAGAGCTCGTCTTCCGACTTTCTCATCCTACCGATCGGTGAAAATAAAATAGTCCACCTTTCGGCAGACTATTTTATTTCACTGTGCGCCCGGTAGGAATCGAACCTACGACCATCTC
>CAYWQF010000019.1:0-13800 GCA_964460835.1 uncultured Candidatus Saccharibacteria bacterium | reverse complement strand
GTCTCTCTCATTGACCTTCCTCAGGTAGATCAAAAGCAACTCAATGAGATGATTCCTCTAGAAGCTAGAAAATATATACCTGTGCCAATAAGTGAAGTGACTATGGACTGGTGGGTAGTACCTAGTGATTCTGATCATGAGTTAGACTTTGTGGAGAGTGACGATGACAATATTCGCGCAAAAGCAGCGGAGCAAAAGAAAGTGCAGGTGCTCGTCGTGTCTATTCATAATGATGTGCTTAGTACTTATACAAAAATAGTGCAAGAAGCCGCTTTGAATACAAGCTTTTTTGAAATAGAGATGTTTAGCTCTACGCGCTCACTCATATCTGGCGAGACGAATCCGGTGATGATCTTTGATATGGGTGCGTCTTCTACAAAGATATATATTCTTGAGAGAGGAGTAGTAAAGTATTCACATATTATAAACAAAGGTTCGCAAGAGATAAGCATGTCTATATCTCGTGGTCTAAACGTGACTTTTGATAGAGCCGAACACATAAAGCGAAACCTAGGTACGTCTTCTCCAGCAGAAGAGAAAAATGTTTACGAGATCATTTCTTTGACCCTCGACTTCATATTTTCAGAGGCAAATAGTGTGATAATGAGTTATCAGCGTCGATTTAATAAAACTGTAGGGCGAGTAATACTCACAGGAGGTGGAGTGGCGATGAAAGGTGTATTTGAGCTAGCAAAATCAAACTTCCAAACAGAAGTTGTTGTTGGAGACCCATTTTCAAAAGTAGAAGCACCAGCATTTTTGGAAAACGTTCTAAAAACTACAGGTTTAGAGTTTGCCACAGCGCTTGGACTTGGTCTGCGAAAGCTTCAAGAGCTCGATTAGTGTTGATAATGTTGATATTTTAGTTGTAGTTGTATCAAGAGCGGTGCTATAATAATAGACAGCACAATGGAAACAAAATTCCAAACATCTTTTATACCGAAGCAACCTATCAATGAGTCTGCACCGAAGCACACTTCAGCAGCTAGTTTATTTTTCTTGATAGCTTTTATTGTATTTATGGCTTCGATAGCAGCGGGCGGTGGCGTGTTTATATACTCACAGGTTATTGAGAAAAATATAAAAGACGGCACAAAACAACTCACATTGAACAAAAATGCTTTTGATTCAAATACTATCAAGGAGCTTACTAGATTGGATAATAGAATAAACTCTGCCGATACACTTTTGAAACAGCACAAGAGTATATCTACATTGTTTCAAGTCTTGAGTAATACTACTCTTAAAAATGTACGGTTCACTGACTTTAAATACACAGCGTCTGATGACAAGATAGCTTTGTCTATGAGAGGCGAGGCTTTCAACTATGAGACTGTAGCATTGCAGGCCAAGGCATTCACAGACCCTATTTTGAAAAATGTTTTCAAAAGTCCAATCTTTGGAGACCTTACTCTAGATCAGCAGGGTAACGTAGCGTTCGGTTTTTCTACAGGTATAGATCCTTTCCTTGTCGATTATTACAAACTCAAGAAAGAAGAGTACGCAACATACGGTACTCCAAACTCTCAGGGTACTCCGAATACTCAGGGTGGTCAGCCAGAAGCTGGTTTTGTACAGACTAGTCAGACAGGTGCACAAGCCGGTACTGTAAATAATAATAACAAAGCACAATAATGAAATATTTAATGCCAATCATTCTAATATTGCTCGGAGTTGGAAGCTTTGTTTGGTATACAAATCCTCAGTATCAAAAGCTAAAGCTCCGTATAGTAGAATCTCAGAAAATAACAGAAGCAAACAGTAAAGCTACAGCGCTGCGAGCGGTGAGAGGTCGACTTACAGATGATAGAAAGAAGATTTCAGAGGCTGATGTAGATAAGCTTACAAAGATGATTCCTGATGGAGTAGAAAATGTCGGTCTTATCATTGATATAGACAATATTGCTAACAAGTATGGTATGAGAATACGAAATACAAAGGTTAGTGAAATCACAACAAGAAATACTTCTGTGGCCGTTGGTCCTGATTCTAAAAAATATGGTGCTATAACCCTTTCTTTCTCAGTAACATCTGGATACGACAACTTCCTAGTATTCTTAAAGGATTTGGAGGCAAGTCAGCGTTTGGTAGATGTGACAAATCTTACATTTACTTCGAGTAAAGATGATAAGTATGATTTTAATGTAACGCTTCAGACTTACTGGCTAAAATAATTGTCTAAATAATATGCAAACAATATTTAAATACAAAACAATAATAATCTCGATACTAGTCATAATAGTGGCTTTTATTGCATATTCATTTTATCTAAGTGGAAAAAAGGACACTACCACTACAGTAACAAAGCAGGCATTGACCACATCTTCAGTACAGTCTTCTATGGACGGTCCCGGTAAAGAGTTTGTAACACAGCTTTTAGCAATACAAAACATACAGTTCAAATTAGAGCTTTTTAAAGATCCTGTATACATAGGTCTTCAGGACTTTAGCCGAGAGATACAACCACAGGCTGTCGGTCGACCAAATCCATTTGCACCACTTGGCTCTGATAGTCGAGAGGGACTTTCTTCAAATCTATCTGATGCAAATACAAATGTAAGTGGTGGTACGAGTGCAAGTGTTGGTGCAACCGCTACAGCTACAAGTACAACAGCAACAAAAGCTAAGGCCACAATAAAAAAGTAAAATATGAGTTTTTTAGATATATTAGCCAAACAAGGGTTCATAACGCTAGAAGATGTTCAGCTTGTAAAAGATGAAGCTGTCTCCGGGGGCGTTCCTGTTGAAGATATCTTGAGAGAAAAAGGTATCACTGCCGATACTATTGCCAAGGCAAAAAGTGAACTTTTGCATATACCAAACAGATCAGTCGGTGATAAAGAAATACCTTTTGAGATTTTAAAATATATTCCCGAAGAGTCTGCTTTTCATTACAAGATTATTCCTCTGGATGTAAAAGATGGTGCACTTGAAGTAGGTGTGGTAGATCCAGACAATATAGAAGCGAGAGATGTTTTGAACTTTATCTCTTCAAAGATAAACATGCCTTTCAAGGTGTTTGTGGTGTCCGAAGATGATTTTCAAAAAGTTTTAAATTACTATAAAGGACTTTCTGGAGAGGTGAGTAAGGCACTAGGCGATCTCGAAAATGAATTTGCTCAGTCTGGCGGAGTGGACGTTGGTGAAAGTGATGATGAAATAATCACAAAGGGTGTGAAGGGTGAAATAAATATAGTAGAAGACGCACCGGTGACAAAGATCGTAGCCACAACTCTTCGATATGCTATAGAAGGTGAGGCATCTGATATTCACATAGAGCCACTTCGTGAAAAGGTGCGTATTCGTTTTCGAATGGACGGTACTCTCAATACAAGTCTCGTGCTCCCGATAAAAGTACATGATGCTGTGGTGGCGCGTATAAAGGTGCTTTGTAATATGAAGCTTGATGAAAAGCGAAAGCCACAAGACGGTCGTTTTTCTGCAAGAATAGACAATAGAAAAATAGATTTTCGTGTTTCTACTTTTCCAACATACTTCGGTGAGAAGGTGGTGATGCGAATCCTCGATCAGCAAAAAGGCGTACAACCACTCGACAAGCTTGGTTTTATTCCAAGAGAGCTAGATATGATTCGTCGTGCACTAGAGAAGCCTTATGGCCTTATCCTCATCTCTGGTCCTACAGGTTCTGGTAAGACTACGACTTTGTACTCTATGATAAATGCTATAGATAGAGAGACACAAAACGTACTATCTCTAGAAGATCCGGTGGAATATAACATAGAAGGTATGAGTCAGTCACAAGTGCGACCTGAGATTGGTTACACATTTGCTTCTGGTCTCCGTACTACTTTGCGACAGGACCCAGATGTGATCATGGTGGGAGAGATACGAGACAAGGAGACAGCGCAGCTTGCTATACAAGCTGCGCTCACAGGTCACTTGGTACTATCTACTATTCACACCAACAGTTCTGTGGGCATTATTCCTCGTCTTATAGATATGGGTATTGATCCTTTTCTTATTGCACCTACGCTCATACTCGGTATGGCACAGCGACTCGTAGGTAGAGCGTATGAGCCAGCAGTGAAGTCCGTACCAGTAGAAGATAGTATAAAGGTGATGATAGATACACAGTTCAAAGATTTGCCAGAAAAATATAGAAAGGAAATACCAGAACAAAAAGATATTTACACTATTGCACCTACAGCGGATTGTCCAAAGGGTACAAAAGGCAGACAAGCTGTATTTGAAGTATTTGAAATGGATAAAGATCTCGAGCGACTTATACTCAAGGATCCTACAGAACCTGCTATCAAGGATCTGCTACGAAGTAAGGGCTTTATAAATATGAGAGAGGACGCTATCATCAGAATGTTGCAAAAGCAAATACCTATGGAGGAAATCAACACTGTGTAAAACTGAATAGGTATAATGAGTGTTGGGTTGGTATAATTGAAATGAATATAAAAAAATGAACGGAGATAAACCATACAACATACTTATAGTAGATGATGATAAATTTCTTCTGAATATGTACTCAATAAAGTTTCAGAGAGAAAAATTTTCTGTGACAACAGCGGGTGATGGTGCTGAAGCTTTGAAAAAAATAGAAGAAGGTTTTGTTCCTGATGCGATAGTGCTAGATATGATAATGCCCGTAATGGACGGCTTGGAATTTTTGGAAAAAATGCGAAGTGATAAAATGGCTGAAAAATCAGTAGTGCTTGTACTCAGCAATCAAGGTCAGTCTTCAGATATTGATAAAGCCAAAAAGCTCGGTATAGATGGATATATTGTAAAAGCTACTACTATTCCATCAGAAGTTGTTGCGGAGGTTAACAGAATGCTTTTAAATAAGAAAAAATAAAAAACATGAATTACAAAGAAGAACTTGCAGATTTGATGGATACAGTGGTACGAGAGGGTGGTTCAGATATACACTTGTCAGAAGGTCATAAGCCAACTATACGTGTCAGCAGTACACTTTTGCCTTTGGTAAAGAAAGAGGTTTTAAAACACGAAGACATAGTAGGTATGCTCAAGGTGATGATCGGTGAAGAAAAAGAAGCTCGTTTTGTTCAGAAAAAGGAGTTTGATTTTTCGTACAAGCACTCTGAGCAGGCGCGATTTCGTGGTAACGCCTTTATACAGCAAGGTTTTTATAGTGTTGCTTTGCGTCTCATACCAAAGCAGATCAAGACTTTGACAGAGCTCGGCCTACCTTCTATGCTCGAGACTTTTGCGCGGAAGAAGCAAGGATTTTTCCTAGTAGTAGGTCCCGTGGGTCAAGGTAAGTCTACAACTCTTGCTTCAATGATAGAGCTTATAAACCAAGAACGACCAGAACATATCATCACTATTGAAGACCCTATAGAGTACGTATATGATCAGAAAAAGTCCATCATTGATCAGCGAGAGGTGGGTGTGGACACAGATAGTTTTGAAAATGCACTTATATCAGTACTTCGACAAGATGTGAACGTAATACTCCTAGGCGAGATGCGAGGTCATGAGACTATGTCTGCTGCGGTGACAGCAGCTGAGACAGGTCACATGGTTTTCTCTACTCTTCATACCAACAATGCAGCACAGACTATTGACCGTATCATCGATACATTTCCACCAAATCAGCAGGATCAGATTCGTGTACAGCTCGCAGGCTCTTTGTCAGGTATATTTTCTCAGAGACTTATTCCGCGTATCTCTGGCGGTATGATTCCAGCTTATGAGCTACTTGTAGCAAATGCAGCTGTGGCAAACCTCATACGAGAAAAGAGAACTCATGAGATAAACACAGTGATAGAGACTGGTATAAAAGAGGGTATGATAGATATGAACAGAAGTCTCGCAGATCTAGTACGAAGAGGTGAGATCACTATTGAAAGTGCGTATCAGCATTCACTCAATCCAAAGATTTTGGAAAAATTGCTGTAAACGCGTAGTAAAATCTGTTATAATAATTAATATATGCTTTTCAAATACAAGGCTTTAAATGAGTCAGGTGCAGAAACAGAAGGTTCTATTGAGGCGGTCAATGTTGATATTGCTATAAACTCTCTACAGAGAAGAGGTTTTGTTATTACTACTATTCATCCAGCGGGGGAAGAGGGTGGTTTGTTTGGTAAAGAGATAACTCTTTTTGAGAGGATAAAAAATAAAGACATAGTTATCTTGTCACGACAGATGGCGACACTCTTTAGCGCACAGGTATCAGCACTACGTGTGTTCAAGCTACTCGCTGCCGAGTGTGACAACAAAGCTTTGCGTACTCGTCTGTATCAAGTGTCAGAAGATATACAAGGCGGCTCCACTATTTCAGCTGCACTAGCCAAGCATCCAAAAGTTTTCAGCTCTTTTTATGTAAACATGGTAAAGGCTGGTGAAGAGTCTGGTAAGCTCGATGAGATTTTTCAATACCTAGCGGACTATCTTGATAGAAACTACGAAGTGAGCTCAAAAGTAAAAAATGCGCTCATATATCCGGCATTTGTGGTGTTCACATTTATCGCCGTAATGTCTCTTATGCTCACTGTGGTGATACCAAAGATCAGTGGTATTCTCGTTGATTCTGGTCAAAAGGTGCCTGTGTACACACAGATAGTTATTGGTCTCAGTAAATTCCTAGTAGACTTTGGTCCTTTTATACTTGTATTACTTGTAGTCGGTATCATCGCACTGGTACGTTTTGTAAAGACGGATGCTGGCAAAGCTATGTCAGCGCGACTTAAAATAGACACACCTTATATAGGAGATCTTTTTCGTAAACTATACTTGTCACGAATCTCCGACAACATAAATACAATGCTTGCCAGCGGTATACCTATGCTCAAAGCTCTAGAGCTCACAGCCAATGTAGTGGATAACGCAATATATGAAGATATAATCCGCAAAGCCCAAGAAGAAGTAAAAGCTGGAGGTGCACTCTCAGACGCTATGTCCAAGTATCCAGAGATACCAGGAATACTCGTGCAAATGATGCGAGTGGGTGAGGAGACAGGAGAGCTCGGAAATATATTGAAAACACTTGCTCGTTTCTATCAGAGAGAGGTTATGAACGCGGTGGATACTCTAGTAGACCTCATAGAGCCTGTGATGATAGTACTACTCGGTCTCGGTGTAGGTTTCCTACTCGCTTCTGTACTTATACCTATATACAACATATCTTCTGGTATCTAGTATTTCGTAAGTTATCCACATAAAATCTAAAAAAAGCCTGTATCTATCACCGTTTTGCACTGGTATAATATAGATACGTTTTTGGTCTGTCGAGGATCGAAAATTAAAAATTAAATTTAACAGATATTCTTATCATAATTATGAAAAAATCTCGAGGTTTTACACTTATAGAACTTTTGGTTGTTATCGCAATCATCGGTATCTTGTCATCAGTGGTTCTTGCTTCTCTAACAACAGCACGAACAAGAGGTCAGTCAGCATCTGTACAGTCACAGCTTGCTAACATGCGAGCTCAGGCTGAACTTTATTACAGTACAAACTCTAACTCTTACGGACCAACTCATGCCGAAGACGCATGTACCTCAGCCTCTGCGGACTTGTTTGGCACAGGAAATAATAGTTTGAAAAATCTAGTTGACGGTGTAGCTAATGTAGTTACAAGAGCTAAGACTGCTTGTTCTGCTTCTGCTACAGCTTGGGCTGTTGCAGCGGTTGATCCATCTGTTTCAGCGGGAACATCAGCTTTCTGTGTAGACAGTACTGGAGTTTCAAAGACTGTTACAATTACAGCAAACACACCTGATACAGGTATTACAGCTGAAGCTTGTATATAATTTTACAGACAGAATAAAAACAAAACCCCGCCCAAAAGGCGGTTTTTTGTTTTTGCACCATTTTGTGTATTTTATCACTCAATTCGCCCAGACACATAAAAGAAATCACAAAAATTTTCCCCACCACAATACTTCTGCTATAATACCAGCGTGAATTTGTTTTTACTTATCTCATTTTTTATACTCGGGGCTATTATCGGAAGCTTTTTGAATGTTATACTATATAGATACAATACTGGTAGGGGAATAGGCGGACGTTCTATGTGTTTTTCTTGTAGACGAAAGCTGACACCAGTAGACCTAGTGCCTATACTCAGTTTTCTAGCGTTTAGAGGGCGATGTCGTACTTGCAAAAGCAAGATATCTTGGCAATACCCACTCGTGGAGCTTTTGACCGCCGTACTTTTTGCGGGATCTTTTTGGTATTTTGCTGGTGCTACAGGTGGTGACATATCTGCGGTCATATTCAATCCAAAGATATTTTCAGTACAGATGACTTATATACTCATAGTGATGTCATCGCTAGTACTTATCACAGTGTACGATCTACGTCACAAGATCATACCTGATTTATTTGCTTTTGTATTTGCCGGCACTACACTTCTAGGTCAATTTATCTTGTTTGATAGATTTGGTGATATCAGTATTGTATTACCTTCGGCTATAAACTTCGCTTCGGGCATTATCATTGCCTTTCCTTTTTACTTGATGTGGCGAGTGTCTGATGGTAGGTGGATGGGGCTTGGTGATGCAAAGCTTGCTCTTGGTATTGGTTGGTTTCTCGGATTAGTACGCGGTTTCACTGCTGTTATATTTGGTTTCTGGATTGGTGCTGTTATATCTATAATACTACTCGCACTCGGCACAGTATCTCGTCGATTTAAAAATGTGACAATGAAAAGTGAACTACCTTTTGCACCTTTTCTTGTAGCAGGCCTCCTCATTGTATTCTTTTTCGGGTATAATGTATTTGATGTCTTGGCATTTATTTCATAAAAATACTTTTGATAGTACCCACTGCGCAAAGCTTGATAAAGGTTTTACTATCGCCGAGCTTATCATTGTGATAGCTATATTTGCGCTCGTTACTTCTATCGCGATGTTCAATCAAGGTCGGCTCAATAGTAATGTACTCATAAGTAACATGGCTTTTGAAACAGCCCTCGCTATACGTGAAGCTCAAGTTTACGGTATTGGTGTGCGAGCTGGTGGTGAGACTGGTGCAGGCAAGGACTCTTTCTCTGGTTGGTTCGGTGCGCATTTTGATTTATCAAATCCAGCCAGTATCATTATTTTTAATGATTCAAATAAAAACGATTCTTACGATGCCTTGTATTCTGATGGTAACTCAAGTGAGATCACTGAAGCAAAATATCAGTACGCATTTACAAATCAAAGAGGTAATAAAATAGTAGCAATATGTACAGGTCCACTACCAGCAGGTACAGCTTGTCAGTCGGAAATAGGTGTTCAAGGTCTAGATATTATTTTTAAAAGACCAAGTCCAGAAGCGCACTTTCATGTGACAGGTGTTCCAGGTGAAAACCTCGGAGTTTCGAGAGCCTATATAGTGGTAAACAATGTAGATAACAGTAACTGCCGAGTGGTGATAGTCGAAAGTACAGGGCAGATACGAGTAGAAAATAATGATGTTGCACAAAAATCATGCGTCAATTCAAATTAAACAATAAAAAAGGTTTTACTTTGATAGAAATGCTCGTCGCAGTAGCTCTCTTTGCTTTGGTAATGCTTATATCTACAGCGACTATTTTCAGTATCATAGGTGGTAACAAAAAAGCTCAGGCTATAAATGCTGTGTCAAACAACTTGAACTTTGCCATAGAAAGTATGGTGCGAGATATAAAGACTGGGTACGGATATAGTTGCAAGGGTGCGCAAGCTTTTACTACAGCTGGTGGTGACGGCGCATCTGATAGTTTCAATCTTGTCAGTGTTATATTGCCTGATCCCGCTACCAATCATCAATATTATGTAGATGCAAGATGTCTACCTTCTAGTGCGTACAAGTCTATTACTTTAGCTTCAACACTAGACCTAGGTACGCCGAGAACAGTGCAGTACAAATTTATAAAGAGCGCTACTGTTGATGGCTATTTTGTACCTGGAAGGATAGTGAAGGTGACTGATACAGTGGATGGTCAGGCGACAGTTGATCTTACTTCGCCAGAAGTGGATATCACAGATGTGTCTTTCTTTATAAACAACCCAGAACCTGGTATGGGAAGTGGGGCAGAACATATGCAGCCAAGTGTATTTATTTTGATAAAAGGTATAGCTAAGATAGCTGAAAATCAGTCATCAGAATTTTCTGTGCAAACACTAGTATCACAGAGAATATTGAATATATAGTCATGGGCTTTTGACTCTGAAAAAACATAAAATCAAATGAAAAATAAATTTATAAAAATAAAAAATACGGCGCACATAGCAAGGGCGACTAATATGCAAAAAAGTCGAGGCTTTAGTAAGGGCTTTACGATAGTAGAAACACTGGTGGCTATATCCATACTCGCTATTGCTTTGACAGGCCCACTAGCTATCATTTCGCAGTCTTTGAAGTCTTCGTACTTTGCTCGTGATCAGGTGACGGCTCACTATCTAGCTCAAGAGGCTGTGGAATACATAAAAAATAGACGAGACATGAACGGCCTACAACAGCTAAGCTCGGCTGATTGGCTATCTGGTATAAGCACTAGTGATGCTCAGGCTGACGGTGCGCAAGCTCTTTTAAATGAATTGAATTCAAATGCCAATATCAAAGCACATTTAATCCGTACAAATACAGGTTATGTTTTAAAGAAGTGTACATCTGTAGGCGACATGGTTTGTCCTCCTTTGCGGTTTGATGCAGAAAATCGTGTGTATGGTTATGGCGAGTCTGTACAATCTGTTCCAACAGATTCTATATTTACTAGAGAAATAACTTTATCGAAGGTTCCAGGAGACGATGATGCAAAAAGAGAGGTGAGAGTATCAGTAAAGGTTTTTTGGAATACGGCGGCCATAACAAACTCTGTGACAATAGATGAGCGATTGTACAACTGGCAACTAGAATTACCACAGACATAAAAATATGCATAAAAAAACTTATACAAAAATAAATCAAAAAGGCTTCACTTTATTTGTGGCTGTAGTTCTTTCATCATTACTTCTTTCTATAGGATTATCTTTGAGTAATATTTTATTGAAACAACTTATATTTTCTAATACAGGAAAAGAATCTCAGGTAGCTTTTTACGCAGCTGATAGTGGAGCAGAATGTGCTTTGTATTGGGATAGAAAAAATCTTGATGGGTCTACGAGTATTGAAGGCTCATTTTCTACTAGTACACCAACATCTGGCATAGATATATATTGTGGTACAGGAGGGGTCACCGCAAATGGAAAAGTTGGAAGTTTACAAAAAGATATAGCACCAGATTTAAATAGCGCCACAACCACTTTCTTTATTGACTATACCGTACCCGCTGAAAATCAAAATCTTGAAAGAAAGGCTTGTGCAAAAGTGACTGTATCCAAGTGGTATGCGGTACTACAAGTCGGTTCACAAATGATTCCTGTGCAAAAGACAGTGATAGATTCTCGAGGATATAATGCTCCATACAGTGGCAACTATGGTGCTGGTGTGGTTTCTACAGACGATGGTTGTGTGGTGACTGATAGTATAAGAACTATCGAGCGAGCCGTGAGACTCAACTATTAAACTATAAAGTGATATAGTATTTTCAATATGGATACAAAAGCGGATAAAAAAGTAGGTGTAGGCCCAAAGGTCGATAAACAGACAATAGAGCGTGTAAATATGCTACGTGCTTCTATTGAAAAACATAGATATAACTATCATGTTTTAGACAAAGAAGATATACCAACAGAAGCCTTGGACTCTTTGAAGCGTGAGCTTGCGGAGCTAGAGGAACAGTATCCAGAGCTAGTGTCGAGTGAGTCGCCGACGCAGCGTATAGCCGGTGAGCCTTTGAAGCAGTTTGAAAAAGTGCCACACAAAGTAGCGCAATGGTCATACAACGATGCTTTTACCGAAGAAGACATGCGAGACTTCGATACTCGAGTGAAGCGTTTTGTAAAAGAGGCTTTTGGTGAAGTAGGTACTGCGCGCGTGCCAAATCCGACTTATGTGTGTGAGCTTAAAATAGATGGCCTAAAGATAGTATTAGAATACGTTGACGGCAAACTCGTGTGTGCGGCGACTCGTGGTGACGGTAAGGTCGGCGAAAATGTGACTGCAAATGTGCGCACCATAGAGTCTGTGCCACTTGTTTTGCATGCGCCCAAAGATAGGGGTGTTAATGGTGATAAAAGTGCTGTAAGTAGCGTACCAAGCGCCGTGCCAAAAAATATTATCGCCGAAGGCGAAATATGGATGTCTAAAAAACATTTTGAAAGATTAAATAAAGAGCAAGAAAAGCTAGGACTTCCGCCGTACGCCAACCCTCGAAATGTTGCCGCTGGATCTATACGTCAGCTTGACCCACGCATTGCTGCTTCACGAAAACTCGATACATTTATATATGACTTGGCGTACATAGAAGATGATAAAAACTCCAATGCATTTAAAGGCACTCGCCAAAGTGAAGAACTGGCATTTTTGAAAGAGCTTGGTTTCAAGGTAAACAAAAACGCCAAAGTCTGTGCAAATATAGATGAAGTTCTAGGTTTTTGGAATGAATGGAGAACTCGCTCAAAGAAAGAGGATTTTTGGATTGATGGTGTGGTAGTAAAAGTAAATGAAATAAAATATCAAGAAGCTCTCGGCTACACAGGCAAAGCACCTCGTTTTGGCATTGCTTTCAAGTTTCCAGCAGAGCAGGTGACTACAGTGGTGGAGGATATTCGTTTACAAGTTGGTCGTACAGGAGTAATCACTCCTGTAGCGTACTTGCGACCAGTAGAGGTGGCGGGTAGTACGGTATCTCGTGCCACGCTTCACAATGAAGATGAGATACGACGCCTCGACGTCCGCATTGGCGATACAGTAATACTACAAAAAGCTGGCGATGTTATTCCCGACATAATGAAAGTGCTCACAGAACTTCGCCCGTCAAAAGGTTTGCCGGTGTTTGAATTTCCTTCACATGTAGCAGAGTGTGGAGGGGATGGAAGTATAGAGCGTGTCCCTGGGCAAGTGGCATATAGATGTGTATATAGAGGTGGTGCCGCTGAGCATCGTCGCAAACTTTACCATTTTGTTTCTAAAAAATGTTTTTATATAGACGGCCTCGGTCCAAAACAAATAGATGCTTTTGTAGAAAATAATCTAGTGTCTACCTACGATGATATTTTTACTCTTAAAAAAGGTGATCTCATAAACCTCCCACGCTTTGCAGAAAAATCCATAAACAATCTTTTGGAATCCATACAAAAAGCTCGCACTGTTAGTCTGGCTAGATTTATATTTGCAATGTCTATAAATCATGTAGGTGAGGAGACTGCGGAAGATATTGCAAATCATTTTCATTCACTCGAGTCGCTGATGTCTGCTGTATGTGCAGAGTCTGGTGTCGTGGCACGTACGACAAAGTTTCAAGAGACTGCTGTTGGTGCACTGACTGCTATAGAAGGAGTAGGAGAGGTGGTGGCACAGTCTATTGTTGATTGGTTTAATAATAAAGAAAATATAAAACAGCTATATGCACTTTTGAAATTTGTCACTGTCACAAAAGTTGAACGTGCAAAAGTTAGAGAGAGCAGTCCGTTTTTAGGAAAGACAGTCGTGCTTACAGGTTCGCTTTCTAGCATGGATAGAGATACTGCTAAGGCAAAGATAAAAGAGCTGGGTGGCTCGGTCTCTAGCTCAGTATCAAAAAATACAGACTTTGTCGTCGCCGGTGAAGAAGCTGGCTCAAAGCTTGACAAGGCAGAGGAGCTCGGGGTGCGAGTGTTGTCTGAGGCGGAGTTTTTAGGGATGCTTTAGGATCCCTGTTCCGCCACCACCGTCCCATTTTTAAGATATATTAAAAGTGCTTTAAAAAAGGCTAAACTGGTGCTATTATCTAACCCATGTCTATAACTA
>CAYWQF010000018.1:9258-13917 GCA_964460835.1 uncultured Candidatus Saccharibacteria bacterium | reverse complement strand
AAACCAGCGCAACAGCCTATACAATCGCCTGCACAACAACCAATACAAACACCAGCGCAACAGCCTACAAATGAGCACTCTGCGGCTATTAGCTATGCCGAAGTAGCCAAGACTCTCTCAAAGACCGAGCAAAAGTCTCAGTATTTCAACAACTCTATATTTTGGATAGAGCTTGAAAAGATAGTGCCAAACCCGTACCAGCCTCGTCGTGAGTTTGATCCGCATGCACTTCGCGACCTTGCGGAGTCTATACGTATGTACGGTATTCTTCAGCCTCTAGTGGTGACTCGTCGGGAGATTATAAAAGAAGACGGGGGACTTGCGACACAGTACGAGCTGATATCTGGAGAGCGACGTTTACGTGCATCAAAGCTTGCAGGACTTTCTCAAGCACCAGTTATCATCCGTGCTGGAGAAGACGATGCTCGTGTGAAGCTTGAGCTCGCTATCATAGAAAATCTTCAGCGTGAGGATCTAAACGCCGTGGATCGTGCGCGATCTTTTCAACGACTATCAGATGAGTTTGGTCTAAAGCATGTACAGATTGCAGAGAAAATGGGTAAGAGCCGTGAATACGTAACCAACACTATTCGTCTACTCGCACTTCCAGAGCATATGCTTTTGGCACTTTCTGAGAAAAAGATTTCTGAAGGACATACTCGTCCACTTTTGATGCTTGTGGATAGACCTGAGGAGCAGGAGACATTATTTAAAGAAATAGTTTTTAGAAAAATCACTGTGCGTGAGGCAGAGCAACTTGCAAGACGCATTGCTGTAGATCGTGCTCGCAAGAAAGATCCAGAACTTCATGACCCAGAGATTCGCGAGCTTGAAAATAAGCTAAACATCGCGCTCGGCACTCGTGTGCTCATAGAGACTCGTGACAAAGGTGGGCGAGTGGTTATAGATTTCCTCAACAATGATGACTTGCGACATATTTTGGACCTAATAGAGAAGCAACAAGGTTCGCCTTTTGTTGGCGCAGGGTTAGGTGGTGCAAATAGTATGAGTGCAAGTGTAGGCACAATTTCACAAAATGAAGCACAAAAAATATTTGGAAATATGCCTGCGAGCGAAAATGAAAATAGTGCAGATGATACCGATGCTACCAACGCAGATTTTGGCGATAATGTTACGGCGGAAAATTCTACTCCGATAGATGACTCAACTCCTTCAGATTCAAAAGAAGATGAGGGGCTGTATTCGATAAAGAATTTTAGTATTTAGTTTTTTACTTCTCCTCCGCCAGCTTCTTTTTTGCCCATCTTCCTCGTGTGCTCACTTTCTTTGGTTCGCGTAGTATTTCTACTGCGCGTTCATAAGTAATAGTGTAAGGATTGTCTTCGCCTTTGAGTGATCGGAAGTCTGTATCATGCACTATATATGGTCCGAAACGGCCGACATTTGCCGATATCATTTTTCCAGTATCTGGATGTGCGCCAAGCTTTCGTGGAAGTGATAGGTATACAAGCGCATCTTCTACTGTCACAGATGATATATCTTTTCCTTTTGGAATACTCGACATACGAGGTTTTATAGCTTTTGCTTTCTTTGGTTTTGCTGGTTTTTTAGCTTTCGCAGGCTTTTTTGTTTTGACAGATTTTTCTGCATCTATAGTTGTATCTGGTGCGACTACTTCGGCAACCATTTCAGACACCGCTTCATCAGCCACACTAGGATTTTCCGCCGCATATTTTGCCAAAGTCTCTGCGTCTCCGAGCTGTACATAAGGACCAAAACGACCAGTCTTCACGAAGATAGGGAGCTTTGTTTCTGGGTCATATCCGATAGGTGTGTCACCTTTGATCTCCTCACCATCTATAGTGAGTGCTCCGTTACAGTCAGGATATCGTGCACAACTCAAGAACTTGCCACCACGACCGAGCTTGATGATCATTGCGCCACCACAAGTAGGGCATTTGAACTTCGCATCAGCGTCACCGAGTATAGTCGCTTTGTCGAGCTTGTCTTTTTCTTTTACTTCTTTTGTAAATGGTCCATAAAAATCTCGCAAAGTTTTTACATACTCTGCGTCACCTGTAGCTATTGCATCGAGTTTGTCTTCCATCTCGGCAGTAAAGTCGTCACTTATATATTGTTTAAAATTGTCTTCGAGAAAACTACTTACCACATCTCCTGTGTCAGTAGGTATAAGAGACTTATTTGTCTTTGTCACATACTCTCGTTCTTCGAGTGTCCGTATAATACTCGCATAAGTAGAAGGTCGGCCAATGCCTCTTTTTTCAAGCTCTTTAATGAGACCAGCTTCTGTATATCGGCCGGGTGGTTCAGTCCATTTTTCAGTATTGCGAATATCGTGAATATTTAGCTCTTCACCTTGCGCAACTTTTGGAAGCTCAACATCTTCACCTCGAGCATCAGGATCGGCACGTAGCCAACCTTCGTACTTCACTCGACTACCTGTGACAGTGAAGTCTGGGATTTTTTCACCAGCCTTACTTCCGGCGTCAGTACCAGCAACATTTGCTGTGATCTTTGTTCTTGAAAGCTCCGCATCTTTCATTTGTGATGCTAGAGTTCGAGCACGTATCAATCGATACAGTCTTTTTTCATCATCATTGCTTCCTGCATTTTCTACTGATACATGTGATGGACGTATCGCTTCGTGAGCTTCCTGCGCATTCTTACTCTTTGAGGCATAGCCACGAGCTTCGGCAAATCCATCTCCAAACTCTCGAGCGATAGTAGTCATAGCTTCGGCGATGACAGTCTTACTCAAGTTTACACTATCTGTTCGCATATATGAGATATGTCCTGCTTCATAAAGCTTTTGCGCCACGCCCATTGTTCGTGACGGAGAAAAACCAAGACGAGTACTCGCTGTCTGTTGCAGAGTAGATGTGATAAATGGAGGCTTTGGTGAACGCTTCACACTAGATTCATCTACACCAGTCACAATCCATTTTTCTGCCCGAGCTACAGCGACAATCTTGTCTGCTTCATCTTTTGTCTTCGGCTCTTTTGTGCAAGTGAGTGTAAATGGTCCTTTTGTTTTTTTACTTTCAGCATCTACTTCTATGGTGAAAAATTGTTCAGGTTTAAATGCGCGAATCTCTCTTTCGCGTTCCATGATGATACGAAGTGCAGGAGACTGTACTCGTCCAGCGGATAGGCCATAACGCACTTTTTTCCAAATAAGTCCTGATAGGTCATAACCTACAAGTCTATCGAGGACACGACGCGCTTCTTGAGCTTTGCGTAGATTGTCATCTATCTTGCGTGGATGTAACAACGCTTCTTCAATAGCCTCTTTTGTGATCTCGTGGAAGACTACTCGATTTGGATTTTTAAGACCTACCGCTTCTTTTACATGCCAAGCAATAGCTTCTCCTTCACGGTCGGGGTCGGATGCGAGTATTACCTCACTAGCATTTTTTGCGAGATGAGCTATCTCATGTATGACTTTTTCTTTGCCAACAGACACAACATAACGCGGCACAAAACCACCTTCGATATCGATGGCTGTTTTGTTACTTTTTGGTAGGTCTCGTATATGTCCCACAGATGCTACTACTTTGTATTCATCACCAAGATATTTGTTAATAGTCTTGGCTTTTGCAGGAGACTCTACTATGAGGAGTTTAGTTTTTTTCATAAAGCTGTAGGGCTAGTATTACACAAGTTTTGCTATTTTGACAAATTTTGTGTTATTTTTTCTTTTTATTTAATCTAATAAAACCGTACTCTTCTGTGATCATTCCACGTATTTCTAACATAGATAAAATAACTTGAAATTTACTGAAGGATATTTTTGTTAGCCGGCGTACTGAGTCTCCCTCGTTAATTTTATTCCACAACTCATCGCGACTGGTGGGATTTTTGAGAGCATCTACAATAAGCATCTCTTCCTCGGAGCAGTTTCTATACAGCTCGCTTTTTTCTGGTGCATCTCGCAGTGTTGTGCTGTTGTTATCGCCAGCACCTATGCAGTCACCAGCTTCACTACTATCACCAAGACCAAGTGCCTCGAGTAGATCTTCGCCAGAGCATATAGGCACTGCACCACGTTTGATGAGCGACAATGGACCTTCTGATGTTGTAGAAAAAATAGAGCCGGGGAGTGCAAGTACATCTCTGTTGTAGTCGAGTGCAAGACGAGCAGTGATGAGTGTGCCAGAGTCATGTTCGCCCTCGATGATGAGTACGGCATGAGAGAGTCCTGCCATGATGCGATTGCGCATTGGAAAAGTCCAAGGGGTCGCACGGAAATCTGGCTCGTATTCAGACAAGAGTACTCCACCCTTCTCGACTATCTCTTCGGCCAAGTAAGTGTGTGAGCGTGGATACAATATATCAGGGCTAAGTCCAGATCCTGGTACCGCTACGCAAGGTAGTCCGTACTCGAGTGCGGTACGATGGGCTATACCATCTATGCCCAGTGCAAGCCCAGAGACTATAGCCACAGGCTTGCCGGCTAGTGCCGATATGAGCTCACGACAGGCATCTTCGCCATATGCGCTGTGCTTCCTGGAACCTATGATACATAGGAAACGTAGCTCGGGGTTGTTGAGGAGCTCGGCGTTACCAAATATATAGAGTCCTTTTGGCTTGTCGGGTATTTCTTTTAGTAAATAAGGTAGCTTGTCGCTTGTTATATATTGTATTTTCATTGGCTAAATTATAGCTATCTGGTATTAT
>CAYWQF010000018.1:0-9248 GCA_964460835.1 uncultured Candidatus Saccharibacteria bacterium | reverse complement strand
TCTTGATATTTTTTGCCGGAAAATAAAGCTTAAAATAGATTTAAAAAATTCCACAACACCAAACACCAAAATGCTCGACATAAAATTCATCAGAGAAAATAAAGATTTGATAAAAGACGGTGCTAGAAAAAAACACATAGATTTTGATGTAGAGCGACTTATAGAAGTAGATACAAAAAGACGTGAGCTCCTCACAGCTATTGAAACAAGAAAAGCAGATCAGAACAAAGTGAGTACACAGATCACAGCGACTATCGATCAAGAAACTCGCCAGAGACTCATAGAAGAGATGCGTGTTGTGAAGGAATCATCAAAAGCGGATGAAGAAAAACTCGTAGAAGTGATGAAAGAATGGCAACTACTGATGGTTGCTGTACCAAACTTGCCAGACATGTCAGTACCAGAAGGTGCGACAGATGCTGAAAATGTAGAAGTGCGAACATGGGGTGAAATTCCAAAGTTTACATTTGAACCAAAAAGTCACATAGACTTGATGCTCGCACATGACATGGTGGATTTTGATAGAGGTACAAAGGTTGCAGGTTTTCGCGGATATTTTTTGAAAAATGATGCGGTGCGACTTCACTTTGCTTTGTGGCAATATCTTCTCGAGTCATTTATAAAGAAAGGTTTTCAGCCAATGATGGTGCCATCACTTGTGCGAAGAGAGACTCTTATGGGTACAGGTTACATTCCACAAGGTGAAGAAGATCTATACAAAACACAAGATGGCGATTTTCTATCTGGTACAGGCGAGGTGGCGACAATGAGTTATTATGGAGATGAAAATATAGACAAGTCAAAGTTGCCTATAAAAATACTCGCTTTTTCTCCATGTTTTAGACGAGAGGCGGGAAGTCACGGCAAGGATACTCGAGGTCTCATACGAGTGCATGAGTTTTATAAATGGGAGCAGGTGATACTTTGTGAGGCAAATCATGAGCAGTCAGTAACTCTTCACGAAGAACTTACAAACAACAGTGAAGAGCTTATGCAGGCACTTGGTCTGCCTTACCATGTCATCGTTGTTTGCGGAGGAGATCTAGGTCTCGGTCAGGTAAAAAAGTACGACATAGAGTGTTGGGTGCCTTCAGAAAATAAATATCGCGAGACTCACTCAGCTTCATATTTCCACGATTTTCAGTCACGTCGTCTAAATATAAGATATAGAGACGAGACAGATACTCTTCGTTTTGTTCACTCACTCAACAACACTGCCGCCGCTACACCTAGACTCTTGGTATCTATTGTAGAAAACTATCAACAAGCAGATGGTTCAATAAAAATTCCTGAGGTACTCAGACCGTATATGGGTGGACAGGAGTTTATTGGAAAAAAATAGTTTTTGACAACGTTGGGTGCGCGGACGGTAACGGTTAGGGTTTTAAGCCTCACATTTATATAATGTGACATTGAAATAAAAATAATGCATAGCTCTTCAAGAGATTTTTTAAAATCTCAATCAATAGTAAAAAGACGACGTAAAAGAAGAACTCTTCGGCTGATTTTTAATCTAGTAATACTTTTAATAATATTTATTGCCGTATCTTGGCTATCTTGGTTGAGTCAGCTCGCTATAAGAAATGTGGTAGTCGTTGGTAATTCATCAGTACAAGCGACAGAACTTCAAACAAAGATAAACAGTATCTTGGATAAAAAATATTTTGGAATTGCATCAAAAAGAAATGCTCTTATCTATCCTAAACAAGAGATTTCAGAATTTATTCTTAAAGAATATCCAAGAATAGCTGGAGTAAAAATAGACACAGATGGAATGCATATACTAAACGTGGTTGTAGAAGAGCGAAAACCTATGGCTATATGGTGTGCCGCCGTAGACTGTTTCTATATAGATGAGACTTCATATATATATGATCCGGCAAATGCTTCTAGTACAGAAAGCAGTATTGGCGCCGAGCTTATCACTCTGCACGGAAACGATGATATTGTCGGTCCAAAGCCATTAACAAAAACTGTCTTTACTAAAGACTTATTTGAAGGAATGATGGCGAGTGCAAAAGCAATACAAACACAAAGTGGCACCATCAGTATGGTGGTTACAGATATTTATTTCAAAAAAGGTGAGAGTATTGTTTTTAAATTGAAAAATAATGGGCGAATAATATTTTCGGACAAAAGACCTTTTGAAGAATCTTTGGCAAATCTAAAATCTGCGCTGTCTTCATCTATTTTCTCAAAAGCAAAACAGTTTGAATACATAGATGTCAGATTTAGTAATAAAGTTTTCTATAGACTAAAAGGAGGTGTTGAGGCAACAAGTACAAGTAGTGTATAATTGAGCGTAATATGATGCCAGATCAAGACGTGAAAAATAACCTAGAAAATATGGAGGTAAATAATATGGACGATTTTAATGCTTCGCTCAGTGAGCGTACGGCTAAAGCTCTGCAAAGTCAGTATCAAATGCAAGGTCAACAAGATGTTTCGGTTTCGCCAACACAAAAACCTTCGTATCATTTTCGCATGATAAAGACTGATACTCATAGTGAGCCTACTCGCGCTACTTATATAAAATGGGGGGCTGTTGCAATCATTGTCGGTGTGTCGCTCATGTCTTTTTTGACTCAAAGTGTCTTGGCTGTAAGAGATATTGTTTTCAATAGACCAGATGGTGTCAGTGTTTCTGACTATGTTTCTGCATACATAAAAGGTGATGGTGGCAACTTGGCTACAAATAGTGCTAATGGGCGCGGCAGTACATCTGGCGCCGGTACCAGTGACGCCGAAAAAAATAGCTCTAGTGACGCCGACAGAAATCTTGGTTCTGATGATGCTGACAATATAGATGACGCTAATGCTACTTATGATGCTGGAAATATAAATGCAAACAATGGCAAGGCAGGCAATCAATATCGAGTGCAAAACGCTAGCTCATTTCCTCGAGTGACAGCAAAGTCTTTTCTAGCTGCTGATTTGAAAACAGGCGAGATTATCCTCGAGCAAAATCAAGACCTTGTAGCCCCGATAGCTTCTGTGTCAAAGCTTATGACAGGACTTGTAGCTGAAGAAAAAATGGATTTGCAAAAAATGGCGATAGTATCTCGCGATTCTTATAACACTTATGGCGCCCAAGGTTCTCTAGTACTCGGTGAGAAGATTCGTCTATATGACTTGATGTATCCACTTTTGATGGAGTCTAGTAATGACGCCGCTGAAGTGATAGCCGATGCATATCCAGCAGGGCATGTAGAGTTTTTGGCAGAGATGAATAAAAAAGCTAAAGAACTCGGCATGAAAGATACATACTATGAAGATCCGAGCGGTCTCGATCCTAAAAATGTTTCTAGTGTGCACGATCTCTTGAAACTCGCGAGATATATTTATCAAAATAAACCCGTCATATATGATATGACTCGTGTACGAAACTATGCGATCCTAAAACATCAATGGAACAATCTAAATCGTTTTCTAAACTACGATACATTCCTTGGTGGTAAAAATGGATATATAGACGAGTCACGAAAGACAGGTGTATCTCTATTCGACGTCACTATGGCAAAAGGTGGCAAGCGAAGTGTGGTGATAGTCTTACTCAAGAGCGATGACAGAGAAGGCGATGCTGTAAAAATAATGAATTTCCTAAAAAAGAACGCAATTTTTAATGAGGGGGTTTAAGGTTTTGTTTTAGAGCCTTGGGTGTCATTTTTTATCTCTACATTTCACTTGCAATTCACAATAAGTCAGGTTATAATGTCTGCGTCAAGGTCATTGACAAAGAATGTTAAAAACATCTTTCCTTAACGGGAACGGCAATGACCAAACCTCAAATACCGCTCCTCGTGAGCGGTATTTTTCTTGAGTTCGGTTCTCGCTAGGGGAGGATGTTGGCAATGAGCCGACACTGTGCTTCGTCAGCACAGCGATTAAAAAACCTTCCCAATCCCTATCCATGTTTAAAGCCATTGGATTCGTGATCGGTCTCATTGCTATACGTGTTCTTATGCCAGATGTATTTCACGCATTTGAACACGCAGCTATACAGTTCTTTGCCTTGGCGTCACATGTCTTTGACTATCCGCCAAGTAGTGTTACTCAGATGGCTGGAATAGGCTACGCGAACTATGTGCCAGCGTCAGCGCCACTTCCGAGTTATCTTCGATAGTATTGCAAAACCGTACCCCATAAAGGTGCGGTTTGTTTTTATAGTGGTATAATAATTGCACTATGTATAAATTTGAAAATCCAACTACTGGAGAAAAAGAAGAATTACCAATTCACTTTGATAAAGACGGTGCTGTAAAAGTAGATATCGAGCCTTTTATAAAAGATAGAAAGAAAAATTTAATTAATTATATTATAAGACCCGAAGATATTGATTCTGAAGGACAAGGTGGCGAATCATTGGAATCTATGGAAAAAGTAAAAAAGTCCTTAAAAATTCAATTGCAAGAAATGATTGACTTTTTAGCTACTACTGAAAATGATGAAGCTTCTGCTAAAGAATATTATGAAAGTTTGTATACTCCTATTATAAGTGAAGTAGAGAAAAGTAATGATTTAGAGGAGATATATAATATATTGCAGAAAGTTAGATTTGAAGACATAAATGCTAGATATCATGAAATAATGCCAGGTACCCTAAGAACTTTTTACGTACCTAAAGGAAGGGGCAAGGATATAAATATAAATGTATCGAAAGATCCTGCCGTCACTCGGGTTTTGGATATCAAGGATAGAATAAGAGTATTTTTGTTAAATAAAAAAGTTCTTACTGAAAATAGAGAGAATAAATAAACTTAGATGGCTCCGCCACTGAGTTTGACAATACTGTATAAATATAGTATTGTTTCACTGCTCTTAAATCAGTGGTAGGCCACGGTGTCTATCATGTAGAAAGCAACAACCCGATAGCAAAAGCTCATTTAAAAAGAATTTTTTAAAAGTTCATAACTAAATCCTTCTGCCTCAAAAACAGAAAGGAATAGTTATGAGTAAGCTGACAAAGATGCCGCCACCTATAAGTGGCGAGAATTGGGATTTTGGTACTTGGGACATGGTGCCCGACGGTCGCTACACTGCACCTTGGGAATACCGCGGCTTTGAGTATCACGATCTCCATGGAACTGGTCACCACTTGCTGATAGTCTGGAGATACAATACGGATCCAGACCCAGCTAGTGATTACTATTCATTGATCGGAGACATTTATCGTCTCAAGGGAGAATTTCCTGACGGTGATTATCTGAAAATTCTACTCATGTGGAATCGGCTCAAGAAAAAAGTTGACGAGTATCTCTTTGATGGGATCCTGTTGTTTGATTGCAAAAACAACAGAGTCCCTTATTGGAGTGTCTGCGGTCAACCTTTTCCAGAGGAACTTCCAAATGGTAGGTGGCATTGAGCGCTTTGGCTAGTGGAGTGGCCTAGAAAACTTCACAAGGAGCCCCGCGGTGTTTTACACCAACGGGCTTTTATTTTTTATTTAATTTTAGAAATAATTTGCTCTAACCCTATATTTTGTATATTCTAAATTCACAAATGAAATCCCCAATATCATTTTCTATAAATAAAAAACTCAGTGACGAGATACCAGGCGTACTTGGTCGTGCTGGTGTTTTGACTACGCCTCATGGAGACATAGAGACTCCAGCTTTTGTGACAGTAGGTACAAAGGCAACAGTGAAGGGTATTACTATGGAAATGCTCAAAGATGCTGGTGCACAAGTGGTGCTTGCCAATACATATCACTTGTATCTTCAGCCTGGCGACGAGCTAGTGGCGAAGGCAGGAGGTCTGCATAAGTTTATGAATTGGTCTGGTCCGACCATGACAGACTCTGGTGGCTTTCAGGTTTTTTCACTTGGTGTGGCGCTTGGAAAAAATATTACAAAGTTTACAAAATCTGGAAAAAGCGATGAAGAGCTACAAATCAGCTCTGCATCAGAAAATTCCGAAAATTCAGCGAGCCCTGCTTCGGCCCGTGACACTGATGCTCCTGTGATGGCTCCTGCAAAGATAGATGCCAATGGTGTGATGTTCCGTTCTATTATAGACGGTAGTGTGCATTATTTTACTCCAGAAAAATCCATACAAATACAGCACAATCTCGGTGCGGATATTATTTTTGCTTTTGATGAATGTACTTCTCCAAACGAGCCTTACAATTATCAGGCAGAATCTCTAGATCGTACACATCGTTGGGCAAAAGAATCGCTCGCATATCATTTAAAAGCTCGCAATGACAAGGGTAATGGTGCCGGCGAGATTGCTGGCGATGGCGCTTCCGACGGCGCAGGCAATCGCATAGCCGAAAGACAAGCCCTTTTTGGAATAGTGCAAGGTGGACGACATGAGAAGCTTCGAAAAGAAAGTGCTGAAGTGCTAGCGAACATGACTGTCGATGTAGAAGACAGTCAGGGTGACGGCAAGGTTATAAAAGTAGGTTTTGATGGCTTTGGTATTGGTGGTTCATTTGCAAAAGAAGATATGTCTGAAGCTGTGCGATGGGTCAATGAGATTTTGCCAGAAAATAAGCCACGGCATTTGCTCGGCATAGGCGAAGCAGAAGATCTTTTTGATGCAGTAGAAAATGGTTGCGACCTATTTGACTGCGTAATGCCGACTCGTAATGGTCGCACAGGAACATTGCTCACTCGACTTGGTAAAATGAATATTACAAATGCAAAATATGGTGATGATTTTTCACCAGTAGAAGAAGGCTGTGAGTGCTATACATGTAAAAACTATACTCGTGCGTATTTGTCGCATCTCTTTCGTGCAAAAGAAATGCTCGGCGGAACTCTCGCTACTGTGCACAATCTATATTTTACAATCAATCTTGTGAAGCAAATGCGTCAGGCTATGCTCGATGGAAGATTTGCGGAGTTTAAGAAAGGTTTTTTGAGTTTGTATTTGAAGAGTAGATAGTTTTAAGTACAGCCTTTTAGATAGTTTTCCGTTTTCCAAATAGAACTTTAGATTCGAGTCTATTTATTCTCATGTCAAAATTTTGATGCTCGGAAGAATTTTCTATACGTAGCATCTCCACCTTTTCTATCTGCATCTGGACTCCCTCAGCTAGCATTTTTACTTGATCTAAAAAGTTTTCAGCTATAGCTCCAACATTTCTTTCAAACTGAACCCGCTGTTCTTCCATAAATTTTTTTATGAAGCTCATCTCCTTCGCAAATTCTTCTTTTGTAATATAATCCTTAGGCATAAATATATGTTAATAATAAACTATTAATACAAATAGTCTACAAAAAAGCGGATGAAATTCCGCTCAATAAAATATGAATTTTTTTGAGATATCCACATAAATATAGTATGATGCCGATATGAAGAATTCCTCAAAAAAAGAGCCTAAAAATACCAATGGTGACGCTGGCTTCATCATAAATACAGAGTATGCACCAGCAGGTGATCAGCCTACAGCTATCAAAAGCCTTGTAGATGGAATCAAAAAAGGTCTAAGACATCAGACTCTTTTGGGTGTGACTGGATCTGGAAAGACTTTTACCGCAGCCAACGTTATAGCGCAGATACAAAAACCTACCCTGGTGATAGCTCACAACAAGACTCTTGCCGCTCAGCTTGCTCAAGAGTATCGAGAATTTTTTCCGAACAATGCTGTGCATTATTTTGTATCGTACTATGACTACTATCAGCCAGAGGCCTATATATCTCACTCTGATACATATATAGAGAAGGAGGCGCAGATAAATGAAGAAATAGACCGCTTACGTCACGCTTCGACACAAGCTCTACTGACACGCAAGGACGTGATCATCGTCGCATCTGTATCTTGTATATATGGTCTCGGTTCTCCAGAAGAATATGAAAAAGTAAATATGAAAATAGAGAAAGGTATGAAAGCTGATAGAGCCGAGCTTATAAGACGCTTGATAGCCGTATACTTCACTCGAACAAATGCGGATCTAAATCCAGGGTCATTTCGAGCGGTGGGTAACACTATGGAAATAATGCCGGTGAATGAGCGAGTAATATATAAGGTGGATTTTTTGGCAGATAAAATAAGTAGTATTACTCAAATAGATGCTATCACTCGTGGCATTATTTCCGAGCTCGATTCTTTTTTCCTTTTTCCTGCAAAACACTTTGTCACACCAGAAGATGAAAGAGCTCGTGCGATAGTAGACATAAAAAATGAACTCGATGCACAGCTAAAAAAGTTCGTAGATGCAGGCAAGCTCATAGAAGCCGAGCGCCTCAAGCGTCGTACCAACTATGATCTCGCACTCATTCGCGAGGTTGGATATTGCAATGGTATAGAAAACTACTCGCGACATTTTTCTGGAAAGTCTGCAGGTGAAGCGCCAGATACATTGCTTTCATATTTTCCTCATAAAAAAATCACCGAAAAAGATGCAAAGACCGGCAAGCTTGTGGAGCGCCTTGTACCAGATTTTCTGACTATAGTAGATGAGTCGCATGTAGCTATACCTCAGATCGGTGGAATGTATGCCGGCGATGCATCGCGAAAGAAAAACCTCATAGACTATGGTTTTCGTCTTCCTTCTGCTGCGGACAATAGACCGCTAAAGTTTGATGAATTTGAAAAAATTGTCGGGCAAATGATATACACCTCTGCTACTCCTGGAAAATATGAGACAGAAAAAAGTGAAAACATAGCAAGACAAATAATCCGTCCAACAGGACTCATAGATCCTGTGCTCGAAGTGAAGCCTGTGACTGCAGGCGGCGCTTCTACTGATGGCGCTTCCTCTGCTTCCGGCGTCGCATACAAAGGTCAGATTTTTGACTTCATACAAGAAGCTGAGAAAGTGATAGCGAAAGGTCAGCGAGCTATTGCCACTACGCTTACAAAAAAGATGGCGGAGGATCTTACGGAATACCTCAAAGAAAAGAAAATAAAAACCAATTATATTCACAGTGATATTCAAACGCTCGATCGAATACAAATACTCACAGAGTTTCGTCGAGGAAAGTTTGACATACTTGTCGGTGTAAACCTTTTGCGAGAAGGTCTAGACTTACCAGAGGTGTCACTCATAGGAATACTCGATGCAGATAAAGAAGGCTTTTTGCGTTCAGAGACTTCACTCATACAGACTATTGGTCGTGCAGCAAGAAATGTCGATGGGCGAGTGATACTCTATGCTGACAATATGACAGGCTCTATGGAGCGAGCAATAGGTGAGACAAATCGTCGTCGAGAAATACAGCTAGCATACAACAAAGAGCATGGCATCACACCAAAGACTATTGCCAAGAAAATACAAGACATCACTGAGCAAATACAAAGT
>CAYWQF010000017.1:0-14179 GCA_964460835.1 uncultured Candidatus Saccharibacteria bacterium | reverse complement strand
CAGAGTGGCGGAGGTTCTGTAGGTGGTGGCGCAAATGGCGGCGGAGGCAGTAGAGCAGGGGGTGGTTCTTCCGGTGTTGGTGCTAGACCTAATGGTGCCGGCGGTTCAAGTGGTGGTATGAACGGCGGTGCAAGTAATGGTTCAAATGGCGGTTCGAATAATCGCCCGAGCCAGCCTTCAGGAGGTAATAATACTCAAAGTAATAGATATAGTGCTGGCGGGCAAAATAACCCCTCAAATAGCCAAAATAGACCTCAAAACGGGGGTTTTAGGGGTGGCTCTGGTCATACAGGTGGTAATAGTGGCGGTAGTGGTATAGCTAATCCAAATGGTGGTGCGAGTACTGGTACTGGCTTAGGTGCAGGTGCGCCTGCCGGTTTTGGCGCTAGCGCGAATGGTTCTGGTATTGGAAACACCAGACCGCCCATAGCTCCAAGTTTTCATAATAGAAATATTGGCGGGCAAGATATGACCCAACAGAAACCTGTAGAAAGACGACAGGAAAAGCGAGATGAGAGTCGTAATAGACCGGCTAATATGGGTGGTATAAGCCATAGACCAGAAGATGTAAAAAGAAAAAATGATGCAGACAATGAGCGAGAGAACGCATTTAGAAAAGCTATTTCCTTAAATTATTTAAAACCTGAAGTAGAAAAAACTGAAAGTAAGGTGGACAATAAAGCTCCAAAGCCTGAGAATGTCGCTGCACTACGAGAAGCTCTTTTGAGTGTGATGAATGCTGGTGGAAATACAGAAAATACAATAGGGGCAAATATAAGTAATAAAGTGAATGAGTTAGAATTGAATAAAAAAGAAAATCAGGTTGAAGGTCGTGGTGAAAATCATGTCGAACACAAAATTGAATACAAAAAACACAATCCTTCACATGAGATAAGTAATGATACTTTGTCAGATAGAATAGAGAAAAAAAATCACACTGAGTCCCAAAATCAAAATCAGACTGTGGCCCAAAATCAGGCCCGAGTTCATACTAATGCAAATACTCAAAATTATACTCACACCCAAAATGAATCAGCGCCAGTATTAAATACAAATCAGAATAATCATAATACTTCGTCTACTCCAATACCAAAAATAACAGTATCAGAAGAAGAGTTAAAAAAACTTTTTGAGATGGAATAGAGTGATGCGAGTGTATGCTTTTAGTAGCGCAGGAATATAGTTTGGATATCTATCACTATATATTTTGACTATACCAAGTACTGCTTTGGCGAGCTCGAGTGCTCTGGTGTTTGAAGCATTACCTTTGCGCACAGTGTACTTTGTGTCTGCTCCGTCTATATTTACTATTTGTCCGACAAGTCCCATGCGTAGCCATAGGTCATAGTCTTCAGCAAGATACATGTTTTCAAAACCGCCAACACCCTTGAATATTGATGTACGAAACATTACAGATGATGTGATGACAGGGTTTGAAACCAGCATATTTTTTCGTACTTTCAATGCGTCACATTCACCGAGGAAATATTTTATATGTTTGCTATCTTCTGCTACAAATTCAACTTTGCTAGCGCCAACAAGTACAACGTCTTCATCTATGTCTAGGAAGACTTTTTGATTGGCGAGTTTTTTAGGGTCGGTCCAGACATCGTCATCATCTAGTAGGGCAATGTATTCACCGCGGGCTTCGGGGTAGCTTTGTCCTTCAGCATCACCGCCGAGTATAGCCAAGTTGCGGGCAAGTCCGGGGCCAATGTTTTGTTTGAGTTCTATGAGTTTTATTTGACCATCGTTTGCTTGGCCAAGTTTTATCACTTCAGCTATCTTTTCTCGCACCACATTTGCTGTGTTGTCAGTGCTTCCATCAGACACGATGATGAGCTCTAGGTCGCAAGAAGGCGATAGAGCTCGAAGCGCAGGAGCTTGAGCCAAGACGCTGTCTATAGCGCGGCAGATGTAAGGCGAGCCGTTTTTGGTGGTGATGATGGTGGAGATCATTTGGGCCTTATTGTATATATTTTTAAATTTTAATCCAATTGTCTGGAATAATATTTGGATGATCTGTATTTTTGACGGTCCATTGTTTTGGCGCCACGACTATCTTGGTATGGCTCGGGTTGAGCCATGCGCCCCACCAAGAGAATGAGCTGTTGGCGATGATATGGTGATTGCATTTTGACATAAGAACCAGCTCTTCATAATCTTGCAACTGTTCTTTTTCTGAAGGTGATTTTGATACGTATGTCACATTTTCCGCCCCATCGCTTATTTTAATATTTTCTTTAACCCAATCTATATCATCTGAAAATACGAAGAAGTGGGGGTTAGCTACTTTTTGAGTAATCAAGGCAATAGCTTTTTGATAATACGCAGACAAATTAACCCCGTGTATTTTTGTGGTTGTTGTGTTTGCAAAGTAGTCACCTCGACGCACGTGCAAGGACACAGAATCTTGCACAGACTCTATATTTTTTTTGAAATCTAGCGCTTCATCAGAAATATACTGAGGCTTAATAGTAAAATCTTTCAATAGACCAGCTCTATTACTTAAAAAGTACTTTTCTGATTGGAAAAAACCATCTAGGTACTTTGGTGTATTTTTGACAATTTCTGGATGCCAGTCCATATAAAATTTTCTAAAAATTTTCTTTTTTAAATAGCGCCAACCTTTTGAGATTATTCCATGTGGATATTTGTAAGAGCGTATTTCTTCTGGCGATGCTATTTCAGTATTTATTTCGAAAAATTGTAGTCTATATGAACGAGGGGTATCTCCTTGTACTCTCGTATCGTAACCACTGATGTCTACTTTCATTGGTTGTCCGAGCTTGTCCGCCAGAGTTTTGCCTACGGCATATTGAAACATTTGATTGCCTAGCCCTCCTGATAATCTGGTGATAATCATTATCGTATTTTTATTTAAATTTTAATTATATTTAATAATGCATCTATTTCTATCTTTGCATCTTCGACAGATATGTTTTTTATACAAGGCGCAATTTCCCCATACTTTAGATGCACAGAGCATCGCCAATCATCATTTTTACAAGTGGCTGGCATTTTAGGGTCAAATACTATTCTGTTTCTAGATAGATCTCCGTAAGGGAAAAATCTACCAAAATGACCTCCTCCAAGTATAGAAATGGTTGGTATGTTTATAGCAGCAGCAAGATGTAATATACCAGTCTCACTACCAAAGTAGAATAGAGAATCATTTACTAGGTGGGTTATCACAGACAGGCTAGGGAAGCCAGTTTTACCGATAAGATTTATGATTGCTGTTTTATTTTTTGAGGCTTCCACAATCTTGTCTCCAAGCTCTACTTCAGAAGGGGAACCTCCACATATAACAGGGGTTATACCTTTACTCGCTATGTAATCTGCAATAGCCGCAAACTTATCAAGTGGCCATATTCTATAAGAGGCACCAGCACCAGGAAATATAATGCAATACTTTTTATTAACCAATCCATACTCAGTTTTTAAATTTTCAGTAAATGATTTTTCTAGAAGATTTACATCTATAGTAGGGAAATGAGCTTCACACTTTTTTCCTACTATGGCCGATACAAAAGCCATATTTCTCGACACTTCGTCTAGATCAGCAGGCACCTCTATTATTTTCGTGTATTGCTTATCGTTGTAGTCGTAGGTAGTTTTGAAAGCGATTGTCTCTTTTGCTCTGGTTATCTTTACCATAAGGTCGCCAATAGTTTCTCGAGAGTATACAGGGTGCACTACCACATCAAATCCCTTCTTAGCTAGATTTTTCATAAAAGCTCTACGATATAAAAAACTGGTTCTGAATTTTTTGCCATTGTAAGAAATGATGTCGTCTACATAATGAAAAAGTGGAGCGAGGCCACTAGCCATAGTGTTTAAGACCATAGTCATTTCATAATCCTTATAAAATTCTCTGTAGTAGGGCATAGTAGGAGAGAACACTATAAAGTCACCCAAGACATCTTTTCGCAAGATCAGAACTCTTTTTTTAGTATGTTTTTCTGGACGTACAAATTTACACTCGAATGCAATGATTGAATCCATGAAATATTTTAAGATATTTCTAAGCATAATGTGTTTATTTTTTACCCTCTTTTTTAAGAAGGAGATGATCTGAGACTGTCTTACTAGAGAGTATTTTTCTTATAAAAATATCAAATTGAATTTTTGTCAGCCATAGAAGTGCCAGAAATTTAAATTTTGAAACAGGTTTTTTTGTAAATAAATGCAAGTTTGTGCCATTTGTTTGAACACTCACTCCGTGTTTCTTTGCTAGATACTCAAGTGTTTTTTTAGAGTAAAAGGCTACATGTTGACCATGGTTGAGACCGTAGTATTCCCAGTCATCTGAAGGGGGAACGTTTTCTGGTAATAAGACTGTCGAGAAGAAAATATTTGGGGAAATAGAAAACATTTTAGATATATCTTCTGCCGGTCTATCTAAATGTTCGAAACATTCAAAGCAAGTGATAGCTTCTATTTTTTGCTCAGCCTGATTATTTTGACCTTTATATTCAAAACCTTTTGCAAATAGGTTTGTAGTATAAGCATCATCTGTAAAGAAATTCATACCATAATCGCGCATTAGTCTAGTAAACATTCCATAGCCTCCTGCAAAATCCAAATAGATTTTTGATTTACCAAATATAAAATAAAAAAGTATCAGGGTCTTTCTTGATAGATAGACGTTGCGCATTACATAGCCAGTATCTGTGATGTTTATAGGTTCTTTGTAAGCTTCCTCTAGCCATGTAGGATTTCCAACAAACATAAAACCACAGTGGTCGCAATAATAGTACTCAGCTTTATGAGCTTCTCTAACAGTGAGGGTTTTTACTAGCTTGGCTTCTGATTGGCAAATCTTACAATTCATACTACTTATACTAGCTTATTTTCTCTTTCCTATAAAGCTTTTGATTTTTGCCAATAGTTTTGTGTACCAAGGTCTTATGTATAGCTTTTTTACCTCAAATATATCAGCTTCATTGTCGGCCTTTATGATAGAAGGGTGACGCAGTTTGGTCACATCTAGTGTCTCGGCCTTTTGAAGCATATACGAGTCTTTGTCACCCATATGTGTAGCATTGTCGCCAAACCCTATGTTTTCTATTAAGTTTTTATTTGGGTTAATAGCAAGTCCTCCATGCTTTAGTACCGTATAAGCCCATGCAGTATCCCAAGTATCAACTTTTTTATTTTTAATATGTTTAAATAAGGAGATCCAAAAATCTGATACTGCTTTATTGCTAAACAGACTCTGTATTTTCCTAGAGTTTACAGTTTGTTCGAGGTCAGACATTTCTACATCATATTTATTCCAAGCTCTTTTCCAAGTAGCCCAACCCCAAATATGTATCGAATGAGAGAAAAAGTAGTCCGCGTTACCGTTTGTATTACCGTTCGCGCCACCATCTGTGCCGCCACGAATATTTCCAAATTGAAAATTTCCACCTGTTATATGCATAACATTTTCGTTGGCACGATATTTTTCAAGCATTGTTTCTGCGAAAGGGAAGAAGCTCTGATCTGGCAAGCAATCATCTTCTAAAATAATACCTTCTTCTACATGATCAAAAAACCAAGATATGCCTGAGGATACTGCTTTTTTGCAACCAAGATTTTCATCTCTAAAAAGTGTTTTTAATTCACACGGCCAATCTACGAGCTTGGCGACTTCACGTGTTTGCTCGCACATCTCTTTTTCTCCAATCTTTGTTGGTCTCGGTCCATCAGCTGATATAAAGAGCTTTTCTGGCCGAGCTTTTCTTATTTCTTCAAATACTTGACGAGTCTCTTTTGGACGATTGAAGATGAGGAATAAGATATTCATATATTTAGTTTAGCTTTTTGTGCTAAAACGACCAAGTTTTCTATTTTTTAATAAACCAGAAGCAAGCGCATCCCCAAGACTGTCTATCAGCTAGTGTTTTATCTGCATTTTTAATCAAGCCAGTTTCTTGATAGTTGTCTGGTACAAGAGAGAAGTCTTTTATTTCCATACCGTTAAAAAGATTCATTATTTGATCGTATGAATAAATACGATGTGCGTTGAATTCTATACGAGGATTACCACTCATAGGAGTTACAAAAATCAGGGTGCCTCCAGGCTTCACTACACGCTTGAGTTCATTGATGGCTTTTATATCTCCATCTGGGTCTATAGGGTCACCATAGCGACCTAGGCCGACGTGTTCTATTGTGTGCATACAAGATATAGATTCCACACTGTTGTCGGCAAATGGTAGGTTTGTAAGATCGCCCTTTTTGCAATCAAGGTTTTGGAGCTTCACCTCGGCTGGTCTGTAGTCATAAAACTCTACCGGTACAAAAGCTGATACAAGAGTACTAAAATGAAGAATAGAAGATATGTCTATGTGCTTAGATGGCTTTAATTCTGCGACAACTCTAGCAGCCCAAGCTGGGTGATAAGTGTAGTGAGGGTCAAAATTAGTCTTGCCAGTATTATCAAATAGGCAAGGAAAGAAGTTTTTTGAGGAGAGAGTGAATCGAGTGTTTTTTGAAGCCGAAGAGGCACGTTTAAAAGCAAAGTACTCCTTGAGGAATATTGGGTATTTTTTTAGCCATAATAGTCCAAAATATATAGATCTAACCCAGAATGAACGACTCAGCCATATCTTTATTTTTTTAAGTGTTTTCATGTTTTGGTATTGTAATTTAAAAGCCTTAACATAGTAAGCCAAAAAGCTTAATAAATAAAGCGGTTTTTCAGTCAGTTCTACATAAGCTTCGGTATCTGGTTTTTTTGATAAATTTGAGTTTAGATTACAGCGTAAAACATTTATTTTCAAAATCCGTGACCCGCTGAAAGTTTTTAGTAAGTCAGAAAATTTAAGATAGGCGTCTCCGATTTTCTTGTTTTTGTATTCATACACAGCTTTGATAAAAGTATCAATTGGTTCATTTGATTCCCGAATTTTCTCAATGTATTTCTTCTCACCGTCTGTTAGAAGAAAGTTCTCATAATTTTCTGTAAAAAAATTCTCTTCACCTAATTCTTGAAATAGTCCGCTTACAGTTTTCTCTAGGTTGTTTTTTCCAAGCTTGGCGTACTTCAATATATTAAAGTTAAGCATCCCACTTATGACTTTTTTAGAAAACAAAAACAATATATCTTCATACATTAAGTAAGTATTATATGAGAGTCTACCTGTGGCGTATTCTCTATCAAAATACGAAGGTTTTTCATTTCTCCTGTGTAGGTAAAAGGTATCAGGACAAACATAAGCTTTTAATCCCTTTGATAAAAAACGAAAACCAAAAGTTTGGGTGTCGAATCCGTGATGAGTAGGGTAACCTCCCGCAGTATCAAAAGCTTTTTTTGTGTATAAAAAGTTAACACGAACCAAGAATCCTTTATCGGACTTAAACATGTCAGATATTTGTACAGGTCTATCTTCTGTGGCGTTTTTAACAATTTCATTTTTATTATCTATAGAACCACTAAAGAATTTTGTATACTCAAAAAGCACTCCATCAATCTCCCTATCGCTCTCTCGAGCTTTCATAAAAGAGATCATTTTTGGTAATACATTGTCAGGAAGGACATCGTCACTATCCAAACAAAATATTATATCTCCAGAAGTGTTTTTTACGGCGGTGTTTCTAGTCGCTCCACCACCTAAATTTTTTTCGTGAAAAAAGTACTTTATATCTCCGTCACCATCTGCAAGTTTTTTTATTAAGTCGCGAGTACCATCAGTAGAACCATCATCTACCATTATTATTTCATAAGGTAGGTCAAGGTTCTGCCTTCTACAAGAGTTTAGGGATTCCTCTAATGTTTTTTCACAGTTGTAGCAGGGGATTATTATGGAAAGTTTATTTGGCATAGCTTTTTATAATAAACTATAGTTTTACACTTTTAGCTGCAAAAAAGCATCTACCATCTTTCTCTTCTTTGAGTAATTCAAGCTTATAATCGAGGTCCCTTAAAAATTCTTCAACTTTGTACATATTGAATATAGAGTGAATTTCTATAAGAATCAAAGGTCTTTTTCTTGATATTGTGTCTTTAGCACCATCGAGAGCAAGATATTCAGAGCCTTCAATATCCATTTTTATAACATCTGGTTCAGGTATCGTCTCAGTAGAAGTAGATGAGGCTCCGCACATATCGTCTATTCTAACCGTCTTTACTTTAGAAGACTTGAATCCGCCTTCGGTTTGATAAGAATCTTTATCATATATAGTATGGGCTTCGCCTATGAAGCTACCACTACTAGTCCCATTATCTATATTGCTACTGAAAATAAACTCATCTTCACCATCCTTGTCTGATACAGCAGCTTCTATCAATTGAACTCTAGAAGAAAGTTCTGTATTTTTACTAAAAATTAATTTTATTCTATCTATATTAAAAATATTTGGTTCGAATGTAATCACCTTACCATTTTGACCTACGGCCTTAGCAAAAAAAAGTGAACTAAAACCTATATGCGCACCTATGTCGTACACAACTTTTCCAGAAAGATTTATTTTTTCTAGGTATTCAAAAAAGAAATCATCGTACTTTCCCTCAAGCATTTCTTTTTGCCATTCACCGGCGGGGTCTAGGTAGAGCTCTACTCCTTTTAGTGGGCCGGCAGTCACTTTGTGCCAGTTAGGGGCATATTTATCCTTAAGGATTTTCGTCACGATATTTCTGGTATAGCCGTATATGCGCCCATTCTTAAATGCTGAAAAGATAAAAGGGGGAGTGACACTTTTTACAAAGGCGTAAATAGAGTTTTTATTCATACGGGGATATTCTACGCTATTTTAAAGCCTTTTAAAAGCTTGTCTTTATGTAACTTTATCTACATTGATTTTGCTTTTTCTTGAGATTCTTTGATTTGCTTAATCCAAAAATCCATCCTTAGAGGTTCCCAGTTAGGGTTCTTCATAATTTCTTTATATTTTAAAGCTAAAGACTCTGGGGTTTTGTAGGCGTCTAGCTCTTTCCAGTCTTTTACAATCCATAGAGGTAGACCTATTGATACAAAGTGTCTATAGGCAACAAAATCTTTTACAATAGGTACAGTGCGAAGCTCTAGGGCCTCCCAAGTTCTACAACTCTCTATAGAATTTCCTGGAGGTGAAGCTACAAATTTATAAGTCATCAATTTTCTAAGGTGTAGATTTGGAGGTAACATTTCCGAAAAAGTCTCCATTAAAGGATGCTTTTTGAATATTTCTAGAGCAGGAACTCTCTCTGTCGGATTTGTGTAGATGCTAAAACGAAATAGTATTTTATCTTTTTTAACAGGAGGGTTGCGTCGCATCTTTCTGTTCAGACGTCTGAACATTGAGGGTATGCCGTTCATATAGTATCTTACATTTTCAAAGGCAATTGGTATCGGTACTATTTTTTCATGCTCATAAGTTACATCCTGTGCATAGCATTTGATTATTTTATCATCGATCATATCTGCAAACTCTTTGTCTATAGATTCATCACCATTGTGTACCAACAATACATAAGGATTTTTTATTTCTTTATGAATAGTCCGCATATATTCGTGCGCACGAGTGTTTGAGGCAAATACTAAGTCTCCTGGTTGAACATCCTCAGGTTTAAAAGTGAATTCTTCATCAAAAATAAACTTGGCTAAAACTCTAAAAGAATCACCACTAACAAAAGGGTAGCTTCCAGGGCGAAGATTGCCAGTTATACGCATCCAAACTTTTCTATAAAAGCCTCTTCTTAAGATTGTTAAATATTTGTTAAAAAATAAGGTAATTGGATTTATTTTTGCTTCCATGTGTAGTCGTCATTATAGCTTATTTTATGCAGCCTTGTTAGATAAAGGGTCTTGATTAAGGGTATTACCCAAGGTACTATTGAAAAACTTATGAAAACCCTCGTTAGGAGTAATAAAAATACCCCAAGAATACTGCTTATTGGGGCTGGTAGATTTGGACAAAATCACCTGCGTGTACTCAAGGAATTACAAGGCGAAAATAAGATAATCCTCGAAGGGGTAGTGGTTGCGAGTGAAAAAAATAAAAGAAAAATAGAATATGAGCAGGGGGTTAAGGTATACACAAAAATCACAGATAGTTTATTAAAAAATATTGATGTGGTTGATATAGTCACTCCCCCTGAAACACATTCTGATATAGCTTCAAAATGTCTAAAATTTGCAGATGTTTTTATTGAAAAACCCATAACTACCAATTCAAGAGAAGCTGATATGTTAAATTTATTAGCTAAAAAATATAACAGAAAAATCGCAGTAGGTCATATCTTCAGATACGATCCTTTGACTGAAAAGTTAAAGAAAATGTTGGGGAGCAAACCTTTACCTTCAAAGATTAAGGGTAGTTTTATTAATCCCTTGAGCACTGACAGCAAAAGAGACCCTTCTTTGGAGTTCTTGCATCTATTTGATGTAGTAGATTTTATCTGGAAGCCTAAAGCAAATATAATCCACTCTAGATCTGAAGGGCGTTTGTCTATTGTAGATATTCGTTATGAAAATGGGTGTGATGCAAATTTTACACTTGGTTGGTCTGGAGAGAAAAGAATTAGGACATTGCAATTTGTATATACAAATAAAGTTATTGATATTGATTTTATTGCTCGTACAATAATAGAAAAGGACATAAAAAGTTCTGCGCCAGATAAGATATCTAAATACGAAATAGAAACAGATTTAATAAAAAAAGAATTATCTTTATTTTTAAATTATTTAAGTAATGGTGATATAAAAAACAGCAAGCTTGTTACTGATGGAACAGTTGGATCCCGTGTGGTATGTATAGCTGAAAAAGCTATAAAAAAAACATGGACTAAAGTTAGACCAACAGTAGCAATAGTCGGTGGTGGAATATTCGGCACTAGTGTAGCTTGTGAGCTTGCTTCATTTTGTGATGTGACAATATTTGAAAAAAATGAAGATATTATGCAAGAGGCAACTCTGGTAAATTGTTTTAGACACCACAACGGCTATCACTATCCCAGAAGTGTTGAAACGGTAAGAGATATACATTCATCTAGGGCTGATTTTGAGAAAGTTTTCAAAAAAGCTATAGATTATTTTCCTACATATTATGGATTGGCTAAAAAAGACTCACTTGTCTCTGCTAAGGATTTTATAAAATTCTGTAAAGCAAATAATCTTCCTTATGAAAAAGAGTTTCCAGAAAGTAAAGATGTTCTAAATAAAAAAGAAATAAGTTTATCTATAAGAGCTGATGAAGCTAGCTATAATCACGAAAGAATGAAAAAAATAGTGGAAGAAAGAATATCTTCGTTGCCAAGTATAAAAGTTCTTTATAATACCAATGTTTTACACAGTTCTATACTTGAGGATGGAAAAAAAGAGGTAGTTTTCTCTCAAAAGGGAAATAAAGAAAAAAAACAAAATTTTGATTTTTTTATAAATGCAACCTATGCAAATATAAATCGTATAGCGAGTTGGATGAATTTTGAGCATTATCCTATACGTGTAGACCTAGCTGAGGTCTTGGTCTTAAAATTGCCTATTAAACCGATTTCTCTAACTGTCATAGACGGTCCATTTGCCACCTTGATGTCAACAGGTAATCCTCAAGAATTTACTCTATATCACGTAAAAGAATCTATTTTAGATCGTTATGTTCCTAAAAAAGGCTTACTTAAAAATAAAAATAAGAAAAGAACAAACGCAGATAAAATTTTTAAAGAAAGTCTCAAATGGTTTCCTGTACTTAAGGATGCAAAGATTGTTGGTTCTAGGGTGGTAAATAGAGGGGTTCTCGCCAATGTAGAGCAAAGCGATGCCAGGGTAGCTGAAATAATAAATCACGGCTTTGGCTGCTGGTCTATTTTAAGTGGAAAGATACTTAGTAGTGTGAGTGTTGGTAAAAGACTTGCTAATATAATACATATGACGGTACGGACAAGTCTTTAAGATTAAGTGCGTATTTTTAAATTAGTAATGACTGTGTGTAAAAAAGTGCGGATATCCCTGACATCTTCTTTTTCAAAGAATCCGAAGATAAAGTATAGACCCATAAAAAGTGCCCCTGAAATAACTGATGCTATTAGAACTAAAGGGAAGCTATTTATATATGGAGATAAAATAATTCTGTCAAAAATAAATACGAGTCCAGATACAAGTGTTAGCTTAGCTATCAGTAGTATGTAGTATTTACTTCTATGCTCAATCGCTAAAAATTTATATTCAGTCCAATAGAATAAAACAATATAAGGGGATAGACTCAAGAGATATGCCCAAGCAGCACCCTCAATGCCCATAGTAGGCAATAGTGCAAAAAGCAATAATGCATTTAGTATAGCAGTAGATATAGAAGCTTTTGAAAGAGCCTTGAGTCTACCAAGTCCTAAAAAGAAATTATTAAGTGGACCAATGAGAGATAAAATAAAATTTGTACAAGCTAATATAATGAGTGTAACAGTGGCTTTTTCTGCAACATCTGGACTTATCCAGTATTCAAGCATTTTGTAAGGAAAGGCGAGTATTGTAATAGTTATAGCTACCGATGGTATTGTGATGAGGCGGAAGGATCTTTTGTAGAGAGTCTTTGTCCTCTCTCTGTCTCCTGTACTTTCAAATCCTGCCGTCATGGGCAATATGACATTTGCTACAGCTGTAGATAATCCTGGTGTTTTGTTTGCAATACTTCCAGGGAGACTATAGTAGGTAAGATTTGATGGTCCTATAAATAAAGGAAGGACAACTTTGTCTAGTGAAGAAATAGATGTGCGTGCTATGTTATTTACAAAATTCCCCAAACCAAATCTGTAACTGTCTATAATTTCTTTTTTATTCCAACCAAACTGATGTATTGCTTCTTTGCATTCTTCAGGCAATAGAGAGGCGATACGTCTTCTGTACCAAAGATAAAAACACAGAGTGAGAAGTGTTAATGATATATAGATAGCATTTACTCCATAGCCCATGACGACCAATGTAAGAATAGTAATTTGCTGTAATGTAAAAAAAGTCATACCTATTTTTGCCTCTATGTCCATACGTTGCAGGGCATTGGGAACTATTATATATAGAGTCATTATTACATTTATCAAAAAGAGTATACCGGCACATATAAAAGAGGGCACATAAGTCATATAAGCTGCAACTTTGTCTGGCCACAGTATTTCTCCTATGTATAAAGATGAAGTTATGCCTATAAGACCAATAAACCCAGTTATAAGCATTAGGCTATTACCCGTCTTAAACAATTCTGACATTCCTGCATAGTCACCCTTACTATATCTCTCTGCAAAAAATTTATTGAGAGCCGTTGAAACTCCAATGTCTAGAATACCAGCAAAACCCATCAGTGTGCTTATAAAAATATATATACCATATTCTTTTATACCAAGTTTAGCCACGATTAGGGGTGTTATAAAAATAGCTGCCACAATAGGCCATGCATAATTTAACATGCTGTAGGAAACATTTTTTAAGGTCTTGTGAGTTATTGTTTGGTTCATTTTTGCATTAATTATTGCTGGCTATTCTGTAATATTATTGATACACCCGTAGTATAATGGCTCAAGTAATGATTTACTTCCAGGGTCACCGTTGTCCTGTAGTGTAACAAAATTATCAGATGTATATAATGCCTGTAGTGCTAAATTAACACTAATCTCTTCGCAAATTCTTTTAATACTATTTTGTCCGACAATGTCATGAATAGATGTAAGATCAGCGGAAAATATCTTATCATTGTACTCTCTGAGTTTTGATGCAAGTTTTTCTGACATAAATCTCGAGGGTATAGAAAGAAAGGCCGTTACATAATGCGTGAAATTACCCCAGTCACTTTTTACAAGCAAGTCGTCTGGTTCATTGGAGTTTATGAAAACTTTTTCAAGCATACTTTTTTCTGCCAAGCTGTCTTTTATTTTATAAGCTTTTACAAATATAGTTATCTTACTTGTATCGATGGTCGGGTCGTTATGCCAAACACTATCTGCGTCAATGAGTACTTGATCGTTTTTAGAAGCTTCAATAATAGTTTCAATTTTATAATATTGCCAAGGCTTCGACACCTCTGGAAAGGCAAGTTTTAAAGTAACTTTTTTTGGATAATCAAATTTATTTTTAAAGCGAGATAAGTATTCAAAACATATTGGATCGCAATATATTACAAATTCATGAAAGTGGTTTTGATAATGTAATGAATTAATATTCATTATTGTCATTTCTCCATAAACCTCCTTTTTGATACATAGAATAGCAAAAGTGTTGGTTTTTTTGAT
>CAYWQF010000016.1:0-14510 GCA_964460835.1 uncultured Candidatus Saccharibacteria bacterium | reverse complement strand
AAACATTAACAAAAAAATAGACTCGAGTAAGTTGTCAGTGACGTTTTGTGGTGGAGTAGGCTCTGTAACTGGTGCCAACTTTTTGCTAACAGGCCCTTTGTCTGATGGAAGTGGTACTGCACGTATACTCGTAGACTGTGGTATAGAGCAGGGTACACACGAAGCGGCACAAAACAATCATAAAGATTTTATATACAATCCGGCCGAAGCACAGGTGTTGCTCATCACTCACGCTCATATGGATCATATTGGTAGAGTGCCGAAGCTTGTAAAAGACGGCTTTGTTGGTGTCATATACTCTACACCCGAGACAAAAGCTTTAGCTGAGCTCATGCTCGCCGATGCGCTCAAGCTCGTGACTCAAGAGGCAGAGCGTAACAAAACGACTCCTTTGTACAATGCCGAAAATGTCAGCAAGGCACTTGGTCTATGGAAAAGTATTCCATATCATGAGCATAGAGAAATACTCCCAGGGTACAGTGTGTTTTTGAAAGATTCAGGACATGTACTCGGCTCTTGTATGTATGAAGTGTCTTGTAAAAATCCACAAGAAGCGACTAAAAAACCTATAAAGATAGTGTTTACTGGAGACCTAGGTAACAGCCCTACACCACTACTACGAGATACTGAGGAGATTAATGATGCCGACTATGTACTTATGGAAAGTGTTTATGGTGACAGAAATCATGAAGATAGAGCGACACGACTGGTACGTCTAGAAAAAGTTTTGAAGGACAATCACGATAGAGGGGGCGTGCTTTTGATGCCTATATTTTCCCTAGAAAAGACTCAAGAGCTTCTTTTTGAGATACATAAGCTCATGGATGAAAAACGTATACCTATCACTCCTGTGTATATGGATTCTCCTTTGGCTATAAAGATTACCGAGATATACAAGCGACTTCACAAGGATTTCAATCAGGAGGCGGAGAAAGAGCTCATGGCAAAACATCACGATATATTCTCTTTCCCTGGACTTCGTATTACAGAGACATCAGAGGAGTCCAAAGCTATTGCGCATAGTCCATCACCGAAGATCATTATGGCTGGTTCAGGAATGTCTAACGGTGGCCGTATTCAACATCATGAAATGCACTATCTGAGCGACCCAAAAAATACTATTGTATTCATCGGCTATCAGGCGGTAGGTACACTTGGTCGCGCTATAGAGGAAGGTGCAAGAGAAGTGGAAATAGTGGGTGTAAAGATAAAAGTAAATGCTCGAGTTGAGGCTATAGAGGGTTACTCATCACATAGAGATTCAGACCATCTAGTAGAGTTTGTCAGCCACACAGCCCCAACTGTAAAGGGTGTCTTTGTCGTAATGGGTGATACAAAAGCTTCACTTTTCTTGGCTCAGCGCCTACGAGACTATCTTGGTGTCAAAGCTTCACATCCAGAAGAAGGTGATACTGTTTATTTAGATTAATTATTTTTATATGAGTAAAGCAAGCGAATCAGCAGAGCGTTTTAAAATTTGGTCAAAGAGGTTGGCAAAAAAGTTGCACCCTCTACAAATACGCAAGACTTTTAAATTTTATAAAAATCGCACAACCAAGCACGTGCAAATGACAAAAGGTCTAACAAAGTATGTAGACAGCCTACTTATGATGGGCGAGTCACCAGAGTCGGCGCTCGCTATAAATACAGCACTACGAGGTGAGCGAGCGGAGATGTTTGTGCCGTTTAGCCAGGCACGTTTTCTGGAGTTTTTTGTTCGGGCTGTTGATGCAAAGAAAGTGCTAGAAGTTGGTGTATTTAAAGGCTTCAGTACTGCTTTCATAGCTCGTGCTATACCAGATGACGGCATAGTCTTTGCTTGTGATAAAGATGTGAGACAAATAGGTGTAGCTAGAAAGTTTTGGAAACAGATGGATGTGGAGGACAAAATACATTTTGAGCTTGGTGAGGCGCTCGGAGTGCTCACTAAAATGTCTGAAGATGAGCCGTCTCTCGGATATTTTGACATAGCATTCATAGATGCTGATAAAGAGAATTATAAAAAATACGTAGAGCTTTGCATGAAGCTGATACGTAGTGGTGGCGTAGTGCTCATAGACAATACTCTCTGGAAAGGCTTAGTGGAGTACGAGGATCCTCATGACAACGGCGCATCATATATACAAGAGTTAAACGATTGGATTTTTGAGACTTACGGAAAAGACGCTATGATGTTACCAGCATGGGATGGAGTGACGGCGGTGTTTAAGAAATAAATTAAACTTTAAAATAATATGACCAAAAAAATATTTATTACTCGACAAGTTCCAGAGCTAGCTATCAAAATGCTTCGCGATAAGGGCTATGAGGTAAAGGTAGGGGACTTCAAGTTGCCACCCACAAAAAAAACAGCTCATGCGTGCAGTGAAGGGTTATGATGCAATGCTTACTCTATTAACAGATCAGGTGGATAAAGACTTATTAGAAGCTGTAGGTGAGCAGTTGAAGATTGTTTCCAACTACGCCGTAGGGTACAACAATATTGTCCTCAAAGATGCAGCGTCTCGTGGTGTGATTGTGACAAATACTCCTGGAAATTTTAGTGATTGTATTGCTGAGCACACGGTGGCTCTGATACTCGCGCTGACCACTAGGCTCGTGGAGGCAGATAAGTATGTACGAAAAGGAAAGTACAAAGGCTGGGATCCGATGATATTTATAGGTACAGATTTGTCAGGTAAAACTCTCGGTATTCTTGGTGCGGGACATATTGGCGAGAGAGTTGCTATGCATCTAGGCAAAGGTTTTGCAATGCCTGTTTTGTACTATGATGTAAAAAGAAATGATATTTTAGAAAAAGAATACGGTGCGGTTTTTTGTGAGACTCCTGAGGAAGTGCTACGCAAAGCAGATATAGTGAGTCTTCATGTACCACTTTTACCTTCAACTACACATCTCATGAATGCCGAACGACTAGCTATGATGAAGCCTTCTGCATTTCTCATAAACACATCTCGTGGTCCTGTCGTAGAAGAATCTGCACTCATAGATGCTTTGTTGGCCGGTAAAATAGCCGGTGCAGGACTTGATGTATTTGAATTTGAGCCAAAGATTGCGCGTAAACTTTTAAAAATGAAAAATGTAGTACTCACTCCACACATAGCTTCTGCTCGTCAAAGCGCTCGTGACGAAATGGCAAGACTCGCTGCTCAAAATATAATAGATGTTTTTGAAGGAAGAGAGCCGAAAGGGAAAGTGGTGGTGTAGATATTTTTTAATCACAAAATAAATTGTGCGCACAATGACTTATCTGTTATAATTAACGCAAATAAAGTGCGATGCACAAATAAAAAACAAAAATATGGCTCCTGTATGTTTAAACACCACAAATAAAAAGAATTACCTCATACCAAAGATTGGTGTGTCTGGTGCAGCTGATATGGGTTTTCTCGGGCAAGATGCTTATGAGCTTGCAAAAGAGCTTGGACGGGAGATTGCGCATCAAGGAGCTATCATGATGTCAGGTGCTACTACAGGCTTTCCATACTGGGCAGCCATGGGTTGCAAGGAGGTTTGTGGAGTATCAGTGGGTCTGTCTCCAGCAAGTAGTGCCAGAGAGCACAGCGAAGTCTACAGACTTCCTCTAGAGTATATGGATTTTATTACTTACACTGGTTTTGGATACAGTGGGCGAGACCTCCTTTTTACACGTTCTTGTGACGCTATTATTATCGGTCCAGGACGTATAGGTACTTTTCATGAGTTTACTATTGCATTTGAAGATCAAAAGCCTATAGGTATACTTGCTAGTGATGGAAAATGGGAGACAGATGAGATACTTATGACTATTATACAAAAGAGTCATAGACCAAATACAAAGATTGTTTTTGATGACAACCCAAAGACATTGGTAGCCAAGGTTTTAAAACTAGTAATGGAAGATCAGAAACATGTACGTGGCTATCGCAACTATGATGGGGTAGAGGTGGACAGTAAGAAGGATGATGCGGTGATGTAGGTTAAAAGTAAAAAGTAGGCAAAACAAAAATCCCCTAGATGGGGATTTTTGTTTTTATAAGTGACTTTTATTTACGCCACCACCTGCTTTACAAGTCTCTCGAACGCAGATGGAGAGTTCTGGGCTAGATCTGAAAGTATCTTTCGATCTACTTCTATGTTTTTCTTTTTCATAGCGCCGATGAACTTACTATATGTATGACCTAGAGGTCGAAGTGCAGAGTTAATTCGTACATTCCAAAGTCTTCGGAAATCGCCTTTCTTGTCTCGTCGGTGAGCGAAGGCACTAGCGTATGAGTGTGATAGCTGTTCATAAGCTAGCTTCTCTTTAGTACTTCGAGGACCTCGAAAACCTTTTGCTAGTTTTAATATATTTCGTCTTGTCTTTAGTGCGTTAACACCTTTTTTTACTCGTACCATTTTATTATTTTAAATTATTTAATAGGATAGACAGCGCTATTTATATAGAAGAAGTACCGAAGTATCTTCGCTTGTCTCTCTGTGTCATAGTAATAGACTGTGTTCGACCTTTTGCTAGTTGTTTTCGTCCACTTTCCTTGGCGTTGAAGTGGTTGTGACCAGGTTTTCGCGCTGTCAGCTTGCCGTTCTTGGAAACTTTTATTCGTTTTGAATATGATTTATTTGTTTTCATTTTATTTTTTGCCTGAGAAATCCTTTTTAGGGGACTTGGACAGGACTTGTACGCGAGGCGACTCCGCTTTAGCGAAATGCTTATAGTGCCTTTTTGTTTAATTATTAATGTCTTCTTTAGGGTCTGATTTAGGTCTGACAATCGTTGATTTTTTGCAATCAGCTCTATTGTCCTAACTAATCAAACTAAGCCTTTTCAATCACTATCGTCATACCTTTTGGACTTTTCTTTGCTGGTTCAGTGATTCGAAAATCAGTACTGATCAAACGAAGGATTCGGTCTATTCGGTCCTTGAGGAACTTTTCATCAAGATACTTGGTACGGCCAGGGAGGAATAGATCCATCTTGATTCTATGTCCTTCTGCTAGCCACTCAGAGGCCTTTTTGGCCTTGAGTATGAGATCGTGCTCGCCAGTGCCTATTTTAACCTGAAGACTTTTGACTTCAACTACCTTAGCATTGGCCTTTGCATGCTTCTGCTTCTTGTTTTCGTCATACTGGAATTTACCATAATCGGCTATTTTTGCAACCGGAGGAAGGGCTTTTGGAGATATCTCGATGAGGTCCATACCTGCGTCTTTAGCTAGCTTTAGAGCCTCAGAAACAGACATTACCCCTGAATTTTCTCCATTTGGACCTATAACTCGGAGCTCAACAGCTCGGATTTGATGATTTATTCTTACCTGTGGTGTCGCCAATTTATTGATTTATGTTTAGACTTTGGTTAACTGCCGTTAAACCGTCCTTAATTGCTTATAATTTATAGGGCTATTTATAGCATAAAATATGGGTTTTAGCTATAAAAACTTCCTTATAGGCCATACCAGTATTTCTAGAAACTTCTGCCAATTTGAACGGGCTTGCCACTCACTCAGTAAAAGCTCCTTTGCGCCTTGCAGGTCCTTCACAAAATGCTCGCGTACTTCACCGGCACAAAGAGGGTTGGTGGTTATGATAGCTGATTCAAAATTGTACTTAAGGCTTACATTGTCTAGATTCATACTACCGATCATTGCCCAGTCACCATCTATGAAAGCCACTTTTGCGTGAACCATATTTTCATATCTAAATATTCGCACACCGTGTTTTAGTAGATGTCTATAATAAGTAGCAGAACCTATATCTACGATTAAAATATTGGAATTTTTTGGTAATAGGATTCTCACATCAACACCTCGCTTGCGTGCAAGTATAAGTACTCTTTGTAGTCTGGCGTCGGGTAGGAAGTATGGGGTAGTGAGATAGATTTCTTTTTGTGCTCCGCGAATAGCATCTATAAGTCTGTTGTATAGATGATGTCCTGCGATGAGTGGGGACTGAGTGATAAAAGAAAATCCATCTTGACCACTCTTGTACTGTATACCTAAGTTGAGTGTCCTTTTTTTGTAAACACGTTTCCATGTTTTATCAAATACATGCAGTGCTTGTTCGACCACAGGACCATCGACGAGTATTTGCGTCTCTCGCCAATTTTCCATTTCATTATCTATACATATACCACCAGTAAGCATCCTTTTTCTATCTATCAAAACTATTCGGCGATGATTTCTAAAATAAAAAAGTTTTTTACTATGTTTTGAAAAGGGAAGAGTCCAGTTGAAGAATTTTACTTTAACCCCAGCATCAGCTAAGTTTTTTAAATACAAAGATTGACCAAGGCTTCTACTGCCAAAAGAGTCAAAGATGAGTTTTACCGAGCATCCTTCCTGAGCTTTCTTTATAAAAAGATCTATAAACTTTTGGCCAATAGAATCTGGAGTAAATAAAAATTGCTCCATGTATACACTTTCTCTAGCTTGAGAGATTTCTTTTAGCAATAAATCCCAACCTTCCGAAGTGGAGGTGGTGAAGCGCCACGTAGTTGGCGCTGGGGCTAGGGTGTCTGTTTTTGTCGCAGTATTTTGCACCCCTTTTGACTTAGGCAAAGTGTCTTTTGGGTTCTGTGGCATATTTATCATATAATATGGTATATAATACTATATTATGGCTTTTTCATTTATATTGCTGACTTTTTTCTTCACAATGCTTGGTGGTATCATCGGTTTAAGGTGGAAAGATAAGAGACACCTTATGCTCGGCTTCACTGCAGGAGTACTTATTTCTGTGGTAGCTTTTGATATTATTCCAGAGATATTTGAGCTAGTTGCGGACACAGGCTTTGATATAAAGTACCCAATGATTGCTCTCGTCGTTGGTTTTCTTATATTTCATATTGCAGAAAAGAGTCTACTTATACATCATGTACACGAAGATCAGTATGGCGATCACAAGCATCCGACTGTTGGTGTTTTTTCAGCTCTCGCTTTGTCAGCGCATAGCTTTCTCGATGGTGTAGGTATAGGACTTGGTTTTCAAGTCTCGCCTGAGGTTGGTATCGCCGTAGCTATTGCCGTGCTCGCTCATGACTTTTCTGATGGACTCAATACTGTGTCTTTGATGCTTGCTCATAAAAATTCAGAAAAGAGCGCAATGAGAATGCTTGTACTCGACGCCCTTGCGCCAGTGCTTGGAGGTATATCTACTTTGTTTTTTGTTCTATCGCCTCAATCACTTATCATTTATCTCGGATGTTTTGCAGGTTTTCTTTTGTATATTGGTGCCTCAGATATTTTGCCAGAAGCTCACAGTCAGGATTCTTCTTCAAAGACAGTACTCATGACTATACTCGGCGCGGTGTTTATATTTGTTGTTACTTGTTTGGTTTAGTTAGTTCGGGGGTATTAGTCTTAGCGAGAATAATCATCCCAAGCTATAAGTCTCCATCTCTTTTCAATAGGGTAGAAGTATCTACCAAGCCAGCCATCTCCAAGCCAACCTCTGTTGTATTCACAAACTGTTATAGAAGCGTTGTTTGAAGAGTTTGTGAAGCTTAGCAGATTGTATTTTTTAGAGTCTAGTGCGTCTTTATGTATGAGATACGCCGCTACCATTTTTAGAAATATACTATGTGTCACTACTAAAAACTTTTCTTCAGGTCTTTGCTCCAAGTACTCTAGAAGCTTTTTGGCGCGAGCTTTTAGGTCTAGAAAATTCTCTTCATCAGAGTATCTATATTCATCACTATGATAGCTTTTGTCTATTTGATCCACTATTTTTGCAATATAAAAATCATCACCTGACTGGCCAACTATCTCGCTGGGGTTGCGACGCTCTGTGAGTAAGTCTACATACTCTACTGGTTTTTTGGGTGCGTGTTTTAGTTGTGCGAGTATGATTTGTGCTGTTTCTTTTGTACGCACATACGGACTCACAAGTACTACATCAAACTTTGTGTTGGCCAATCTCTTGCCTGTATCAGCAGCTTGCTTTTCACCCTTTGGACTAAGGCTTCCTTCGGCACCTTGTCTGATGTGCTGTGCATTTAGGAGGCTTTCTCCGTGGCGTATCATGTAAAATATTTTGCGGGACATTGTTGTGATTATACCTTAAAAAAACAAAAGCCTCGAGATTGTAAGTCTCGGGCTTGTTTGCTAAATAGGTGGTGTCGATAGATGTATAATGAGACGTATTATTATGTCCATGGACTGATTCCATGTTTAGCAAAAAAATTCAATCTCATTTCATCTTTGCTCAATAATGTTGTTCGCCGCCGACCTTCGCCTACTATAGATGTCTGGTCAAATTGCACAGTATCAAGTCTTCTGCGAGATATGTTTGGATAAGACATCTCGCAAAGAGCCAGTAGGTACAGTACAAAGATTTTTTCTTCAGCATTGAAAAAGTCAGCCTTGTCTCGACCTGGAGTGTTTTCATACGAATAATAGTAACTGGATAGTTCTATAAGTGAGAGAAGTGCAAACTCTGCGTTGGATAATACATCGAGTCCTGTAAAATTTAGGACAAGTTGCTCATCTCTCACTAGTTGTTTGCGCTCTCTTTTGTTTGGACCTCTCGTGCTTAAAGCCCTTCTCACTATACGTCGATAGGCTTCATCTACTGGATCAACACTGCATCCGTGATGAAGATTTCCTCTAGGAAAAAGTTGCATGAAGCCTTCAATAAGATCAGCTCTGTAGCTTCTACCCACAGAGACTCCTCCGTGGTCATAAAATATCCAGAGACGATTCAATAGGACTCGAAATAACGTCTTGTTTGACCATTTCTTGATTGGTTTTTGCCCTGCTTTCATTTGTATGTGCTCAAAACACGCACCTCCTGTTGATTGTTAATGTTCGGCTGTATGGGTTTTTTTAATTTGTACCCAGACTTATAGATTTGCCTAAACTATAGACCTTGTTATGAGACAAGTAAAGTTGTACTCTATTATTCTGATTGTTGGACATGATTGACCACTGCTAGTCGTCGTCGGTCACCGATAGTCGCCCCAAAAAATCACTAATCAATGAAATCCATAAACCTCAAAAACATTTCATACTCATTTGCTGAAAGAGCTATATTCTCTGGGTTGTCTTTGCAGTGTTCTGAAAATGAGCGACTATGTATTCTGGGGGAGAATGGTGCTGGGAAGTCTACTTTGCTCAAGATTATTGCGGGTATTATAAAAAAAGACTCGGACAAGACCGCAACCGACTTGAAGCTAGAAGAGAGTGATGAGCGTATGCCAGGTGAGCTTACAGGGAGCGTGGAACAAAACGGTCATGTTCGTACTGTATATGTAGCACAGGAATTTCCTCATGAGTTCAAAAATAGTACAGTCGAAGAGTATATAGATAAAAATATTGGTATATCACTTTCAAAAAAAGTTTACTCCATAGCTCGTGAGCTTGGATTTGATTTGGAAAAATTTGTAGAAAAAAGTAAGACTATAAAAAGTGACGCGGATACTGGTACGCAAGCAAAATGTGGATCATTTTCTGGTGGTCAACAAAAGATACTGGCACTCGCTTGTGCTTTTGCTGGTAACCCCGACCTCATACTTCTCGATGAGCCTGAAAACCATATAGACATAGTGAGTCGTGTGGTACTTATACGAATGCTTTCAGAGTATCGTGGCGGCGTTGTGTTTATTTCACACGATAGACTTATTATTGATTCTGTATCTACAAAAGTAGCAGAGCTTGCGCAGGGTGTGCTTCATGTATCAGAAGGTGGTTATGATGATTATATAGAAAGTAAAATGGCGCGTATCGGCGGACTTCAGCGAGCGTATGATGCCGAGACAAAGCGTATCAAACAACTTGAGAGCACTGTCATCATTCTGCGTCAAAAAGCTTTTCGTGGAAAAGAGATTTCTGCATATCAAAAGAAAAAGGCAGAGCTCGATGCGCTAAAGAAAGATCATAAAGACAATGACAGACCTGATGACAAGAAGACAAAGATTCGTCTAGCACAGGGTGCCAATGCATTGCATGGAGGCAAGCTCCTGTGTCGTATCAAAGACGCATCTTTTAGATATGAAGGTGCCAAGAAAGATACTTTTCGTGGGGTCAATCTAGAAGTGCGTACTGGTACACACATTGCGCTTCTTGGAAGAAATGGTTCTGGCAAGTCTACATTTTTAAAAAATCTCATAGGCGAGCTTCCGCTAACAACAGGCGAAGTGACTTGGGCGCGAGTGCAGACTCCTGAGAGTTCAAAGGCACCAGATAGAGCGGTGACATTTGGATATTTTGATCAACATATGCAGTTTGAACCAGAGGATAAGCCAATAGATGTAGTAATGAAAAAGCTCAACTGCTTTGATACTGAAGCTCGTGCTGCGCTCGGTGCTGTGCGTTTTGACCTACCAAAGATGACTACGCGTATAGCAAACTTGTCAGGAGGGGAGCGAATGCGTTTGCGATTTGCTATCGTTTTCGGGCAGAAGCCAGACTTCCTCATACTCGATGAGCCGACAAACCATATCGATGAAGTGACTTGGGAGATTTTACTCGACGCATGCAAGGCTTCAAGGAGCACTATACTTTTAGTGAGTCATGACTATGAGTTTATACAGGAGTTTGCCCCACAGATATATTGGGTAATAAACAATCAAGAGATCAATCCACGTTACCGTGATCTATCGGAGCTTTTGGATGAGATGAGCGGGGTGGTTTAGAATTATTTTTGTAAATAAAAAACGCTCACCTTGAGCGTTACGTCTATATAATTTAACATGGTAGCAGGGTAGAAATCTAAGGCTCTACCACAGATATCTCCATGTCATTGTGAACAATTTTGAAACCACTTACGATAGACTCTCTTTTTAATGAGTCACATTCAGACTCATTTATTTCAGCCAATTCTTCTCCGGATAGACTCATGATTTTTCCGCTATCCAGTGAAGATGAGAGGCCCCAATCATTATTCGATATAATAATAGAGTAGGTGGCATCATACGCTCGGTAGCATATACATACCACAATATCAATGTCTGTAAGCGGCAAAAAGATATCTCTTTCTGCACCTAGTTGTTCTGGCGAGTAAATTCCAGCAGCATTTCCAGCAATTCCAAAACGCAATCCGTCGTGGAACTTTTTTGTGTACCTCAGTGTGTAATTCATAATCTAATGTCTTGGTTTTGAGAAATATATCCGCATGCGAAGTGCAGCAGGTCGATCTATTTCTCAAGACAAAACACATAGATTTATGTTTACCACAAAGGATTCAGATAGAAGTTACTCCGTTTCTATTTATACTATAATACATAGAGTATAAATAGTCAATACCGCGTAATGGTTCAATAGCTTGTAACCTACTCAATAGAATATTAACTAAAAGACAAAACAAAATACCGCCTCATTTCTGAGAGCGGTATTTTGCGATTGATTAGAACCGAGGTTCAGATCAGGTGAAACCTTGCGATTTCAAAGCGTGATTTACGCTCGCTGAACGTTTATAGCGTTCTGACCCTTATCTGTCTGTTCTACTTCAAAAGATACGATATCACCTTCACGTAGTTCATTGAACTGTACGTCTACAAGAGAGTTAGAGTGAAAGAATATATCCTTTCCTCCTCCGTCTGGAGCGATGAAACCGAAACCTTTGTCCATAATCTTTTTGATTACTCCTTTCATTGGTTTGATTTAGTTAGTCGAAATAATAATGTACAAATAGAATGTCCTTGAAATTCGACTTTTTCGAATCATCGCTCTTTGTTATCTAAAACATTATCATATCAGTAGGGGGTTGTCAAGGTGGAAAATGTGTTGTGGTGTTGTAGGTTGAATGTTTGTGGTTATTAGTACCAAGTGTATAATTGTATTTGTAATGTTAAAAACTTTTTTTCTCGATTTTTTGATCCCTTACTTAGTAGTTACTCTCGCTATCTCTGTTTTATCTCAAGGGTTCATAGCTTTTTCAATGTTGGTTGCTATACCAGTATCCTTGGCTTATTTGTTGGCTCTAAATGCAGGCACTAAGTTGTATTCTTCTATATTAATAATATTAATTGTTTTGTTCTCATTATTTTATTTTTTACCATGGCAAATCGCTGATATGTTTGGTAAGGGGCTTGGAGGCGTTGCCACTGCTTCAATAAGTATGGGCATCACATTAGTAGCTGTTGTTGTGTTATTAGTAGCTCGTCCAATTCGTAATTTTAGAATGAGAAAGATGTTGAAAGGTGATTTTGTTAAATAGGGAATAAAAATGATATGCAATAAAAATGGCGGGCGCGAATTTCGCGCCCGCCATGTGCCTTGAAGATACAAAAGGGCCTTATCGGACCACTTCAGACTTCAACCTTGATGTATTCGTTCCTGAGGAGCAGGTGCACTCCAGGATTTGTTCCACGGCCTCTGCCGAAGATCGAATCCTTGATATGCCATTCTCCATTCAGAAACCTCGCCAAGATAGTGTGACTAGCACCGCCGACCCAAACGGGGAAGATGTTGGTCTTACCCGTCAGCTCCAGTACACTTCTCCACTTCTCGTGATTGTGAAGGATGTCAGAGACCTGTTTTGGGGAAAACATAACCTCTGATGCCAGAAAGAGTTCGGCGTAATCTCCACACCGAAATCCTTCTTTGCGAGTGTAGCCTGTGACCGCAGCCAAGAGGTCGGACGGGCTGAAATAGTCTTCCGCCACGTAGGCTGTGACTTTTCCGCCCATTTTTTTAGGGCAGATCTGTCCTTGGGAGATGTGTCCAAGGCTTGCTTTCAAATCCCTGAAACAACTCTCAACTCTGACTTCAGACACTCCTCTGATTGGGACGGTCTGTGCGATTCTGACGACACGACGATCGGATGTAAAGCTCATTCTTTCCTCCTTGTTTTTTGTTTTTTTACTCTGACCTTAACACTGACAATGAACTATCGAATATTAACACTATTTATAGATAATGTCAAATAGTCCATATTAAAAACAGACCCTGTGCAATACAGAGTCTGTTTTTAAATTTTGCTAACACTTCTGTCTATTTATAGATTATTTCATGTGATCGGCATGTAGAGGTTCTAATTTGCAGAAATCTATCTAAATTGAGCTGTATAGGATAAGGTTCAGAAAGTGTGGAGATGCTGGGAGTCGAACCCAGGTGCATGTTAGGTTCTGAAGTGAGTCTACGCAATGTATCTGGCTTTTTGTGACAGTGACTTTCTCACGAAGCTTGCACCGCGCGAAAGGAGTATGACACTTTAGGCAATCTGACTATAAAACAAGAGAAACATCAGACGCTGATCTTCTATGGTTTTGGTGGGTGAGTGAAGAGACTTACCAACCTATTTCGCAAGTATGTCGCCAACACCCCTCCTACGAAAAGAGAGAAGTGAGACGTTGCGTGCTCGGCACGGCGCAGTGAAGCGTCGTTAGGCTCGAACAGTCGCAAATGCAAAATCGTTTACCGCAAAATACGGAGAAACGCCTGCTTTTCGTGCATTAGCACTTAAGTTTCCTAAAAGTTTTACGAGGTTTTAGAATACTCGATTGCGCACAAGACAGAATTCTTACATGTCGATGCCTGTCATCCCCATGTGTGATTTGTTGATGCTTATTTGTCTACGCTTTTTTGACGTAAACTTTTTTCAAAGAAATCAGCTATTTAAAATTATGAATAGCTCGTCTATTATAACACGAATATGACTCTTGACAAGATATAGTTTGCATTGTGCTTATATTAGAAATACTTAGTAGTGGTGCACAAAGGGTATGCAAAAGGTATAAAAGGTCCGTAAAGTTTTACCCCTTTTTAAAATCTCTCCGTATCTCACGATTGACCTCACGCTTTTTTATGGACTCTCTTTTATCAAATTTTTTCTTACCTCGCGCTATGCCAATCTCAACTTTTATTTTTCCAGAATTGTTATATATAGAAATAGGTACCACTGTTACTCCCGCACTTTTTTTACCTTTGTCGCCGAGCTCGGATATTTTTGCAATCTCTTTTTTATGAAGTATAAGACGGCGGTTTCGCATTGGCTCGTATTCTTTTGGTGTGTTATTTACTTGAAATGGGGGAATGTAGGCATTTAAAAGATATACTTCACCACCTCGCGCTAAGACGTAGGCACCTTCAAGCGATCCAGTACCACCTTTGATAGCTTTCACTTCATACCCAAGAAGCTCGATACCAGCTTCCATGGTCTCGACTATTTCGTAGTTGAAAAATACTTTTTTATTTTGTATGTAAGTGGTTTTGCTTTTCATTGTTTTTTTAATCTGTCTAGGCCAAGCCGTCGATGCCATGATTTTTGTAAGTATATCAAAATTTGGCAAAATTTAGCACGCTATTGTTACATGCGTCGCTTGTTTTTGACACGTGTTTTTTTGGCAAAATAAAACCGCATACGTATTGATGCGGTTCGGGTATGTTCTTTCGAGTACTTCTCGAAAGAACATGATGATTGTTTGGGAGTTTTCTCTATTGCCTTAAGCCTTAGAGAGGAGGTGGTTGGGTACGGACCCAGTGCTAGCTGCAATCCGCAGCGCTTTGTCGATGTTGCCGTAGAGCTTGTTAAGGCACTTAACTAGGCTGATGTTGATTTGATTAGTGTATCAGACACCCATCTGCATTCAGGGTCC
>CAYWQF010000015.1:9555-14991 GCA_964460835.1 uncultured Candidatus Saccharibacteria bacterium | reverse complement strand
GTTGCTGCTGGTGTTCTAAATATGGCACTTGGTTTCTCACACCCTGTAAAAGTAAATATCCCTGCTGGACTTACTGTTACTTCAGAAAAAGGTATTGTCACAGTATCTGGTACCGACAAAGATATGATAGGTCAGTTCTGTGCTAACATACGAGCACTAAAGAAGCCAGAACCATATAAGGGTAAGGGTTTCCGATATGAAGGCGAAGTTATCAAGCGAAAGCAAGGTAAGAAAGCTGCATAAGGTTGCATAGCGCATAGCGCAATAAAAAAGATAAAAAAATGAAAACATCAATACTTACAACAACAAGAGACAGACGACGAAAGCGAATACGCGCTAAAGTTTCTGGTACAGAATCTCGACCAAGACTTTCTATATACAAGTCAAACACTTCAGTGTATGCTCAGATTATTGATGATACAAAAGGCATCACTCTTGTTGCTTCATCTACACGAGTAAAGGGTGCAAAGAGTAAAGCCAACAAGACAGAGGCTGCAAAGAACGCAGGTGTAGAGATAGCAAAGCTTGCAAAAGCAAAAGGTATCACAAAGGTTGTGTTTGATAGAGGTGGTTTTATTTACACAGGCCGAGTGAAAGCTCTTGCTGACGGTGCGAGAGAAGGCGGACTAGAATTTTAATAAATATTATGACTGACAATACACAGAATACAAACGAAGAGATCCTAAACGAAGCTACAGCAGAAGCGGCTGAGGTTGTTGCTACTGAAGCTACTATAGACGCAGTGGGCGAGGCTATGAGTGTTGCAAATGCTCCTGTGGCTCCTGCTACATCTGCTCCTGCAAGTACTGCTGGTGCACGAACATTTACTCCTGGTGGACGAGATAGTTTTAGAGGACGAAACTCTGGTGGACGAGACAGTAGAGGTCCAAGAACAGGTGGTCCTGGCGGAGAGAGACGAGGTGGTCCAAGACGAGAGCCTCGCGCTAAGCCTGAGTTTGATCAGAAGATCATAGACATTAGACGAGTGACTCGAGTATCTTCTGGAGGACGACGATTTAGTTTTGCTGTATCTATGGTAGCTGGTGATAGACGAGGACGAGTAGGAGTAGGAACAGGCAAGGGTGGAGATACCGCTATGGCAGTAGACAAGGCTCTACGAAATGCAAAGAAAAACATGATTACTCTTACACTTACAAAGTCTGGAAGTATTCCTCATGAGATAGACGCAAAGTTTGGTAGTGCTGTGGTACACATGATGCCAGCTCCTGGAAAGGGAGTAGTAGCAGGATCTTCTGTACGAGATGTTATTGAGCTTGCTGGTATCAAAGATATCACTGCAAAGCTACGATCTGGTACAAAGAACAAGCTAAACAACGCTCGAGTAGCTATCGACGCTCTAAAGACTTTGAAGAAGCCTAGAGCCTACAGTAAATAATTTGAGTAAATAAAAACCATGCAAATACATAACATTAAAAGACGAACTCAAGATAAGAAGAAAGTACAGGTTGGCCGAGGAGGCAAACGAGGTAAGACTGCGGGCCGAGGTACAAAAGGTCAGAAGGCTCGAGCGGGTCACAAGATACGACCTGAGATCCGAGATATGATCAAGCGACTTCCAAAGCTACGAGGTCGTGGTGTAAACTCAAACAAGTCTATTCAGGCTGACGCTGTAGTAGTACAGATCAATCAGCTTTCTATATTCAAGTCAGGTGCAGTTGTATCTCCTAAGTCTCTAGTGGACAACGGTATTATTTCTACTATCCACGGACGATATCCTTATGTTAAGATTCTATCTGCTGGTGAGATAGATAAGTCTGTTACAGTTCGAGGTTGCGCAGTATCTACTGGTGCAAAAGAGAAGATTGAGAAAGCTGGTGGTAAGATTGAAAAGTCAGACAGAGCATAATCGCCAAATAAAATTGGCATAATCCGTACATCATAAATCATGTCAACATTTCTTCAGAAAATAAAACAAGTTTTTAAAAACCCTGGCTTGCGAAAGCAAATACTTTTTGTGCTAGGTACTCTTGTTGTTTTTCGTTTAATGTCTGTTATCCCTGTTCCTGGTGTAGATCAGGCGGCTTTGGCTCAGTACTTGAGTACAAATCAGTTCTTCGGACTACTTAGTATATTCTCTGGAGGTGGTTTATCTACTCTATCTATCGTAATGCTCGGTGTGAGTCCTTACATCACTGCATCTATCATAATGCAGCTTTTGACTATGATGTCACCAAAGCTCAAAGCTATGTACGCTGAAGAGGGAGCTATTGGCCGAAGAAAGTTTGCTCAATACTCTAGACTTATCACTGTACCTCTAGCTTTTGCTCAGGCTTTTGGTTTTATCGTAATACTTCAGCGAGCAAACATTGTAGCCCAGCTATCTACTATGGGTCTTCTTGTAAATGTGCTCGTGGTTGTAGCCGGCTCACTATTCCTAATGTGGCTTGGTGAGGTTATGAGTGAGTTTGGTGTAGGTAACGGTCTGTCTATGATCATCTTCGCTGGTATCATCGCTCGAATACCACAGGCTATTTCTCAAGGATTCTTCACTTTTGACGCCTCACAGGTGCCTACTATCTTGGCGGTACTTGTACTCGGAATACTGACAATACTCGCTGTAGTGTTCATTACAGAGGCTGAGAGACCTATACCTGTGACTTATGCCAAGCAGGTCCGAGGTGGCAAGGTATATGGAGGTGCCTCTACATACCTTCCTCTACGACTAAATCAGGCTGGAGTTATTCCTATCATCTTTGCCCTTTCTATACTTGTGCTTCCACAGATGATATTCAATTTCCTTACATATTTACATAATGACACTATCAACGGCATAGCTTCATTTGTTACAGATACAATGAACAACCCTTGGTTCTACGCTATCGCATATTTTGTACTTGTATTCTTCTTTACATTCTTCTATACAGCTGTGACTTTTGATCCAAAGCAGATCTCAGAAAATCTACAGAAGAACGGCGCCTTTGTACCAGGAGTACGACCAGGTCTTCCTACAGAAGAGTATCTTGGAAAGGTGGTGACTCGTATCACACTCGTAGGAGCACTCTTCCTCGGCGTTATCGCTGTTATGCCTCCTCTAATACACGCTATAACAGGTATACAAGCCCTCACTATCGGTGGTACAGCTCTCCTTATCGTAGTGTCAGTGGTGCTTGATCTAGTGAAGAAGGTGGATGCGCAACTTACAATGGGTGAGTACTAAGGTTTCTTTGGAGTTTTTGAGAGCACGGACGAATTATCTTTTTATATTTTAGCTAATTCGCCTCGTGCTCGCTCCGTCGAGCTCACTAGTCTTCAAAAAGTATTGGATATTTTGTTTTAGTACTTCCAATCGATAAACTGTAATCTAAATTAAAATGGCGCAGGATTTTTCTCCAATTCAAAATCATATTTTATCGAAGCTTAAAAATGCAAAGTCTCTTCGGTATAGCGAACTTATGCCGGATTATAAGGTGCCAAATGATCTTTTTAACTATCACTTGCAGTTTTTGGTAAAGAAAGGGTTTTTGATAAAAGTAGAAGATTTTTCTAATGAGTCAGGAGTAAGTCGTGGCGGGTATGCTTTGTCTGAGGTGGGTGTAAAACATATGGCTGACCCTATACTTTCTGATAATAAGGTTATAACTAGTTTGTTTAAGATAAATGTTATTACAATAGTATCTAGAATTATTGATGGAAAATTGTATATATTGAATCAGGTACGAAATTCAAATCCATCTTTCGGTAAAGTTGGTGTTATGGGAGGTGTTGTTTGGAAGGGTGAGGGGGTACTTGACGCGGCTTCACGTAAACTCAAGCAAGAGACAGGTTTGGACGCAAATTTTAAGTATATAGGAGCAGAGCGCAGAATAATGTATGTAGAAGAAGAATTGTTTTCTGATGTACTTTTTCCCATCGCTTATACAAATCAAAGTGTCGGTGAACCATACGATACTGATTTTGGAAAAAATATGTGGGTACCTATAGATGAAGCCATTGAGAATGATACCAAGGATGAGTTTGATTGTATTGAGGCCATAAGCAAGGTACTTATGGCTATAAAGGATGGGTCTATAGATAATATGCCAGTCTTTTATTGTGAAGTCACAAAGAAGGGAGTAAAACAGCCATATTTTTAAGTAAAAAGAACGTACATCAGGGCTTTTTAATAGAGTGTTTTTTGCCGAGGATGTCCTCGCTTTTTTTATTTTTTCATATAGTCAATAATACCTTTGGACAAATAGCAGTTGTCTAGATAATTAAGATAACAACATTAAAAAATAAAAAAATGAAAAGCCAAGTATACGATATAAACGAACTTCAAAATGAGGGCACTGTTACTATTACTTATCCTGAGTATCTGCGTAAAGCTGTGATGCGAGCGGTGACCTCTTGGCAAGCCTTTTGCTCTTTACCACTTCAGACCAAGCTAAATCTTCCATACAGTAACAATGCTGATGGTTTTGGTTACGAGCATAAAGACGGCAGTGGTTTTGCTGGTGACAAGAAAGAAAATTTTGATGTAGCGCTTCGAGGTCGTGAATGGCTGGAGGCGAATGCTTCAAAAATAGAGGGTTACATCCCACTCCAGTTTATCGGTGATGCTTTGGATTTGGTGGAAGTGATGAAGACTACAGTCTTTGACTTTGCTCGTCGCGTAGAGAATGAGCTTTGGGTAGAAGGTTTTCTTGAGGAGGTAAAAGCGAGTGCCGAATCCTTCTTTGTGCGTTTCATTCATTACCCTGGAAACAGAGTGGTGGGTGATGAAACCTGCGTCGCTCATACAGATCAGAGTTGCTTTACTTTTCATTTGTATGAAAGTTTACCTGGATTACAAGGTTTTTCTTTTCAAGATAGAAAATGGATTGATATGCCAGTATCCTCTGGACAGACTGTTATATTTTCAGCTATGCAGTTACAGCTTCGCTCAAAAGGAAAGATACGGGCGCTGGCTCACAGAGTGGTGGCAAACAAAGAGTCATCAGATCCAGATGGAAATGGACGTTACTCAGCCGTTTGTTTTATTCAGCTTAAGAACACTCCAAAGTACAACAAGGCTGTCTATGGCCGTTTACAAGAGCTTTTGGCTAAACATGGTGCAGACCATACTTATGACATGCCTCAGATAGAGTTTGAAAAAATGTTTAAGTAGAAGGGGTAGTCTCTGTTCTGGGTTTAAAATTAAAGCGCGATTGAGGGGAGATAAAACCACAATCGCGCTTTTTTATATATCTGTAAAACTATAAACCTAGCCCTTGCATCTGTGAATATGTTCCCAAGAAGCTTGGTATAGCAAAGAGTAGTCCTATGAGTGGCAACAGTGTAAGGCAAAGCGTCACAATGAGAGTCCAGAGGAAATACTTGCGGGTTTTTTCAGTAGAGGCGTAGATTTTGTCTACTTTTTCTTCTATCTTGGCGAGGCGTTGTTCTATTTTTTGTTCGATTTCGTTCATGTTTACATTGTAACATGTGTAGTATTTT
>CAYWQF010000015.1:0-9545 GCA_964460835.1 uncultured Candidatus Saccharibacteria bacterium | reverse complement strand
ATAATTATTACAAAAAATGAACCCAAAAACTTTTATATTCATCGGACGGTCTGGTTGCGGAAAGGGAACTCAAGCGAAGATTCTTCGCGAGCATTTAGAGCGTCTCGATCCTGAAAAACGCAAAGTAATGTATTTGGAAACCGGTCCGCGTTTTCGTGATTTTATAAATATAGATGGATATACAAACAAGCTCGCACTCGAAGTGGCAAAGCAAGGTGGTCGTCAGCCAGATTTTCTCGCTGTGTGGAACTGGGCTCATGTGATGATAGAAGAGATGACGGGTAAGGAGCATCTCATAGTAGACGGTATGCCCCGTTCTTATGAGGAGGCATTGGTTTTTGATTCGGCTATCTCATTTTATAAAAGACAAAAGCCGGTGGTGGTGTATCTGGATGTGAGCCGTGAATGGTCAAAGAAGCACTTGCTTGCTCGTGCTGGCAAAGAGGGTCGCGCTGACGATGCGAGTATGGAGCTCATAGAAAATAGACTCAACTGGTTTGATAAAGATGTTTATCCTGCAATAGAATTTTTCAAGAAAAATCTAGGTTATAAGTTTTTACATATAAAAGGTGAGCAGACTGTGGAACAGGTGGCGAAGGATATAGAGAGTCAGCTTAGTTGGTAGAGATTTGGTTACGCCGTATTTTTAGTGTAAAGTACACCCAATGATCCAACTCAAAACACCACAAGATATAGAGATATTGCGCCAAGGAGGGGCTATTTTAGGGCGTATTTTGGTTGAGTTGGCGAAGGCTTGTGTGCCGGGTATTACCTCAGTGGAGCTTGAAAACTTGGCTCGAAAGCTCACTGCGGACGCGGGGGCTACACCTGCATTTCTCGGCTATACACCTCATGGTGCCGACAGACCATACCCAGCGGCGCTTTGTCTTTCTATAAATGACGTGGTGGTGCATGGTATTCCAAATGAGACTGTGGTCACTATAAAAGCCGGAGACTTGGTGACTATAGACATGGGTATAGCTTACAAACAGCGTATCGTGGACAGTGCTGTGACTATCAGTGCTGGTGGGCTAGATGCCACAGACGAGCGAGGGCGAAAGCTTTTGCAGGCAGGCAAAGAATGCCTCGATGCTGCGCTCGAGGCCTGCAAAAACTGGCGTAAAGATTTTCCAAATGGAATAAAGACAGGGGATGTCGGCGCTGCTATAGATAAAGCTCTAACTTACTATCACAAAACTTATGGATTTAATATGGCAGAGTACCTTGGCGGACACGGTGTTGGTTTTTCTGTACACGAAGATCCTTTTGTACCAAACTTCGGCAAGCCAGGACAAGGTCCAGTATTGCAACCAGGAGTTGTGATAGCGATAGAACCTATTTTAAACGAAAAGAGTGAAAAAATAACTTTGGATGATGATGGATATACAATGCGAACTTATGATGGAAAGAGAAGCGTGCAGTTTGAACATACAGTAGTGATCACAGAAGATGGGGCGGAGGTTTTGACGCAAGATAAATCTAATAGCTAAAATTAAAAAAAAGCCACACCAGTTTCCTGATGTGGCCAGATTGTTTATCTTTCTGTATTCTCACAACCTTGTGCGAAGCCTTATGGCAGCACCAAAATTTTCCTCTTTTGAGCTGAATATGTCTGCCGTTAAGTCAGTTTTATTTGACAGGAACCAGCGGACTCCGAAGGTACCGATTGCGCCATTTCTGTTTTGAACATCAAGTAATGCATGGAATTCAATCTTTGAATCAAGTATCTGCGGGGTGTAACCTGTGTAGATATAAGATCCAATGTCATGAGTGTGATTACTGGGTAGGTTTTGTCTGCTTTCTGCATATCCAACACATACCAGTTCCCATTCTGGATATTTAAGGGATACATCAATCGCTGTACGGTTTCCATCGGCGCCAAACATACCGGTCAGGCCTGTGTACCAGTGTTCGCTGCCTTTATAGCACACCCGTATGGATACTTCTGGGTCATTGAATGAATCAATGCTTTGGAAAGAGGCGAGGGTGTCGCCAGTAATATCTAAAGTATATGTCCATGGAACTATGGTGTAAATTGCTTTTGCACCCCAGGCAAAAATATTTCCTGGAGTACGGGTAGCAAACACTGTCTGTTGATCTTTTGGGTGTGGAGTAAGCTTTATCCACGCCGTCGGGATTCTTCCGAAGCGCAGTTCAAGTCTGCCACTGTCGAGGTCAGTGAATCCGACCCATGCTTCTTTTAGGTAATTACTACCATCAATATCTGCTTGAGCGAAATCAATCTCTGTAAACAGCTTTATTGCATCTTTCTTCCAACAGAAGGACGGTCTTAACATAAAGCCTATGTCGTTTACATGGAAAGAGTCTGGGTTCGGTGTTGTGTTGGTGGCAATTGTTGTCGCTAATGAGCCGCCTAGGGTGAATTCCTCGGCTAGCAAGGAACAAGGGAAATAAAATGACAAAGTACAAAAGGTGTACAAGACAAAAAGTTTTGTTTTCATGACTGAATATCTGGGTTCTGGGTTTCTGGGTAAAAGAAGTAGCACACACCGTATGCGCATTGCTTCCTTAGTACTATTATGATATAATTTTATATATTGTCATTTATGTCGACATATACTTGCGTATCAGTCATAATAGTGCTTATAATATAGGATATATGTCGTCAAATAATTCGTCAAAATATGAAAAAGATAGCATTTTAGCCTTACTTGAAGAGCTTGGGTTGTCTGAAAACGAGGCTAGAGTTTATAAAGCCTCTATAGCTTTAGGACCCACCACTATACAAAAGATAGCTTTCCACTCTAGTCTGAAGCGTACCACTGTGTATTCAGTCTCGGAATCATTAAAACAGAAGGGCTTAATGATGATTACCATTGATGGAATGAAGAAAAAATACGCATCACAAGACCCACAGTTTTTAGAGATTTTACTTGAAGAGCGAAAAAGGAGGTTGCAAAAGGCTTTACCCCAGCTTTCTACTATGTTTAATCAACAAGGTGAGGAGGGTGTTATAAAATACTTTGATGGCCTAGAGGCGGTAAAAACTGTATATGAAAGCCTTATACGTGATATCAAACCAAAGCAGGAATATATGGTAGTGGCCGATCAAAGTAAGTGGCTCGAGCTTGATCCTGAATATTATCGGGGATTTACCGAGCGAAGAGCTAAGTTAGATATTAATATAAGACTTTTACTTACTGATACCCCTAGAGCCAGGGAATGGAAACAGTTTTCTAAAAACTTTAACGTTACAGTTAAGATTTTACCAAAATCTTTTGATTTTTCTACGGATATGGTTATTACCCCTCAGAGATTATTACTTCACAATCTTGAGCTACCAATATTCGGTGTGACTATTACCAATAAAAATATTATCAATATGCAACAGCAATTGTTTGAAATGCTTTGGGCAAGTTCTAGTGAAGATACAGAGTAATTTGTAGTTTATTTTACCGTATTATTTTTCTTCAATACATCTGTTATAATGTATTGCATAAATGAATCTTGAATATTCTGGCGCAAGTGGCGCTATAAATCCTGCTAAAAATATTGAACAAAAAAAGTTTTCTTCTGTGGAGGAGGAGCTTCAATATTTACGTGGAGTGGTGGCGGGGCGCGAGCGAGGCTTGGCGTCAGCGCCTGAGTCGGCCGAGCGAGCGCAAGAAAGAGAACAGATCATATCTGAGGAGTTGGCTCACTACAGTGTGCAAGATGCAGACAGAGTTTTGCATGAGCATTTCAAAGTGAGTGCAGAAAAGCAGTGGGAGATTATTCTCGAGCTTGAGCCGGAGACTCATGACAAAAAGATGGAGGAGCTTATGGGTATTATTCAAGAAAAAGGCATACTCAATGCAATACAGATAGCTCGTGGTTTCAATAGTCCGCACTTGGATGCAGATTTCCATAGATTCCTCGTGGAGTATTTGAAAAAGGGCTATCCTGCACCAGGACTCAAAGAGTCTGCACCTGTAGTAAAGGCTCTGAGACATACTCTATATGAAGTCGCGCTTCCAGAGACAAAGTCTGGCAAAGACGAGCAAAAGCGAACACTCAAAGAGCTTATATCTTCTATGGAGCAGTTTTACGCTGGTATGCTTTCAGTGGGCGGTGGTAGCGCTGGGTCTGCGGGGGACGACGAGAGTCAAAATCATTTTAGTATTGAGCTTGCTGTGGCTGATGGCAGTGAAGAGTTTGTGTTTTTTGTATCAGTACCGGATAGTAAAAAAGAGCTTTTTGAAAAGCAATTCCTTTCTATATTTCCGGGGGCAAAAGTGGCGGAGAAAAAGGACGACTACAATGTATTCAATCCAGACGGTGTTGCTGTAGCATCGGTCGCTACTCAGGCGCGCCGAGAAATATTTCCTATAAAAACATACGAGCAGTTTGACTACGATCCGCTCAATGTCACGCTCAACACTCTTTCAAAACTAAGTCGCGAAGGGGAGGGGGCGTCTATTCAAATCATTTTCAATCCAGTTGGAGAATATTATACAAAACTATATCGTGAAGCTCTAGGTGAAGTGCAAAAAGGCGAGTCGGTGAAGAAAGCTACGGATATTCGTCACGGCATTTGGGATAATTTTAAAAAAGCTGTTGGGGAAATAGGGAAAGATGCGGCAAAAGAATTTGCAAAAGGTGCTGTGGACGCGCTTGGCTCAAGCTCGAGCAAGGATGGCAAAGACGCGCACAAAAAGTCGGAGGAAGATAAGCCCAAGGTGGTAGACAATATCGCGGTAGAGCAGATCACTGCAAAGATATCTAGTCCTATAGCGGAGGCCAATATCCGTATAGTAGCTTCAGCGGACAATAGAGCGCGAGCGGAAGATATTATTAGCAACATTGAGTCTTCATTCAATCAGTTTGAAAACTCGCTCGGAAATACGCTAAAGTTTGAGCGCAAAACCTCGCCATCAGCGCTCGAGGAAACTCTACACAATTTTTCATACAGAATGTTTAGTAAAGCGGATGTGATGCCGTTGTCTATTCACGAGCTCACATCTCTAATGCATTTTCCTACAGATAGTATTGTCGATGCGCATCAGCTCAAGCATTCAAAGGCGGGGACTGCGCCTGTGCCATTAGGACTTCCAAAGAGTGGACTTTTTCTTGGTGCCAACAAACATCGCAACACTGAGACTCCGGTGTTCATCACTCCCGAAGATCGTCTACGACACTTCTATGTAGTCGGACAGACAGGTACGGGTAAGTCTACAATGCTTCGAAATATGATTATTCAGGATATAAAAAATGGTGAAGGTGTGTGCTTTATAGACCCTCATGGTTCTGATGTGCAGGACATACTCGCTCATATTCCGAAAGAGCGATACGATGACGTCATATATTTTGATCCAAGTCACACAGAGCGACCTATGGCTCTCAATATGCTCGAATACAATCGCGCCAATCCCGAGCAAAAAACCTTTGTAGTCAATGAGCTTTTTAGTATTTTCCAAAAACTTTATGGTGCAGTGCCTGAGTCTATGGGTCCAATGTTTGAGCAGTACTTCCGAAATGCCACAATGCTTGTGATAGAAGATCCAGATAGCGGTTGTACGCTTCTCGATGTGTCACGCGTGATGGCAGTGAAGAGCTTCCGTGATATGAAGATTGCTAAGTGTAAAAATCCAGTAGTAGTGCAGTTCTGGAAAGAGATAGCCGAGAAAGCAGGAGGTGAAGGCGCTCTACAAAACATGGTGCCATATATCACAAGTAAGTTCGATGTATTCCTTGCAAACGATATTATGCGACCTATCATTGCGCAGGAGCATTCAAGTTTCAATTTCCGTGAGATTATGGATTCACGAAAAATCTTGCTAGTAAATCTAGCAAAGGGACGGCTCGGAGATATCAACTCTTCACTCATCGGCCTTATCCTTGTCGGAAAAATTTTGATGGCGGCACTTTCTCGAGTGGACTCTTTTGGAAAAGATATGCATCCTTTCTATCTATATATAGATGAATTCCAGAACATCACTACGCCATCTATTGCGACTATTTTGTCAGAGGCTAGAAAGTACAAACTATCACTCACTATCGCTCATCAGTTTATAGCTCAGCTAGATGAGAAGATCAAAGATGCAGTGTTTGGTAATGTTGGTAACATGAGTGTGTTCCGTGTAGGTGCTGAGGATGCGGAGTTCCTAGAGAAGCAGTTTGAGCCAGTATTTAGTGCCAACGATATAATGAATGTCGACAACATGAACTGTTATGTAAAAATGCTTTCATCCGGCAAGCCAATACGACCTTTCAATATAGAGTTCTCATGGCCTCCTCGTGGCAACAGTAAGGTTGCAGACAATCTCAAGGAGCTTTCGTATCTCAAGTATGGTCAAGACCGCGACAGTGTAGAGAGTGCAATAATGGAGAAGTATAAGAAGGAGCCGGTGGTGATGCCGGGGGTTAGTAAATTTGGGGCGGCACCAAGCTTATAGTCTTATTTCAAATTTCACGATTTTATTGATAAAACAGTGAAAAAATAAAAATGCTATAATCACCGCATGACTAAAAAAATTTCTATATTCATTATAATATTAGTGTTAATTGGTGGTGTTTTGTATTATGTTAACTTTCAAAAAATAAATACCAATATAGAGTCTGCTAATTATTTGAGTACATGGAAAACATACGAAATTGCCAATTCTCAGTATCAAATTAATTATCCATCTTTTTTGCACCCAGACGGACGTAAACCTATTGAAGGTTATCAGGGCGTTACTTTTGTAAATGATGATAAGACAATATTTATATGGGTTTCAAATGTTCCTACTGGTTTTGAAGAGGACTGGAAGACTTGTGCACCTAGTGAGCAGACGATGGTCCTTGATTCATCTTTGTCTATACAATATTTATGTAATGGAAATAGTTATCGAATGGTTGCAGGTACGGATGCTAAATTTTATATAGTTGCAGGAGTTATTGAAAAAGATTTCAATAATCCAGCAATAAAAAATGTATTTAAAAATATGGTATCTAGTTTTACTGTAAAATAATATGTCTAAAGAACACAAAACCTTCCAAGAAGACTCAATGCATCGCAAATACGAAAGAACTCTAGCTATTATCAAACCAGACGGTATACAGCGCACCCTTATAGGGGAGATAATAGGCCGATATGAGCGACTAGGTCTCAAGCTTGTTGGCTTGAAGCTTATGATTCCGACTGCTGAGATGGTGGAAAAACACTACACGCTCGATGCTGGCTGGTACGACGCTGTGGGTGCAAAGAGTATCAAAGGTTTTCTAGACAAAGGTCTCACTCCTCCGACAGATGATCCTCGAGCTTTAGCAAAAAACATACTCGAGCGCCTCGTAAAATATCTTACTAGTGGTCCTGTGATAGCAATGGTATGGCAAGGTGCGCATGCGGTGAAAATAGTGAGAAAGGTGACCGGAGGCACCGAGCCTCTTACCTCAGATGTCGGCACTATTCGTGGGGATTTTGTACTCGACTCATACCAAATGTCCGAAGTAGACTCACGCTCTATAAGAAATCTCGTACACGCATCTGGCTCTGTAAAAGAAGCTGAGGATGAGATAGCACATTGGTTTTCGCCCGATGAGATTATGGACTACAAGCTCGTATCTGAAGAGATTTTGTATGCTCCAGATATGAACAGTATTTTAAGTTAGTGTAAAGATTGCAAAAGATTTTAAAGGTATATAATGATTGGTAGGTATCGTTGATATCATCTTAGACAAAATTCATCAGGGATCCTGTCTTGTATATAGCTTTGAGCTTTATACACAAGGAACCCACCTAGTTTTATTACTAGGAATGATACCCACGATACCTAACAAAGCATCCGTCCTCGCAAGAGGCGGATTTTTTGTATTATAGTTTTATGTTTGAATTTATATAGTATTTATAATTTGATTTATATTTTGCACTCCGTATTTTTGTGCACTATTTTCCCAATAAAAAAACGCCGGACTTGTGAGGTCCGGCGCGAGCGGGGTATACCCGACTCTTAACTGTCTTCTGGGCTGTCGGATGTTTCGCCGACAGGGCGCATTCCGCGTCTGACCCCTTGTCCACCCTGAAGTTCTAGGGTGTATACGTAGAGTTCGTTAGCCTCTTCTTCATGAGCGATTATGGGCTCCACATTAGGCCATTCTCTGAGAAAACGACCGTGATCACCTCGAGATTTTGCATGACGCTCATCCTCTTCATCTGCGAAGCGAACAGGGAGGAAGAGTTTTGTGTGCTTCGGACTCAGGTTGGTGTATGCAACCGAAATGTAGTGAAGCTTCCATAACGACGACGATGATGATACAAGTTCCGGGGAGAATCTGAAGAACCGCATCTTTGCCTCGAATTCTACCGGCATGTAGTTACCGTTGTGTATGATTTTGGCGTACACAAACATCTTTATCGTCACTGAGTTTGAGTACGGAGACAGTATTTGTCCCGTCTCTATGGCAGACACCCCATCCTCCCAAGGAATGTCCGGTCGAGGGCGACCATCTATGGCATTGTAGTCCTTGGGTTTACGGTGTTCACGCAGGTTGTTACGCCGCATTTCAGATACGATCTCGTATTGCAGTGGCACGACTCTTTCCGCGTGGCTTTTGTTGAGGGTCGGGCTGATAGCCTCGCAAGCCACTGCAAGTGCTATTCCTTTTACCAGCGTCACTTCTGTTCTTGTTCTGCTATTCCGTTCTGTGTCTTCTTTTGGTTCTGGTTTCATTTGATTTATTCTTTCTCAGAATTACTTGGCCACTATAGCCAAGTAGTTAACCATCACGGCAACATGCAATAGAAAATAGTTTTGGTTCAAGAGCATCATTTCCTACTATATGTTGCCGTCAGGTGAGTTGTACAGGGCAGAGAAACTGTTTCAAGGAGCTATAATATACTTTATAAAACTATATCACAGTATTATGCTTCGGTAAAGTTTTGTCGTCTGTAGCACAAGCGTTTTCACTTGTCACACTTCCTGCTGTGATTTCTAATTCAATCATCGCCTTAGTATTAGCATATTTCACCATAGATGAAGTATTTAAGTATGTATATCAGAGAAAGAAGCTTTGATATACTGGGAAGTATATGACACTCCGTATGCGTTTTTATATAGCAATGTTGGTAGCTATCATAGTGGTATGTATGCATAAGCTGGCTTTTGATCTAAGTCTATATTGGGTATTTAGACAGACAGATATTTTCATGCACATAGCGGGAGGTTTTATGTCCGCACTGTTTATTCTCGTTCTCCTTCGATATTTTAAGGTCAAAGAAGTTTGGAAAAATGTTTTTATCGGCATTTTTATTGTCGGTGTCACATGGGAGCTTTTGGAGGTATTTTATAAAGTGGCAGATATAGATATTTACTATTGGGTAGATACTACAAAGGATTTGATAAATGACGTTATAGGTGCCTATCTAGGTCTGATGATGTGGAATAAGCTACCAGAGCCAAAGAGTGTGCGTGAGGTGCAAAATGCGCAGGGTGGTATTGAAAACTAAAACATAAAACGATTATTGAGCTATAATAAGACCTATATATGACAAATACAGAAAATATACACACTGCAGGTGCAAAAAATATCGTAGGTGCAAAAAAAGTAGAAAACATTAACAAAAA
>CAYWQF010000014.1:0-15118 GCA_964460835.1 uncultured Candidatus Saccharibacteria bacterium | reverse complement strand
TTATGCGTTATGCGACCAATTATATCAAATCAAAACCTCGAGTTGAGGGTGGATAAGTATAAGGACACATTAAAAAACAGGGGTCTACTGCACTATTTCCTGCCAAGAGCTTACCGCCCAAGCGCCAGAAGGGCCACTGGTAAAAGATATATCAGCGAGACCACTTTCAAACTCTAGCTCTGTAGAGCCAGGCATTACCATTTTGTATGCTACTGCCGCTTTTGCCTTTGCACTTCCTGAAAAATCTATACGTCCATAAGGAGCCAACAACACCACGGCGCCCGCAGAACCAGACAGAGTGACAGCAGGTGCGTCACTGGTACAAGTAGTGGTACCTCCACAAGTACTTGTAGTAACGATAACAACATAACTTCCAGTAGTACCGCTTCCATAAGCCTGACCAGAACCACCAACATCAACTTTGCCATCCACTACTATGTAGCCAGAAGAAGCTCCGAAGCTAGAGCCTAGACGGAGATTGCCGGAGCCACTTATAGTTAGGTTACCTGTTACGTACAATGGGCCGTTTATAGTTAGGTTACCACTATTTGTCACATTGAGATCACCGACAATCTTCATACCATTTGTTGTAGTAGAAGTAGAACCACCGACAGTGAGAGTACTATTTCGTACACCAAGTGCGGTTGCATCGGCTTTCCATTCAGCAATATTTGCATCAGAAAAAGGAAAAGCTGCTGGTGAAGGTAGCGGTTGTGAATTGTCACAAGATTTATTGTTTCCAGAGCCAGCCTGACAATACAAACTGCCAGATACAGTAGAGTTTGTGACAGTAAAGGCGTTTGCATTTCCACCAGAGGCACCGATAGATGAAACACCACTTATACTACTAGCTCCTCCGAGATACACCTCGAAAAATGCATCGTAAGAAGCATTTGGAATAGTCCAAGAACCACCAAGCTGACCTCTCTTTAGCTGACCCGCTGTATATGAGTTATTGTCCGTAGTCGCAATAGTGTAATAGTTTGTTGTAGAGTTACTACCAACATCTATTACGAGCCAATACGTAGTACCGGGAGTAAGAGAGACTGCTGTAGTGAGAGGAATACTAGCCCAACCATAAGAAGTAGTTACGGCACTAGCACTTAGAGTTCCACTTGAAAGTGCTGTAGAGGAGCTTGGATTACCACTACTATTTGAAACGATCTTTACGGTAGCATTTGACGGTGAACCATTCTTTTTAATATACAAATTTATTTCAGATACAGATGTAGAAGAAGCTACAGTGAAGCTTTGGGCCATGTCCTGGCTTGCAGTAGTAGTACCAAAAGCTGTATTTACAGCCACAGTTGTAGAAGAGTTTGTTTGATCAGCATACTGACTTGCCGCTGTCGCAGCTACAGCAGAGCCAGTGATAACCACTGAGCCGGAGCCAACAATATTTCCATTTACATAAGCATTACCTTTTATCTTTGCACTTCCACTCATTACTAGCCCTCCGTTACCTACTTGAAGACCGTAGTTTATAGATATACCATCGGCTTGAGAAAATATACTTTTAGACATTCGAGAAAGTGCGCCGGATACACCCGTAGCTATCACCTGCTTCATTCCATTTACATCTGTGATAGTTGCAGAAGGACTTGAACTACTAAAAGATAGCACCATAGTCGCAGGAAGTGTACGACCTTTGTTTAGTCTATAAAAAGCCTCTTCGTTGAGTGAATCCGCATACATAAAACCTTGTTTTGATTGTAGGAAATCACTAGCTTGTCTTACTTGCATCGAGATAGGTGTTGCAATACCGACTAGCACGACTACAGATATTGTTAGAAAAAATATTACTGCTGTGATTACAGCTTGGCCACCTTGAGTATTTTTCCCCTTTGCCGAAGTATCTTTTGAAAAATTTTTCATATTTTTATATTTGTTTTATTGATATGACCCACGAAGTATCACTGTGCCATAAAAATTCCTAGTAATATATACAGGACTTGTACTTGCACTGGTGATTGTCATCTCTATTTTTACTGCAGAAGATGTTGTTGTCGCATAAGATCTAAATGTCAGATTGGTTACAATGACATTACTCTCAGTGAGCGGACCCATACTTACACCATTCTTTTCAAGCATTGCTCTACTTGTACTTGTAGCTATATAAAATCTCATTGTGCCAGTCACACCATTTGCATCTACAGTATTTAGCCCGAGCGAACCACTACTTATTCCCCAAGATGTTTGCGCGCTATTTATACTTTCTGCATTTCTTGTCTCGCGCACTATTCTATCCATGAGAGATATAGCTGACGATTCTACAGATCTCGCAGTACGCACATTTCTATACATAGACGACAGCATCACTATCGCGTTTATTATTCCAACCAAGAGAAAAACCAAAAGCGCCATATATACCAAAGACTCAGCCAGACTAAAACCTCTTTGATTCGCAGTGTTTTTCCTACGAGTTTCTGTGCGTTTTTTTGTTTTATTAAAGTAAATCATTTATTTAATTGCTGTTTAATTACTGAAAGTATTATACAAAAACAGCTCTATAGACCTTGTGGTAGTAGCTGTCCCATCTCGCCAAGACACTGATACCACAGCTCGTCTTGTGCCCGTATCGAGAGTCCCTCCACTTGTGACAACATCATAACTAGTAGCGTCTCTATTTACTGTATAAAATTTTACAGTTCTATCGAAAAAACTATCTATCATCACGACGGATGTAGTAGCTACCCAAGCGTTGTTTTGCCATATAAGTCTATAAGCAGTACCGCCAGTCGCTAGTGGTGCAATCTTTGAAGTCCATCCAGTGTCTCTTAGTACTTTGAGTACTTCAGCTCCCTCATCAAGAAGCATAGCGGCTTGAACCTTCGGAGTATTGCGAAGCGAAAGCCCCGTGAGCCCTCCGTATGCACCGATAATAGATGCCAGTGAAGCGATGATGATCGCTGAACCCACAACAACTTCTATAAGTGACATGCCTGCTGACACACCCGTTCCCTTGCCACCAGCACTGTTCGCTTTTTTTGTTTTATTCTTTATATAAAGCATATTTTATAATGAGGCTCTTACTGCCCACCCTCCGCGCGTGCCCTACACGTTTTTTTCACCCACCCACACCATCGCCCCTCCTACTGCATCTCTATCAACCCACTTCCGTAAACTGTTATTGTCTTTGTACTACTAGCATTTGAGTTCAACTTATATTTTATAGTACCCGTTGCACTCGGCTCACCACTTATTTGATTAAAATAAAGCGTAGTAGCGTTACCAGTTAATTGCAAAAGTGACATTGATACTTTTGTAGATATATTATAAACCACATTAGTCGCATCACTTGAGTTATACACAGTTCCTTGAAACAGAGTTACAGAAGTACTCGCAAACTTCACCCCGTATTCTTGACCGCTCTTTGCATTCAAAGTATCGGCTTTTGCTTTTTGTATTACAGAAAAGACAATACCCGCGTTTTTATCTAGAGATTGATTGTCTGATATACCAACAAAAGCTGCAGCTGTAAGCCCTAGTACCATAAAAGATAGCGCGATAACAACCAACATCTCTATCATTGTAAAACCTTTCATTTGGCGCTGAGTATTTTTATGCATTTTTGTTTGAAATTTTTTACACACTTTTTTAAGCGATTTTTATCCTTTTATCCATTATATATTATTCATGATCGAATATATCGGCTTGATCATCGATATAGCAAAGAATCCTACCGCCGCACCGATGATGACCATAAGTATAGGCTCGATAATAGTAGATAGGTCTTTAGTCTTTTGTTCTACTTCATTTTCATAAAAAGTTGCCACACCCACAAGCATAGCAGCTAGTCGTCCTGTCTCCTCACCCACGTTTATCATTTCTCCTACAAAGATAGGGAAAAGTTTTTCTTCTTTTATGAAAATAGACGACAATGGCTCACCCTTCTCTACCACCGCCTCACTTCGCTTTAACACATCTTTATAGTAAGAGTTTTGAAGCACATCACCACAAATCTTCACAGCCAGAAGTAAGTCTACGCCGGAAGATAGCAGCGAAGCGAGAGTACGAGAAGTCTGAGCAGAGTTTCCTTCTTTTATTATAGTACTGATAACAGGTATATGAAGCGATATAAAATCCACAGCCCTTTTACCCCAAGTAGTTCGCACTGCATATATAGCCCCGATGATAGCCATGATGAGCATCGCTAGTGCTGCAATATAATGATTTGAAGCAAAGTTACTCACAAAGATAACCACTCGAGTAGAAGCTGGCAGTGGCACCTTGAGCTCCTCGAAAGTCTTTGTCAGTCCTGGTACCACAAATATCATCATCAATACTGCGATAACACACATCACTCCAATGATCACAGACGGGTACATCATTGCGCCCTTTATCTTCTTACGAAGGGTGTAGTTTTTCTCCATTTGTAGCGCCACTTGTCTCAATGTATCAGCGAGATTACCACCCTCCTCTCCTACTTTCACCATAGATACTACAAGGTTTGAAAATATATGTGGATGCATCTCAAGCGCCTGATGAAAACTTTTTCCAGAGGCTATCGCTTCATTCAAACTAGCATAAGTCTTCTTGAGCTTCTGATTTTTAGTCTGTCTTTCCATCACGTTTATAGCACGAGACAAAGCAAGTCCCGCTTCAAGCATATTTGCAAGATTTCTAGCAAATATTATTTTATCCATCATTGTCACTCGATCTATAGAGATGTTCATATTTAAACCAGTCTTTGCCTTTGCTTCTTGTACTGTCACAAGTACGTCACCAGTTTTTTTGAGCTCCAAGAAAAAGTCGGCCTTACTATTGGCCTCCATTACAGATGCATATTTTTGTCCTTCTTTGTTTATTGCTGTGTATGAAAATTTCATAAAATAAATGTGTGTCTAACTTTGCCCAAAACCTTCGTGACAAAAATCTTCGCGCGAAAGACTACTCCGAAACTACGCGCAAGATTTCCTCCACCGAAGTCAGACCTTGCACCGCTTTAAATATTCCGTCTTCTATCATAGTCATCATACCTTCATCACGAGCTTGTTTTTCGATAGCGTCGCTTGTCGCATCTTTCATTATCAAATCTTTTATTGTTGGCGACACTTTCATCACTTCGTGTATACCTACTCGTCCATGATATCCATCTTCACTTTCAGAGTCAGCCTTTGGTCTATAGAAAGGTATAGTAGACCAATCGTCTTTTGGCCCGACAATCTTTTCATCGCGCAAAACTCCGAGCACTTTATCCATATCTATTTTCTTTTTTACAGACTCAAGCTCTTCTTTTGTGAGAAAATATCTTTCCTTTGCCGCACTCAGTCTTCGCACAAGTCGCTGAGCGATGATTATCTTCAAAGTAGACACGAGCAAAAATGGCTCGCATTTCATATCTATAAGTCTTGGCACTGCACCTGCAGCTGAGTTGGTGTGAAGAGTAGAAAATACCAAGTGACCTGTGAGCGATGCGTTTATAGCGAGAGATGCAGTCTCGTTGTCTCGGATCTCACCCACCATGATGATATCTGGATCTTGTCGAAGAAGTGAACGTAGACCTGAAGCAAAAGTTAGGCCTATATCAGACTTTATCTGAGTTTGATTTACACGCTTCATTTGATATTCCACAGGATCTTCTACTGTAGAAATGTTTACATCAGGAGTATTTACTATATCGAGCAATGTATACAGAGTCGTTGTTTTACCGGAACCTGTTGGACCTGTTGTGAGCACCATTCCTTCAGACATAGTAGTAGCTTCGTGAAGTATTTCGAGATTGCGTCCATGAAAGCCGAGCTTCTCTAGGGTAAACCCAGACACACCCTCTCGTAGAAGTCGCATTACCACCTTCTCACCAAAATATGTTGGCAATATAGAAACACGAAAAGATATTTTTTCTGTATTGAGTTCTATTTTAAATCGTCCATCTTGTGGCAAACGCTTTTCATCAAGCTTCAAGTTTGAAAGCACTTTTATACGAGCGATGATACTTGGACCAGCAACTTTCGGGAGAATCATGGCGTCGTGAAGCATGCCGTCTATACGGTATCGCACCACAACTTCCGTTTCCATATTTTCTATATGAATATCTGATGCATCTTGAAGTACCGCGTGTTTCAAAAGTGTATCTACGATACGCACTACCGGTAAATCTTCCGCAAGTTTTTTCAAATCATCACTAGATGCATTTGCAATATCCGCAGAGCCATTGTCCCCCAAAGAATCCGCAGACACTTTTAGTGTAGAAGCTTCTTGTTGTATGAGATCACCAAAGTCAGCCTTGAGACTTTTTTGATACTGTATGAGCACAGACTTCATTGACTCTGTGTTGGTAAGTCTCGGTAGTATTCGTAGTCCAGTTTTCTTTTTTATAAAATCAATAGCACTCAAGTCGTCAGTGTCGAGCATCGCTACTTCGAGTGAACCTCCGTCCTTGCCTTCATTTTTCTTTTTAAATGCAACGATATTATGCTTTCTTGCAATAGGTTCTGGTATCAAAGACAAAACATCAAAGTCGAGTTTCTGACTTTTCAAATCCACAAATGGAATACCAAGAATGTGCGCCTGCATTCGACGAAAGTCATCTTCGGAAATCTTTCCTTGCGATACAAGCACATCACCCAAATCTTTTTTTACATCTTTAGATGCATGGGCTTCTTTTTCAGCAGCTAAAATATCTGGTGCAGATACAAGACCTGATTCAGCAATATATTTTTTCAATTCGTCCGGAGCGATGAACATGTACAAATTATATCAGATTTAATGCCAAAAAAAGTTATTTTACGCGTGAGGGTGTTAAAAACTTTTCGAAGTGTTTTTTATAATTAAAAAATTTTAGCCACACCTTTTGGGGTGTGGCTTTTTTGTTTAGTGAGCAGAGTTTCAAAGTATCTGCTTCTTTACTTTAGTTGATTGAACTTCTTAGCCCTCTCATGCTTCAGTCGAGCGTCGAGCTTGATACGCAACTTGTACAAACGCATTCTAGCAAGACGGACGTATGCAGTTATCTTTTCGACATACAGAACGAGAAGGACTAGCAGGAACAGAATCACTACAATAATTATAATTGTCTTCATATAACCGATTGTTTTAAGATGATGATTATTGTCCCCTGAGAATTGCCTCACGGTTTGCCTCGAGGAATTCAGCTGGTAAGGTTGCAATAAAACGCACCCTCTCGCTTACATCATGAATCTTCTGTCGATCAGTGACGATTTCCCCGTTTGGAGGATCAATCTCATCAATAATCGAGTAAATCGCAGCAAGGCGTTCTTCGTTTGTCCAATCTTTGCTTGGTTCTGGCATGTTATCTCCTTTGGTTTTGTTTTTAGAACTTACTACACATGTAGTTTCAATACATTACAATACGTTTATAGATTGGTCAATAGATAACACTCGAAAAACTTGCCTATCCCACCCCTCTCTGCTATTATTACCTCATCAGATACAGCGCGCCCAAAAGGCGGGCTCGTTTTTTTGAAGGGGTTTCAAATGTTTGGCGGCAAATTTACAAATATGACTTAAAATAACACTATTTTTAGATATATTTACACAAAACTGCCCCAAAAACACTCAAAACCCACCCAATTACAACTTAATACACAAATAAATATGTTTGATTTAAAGGTAATACATTCAGTACTAGACCAACTAGAAGAGGAGCGAGGAATCCCTCGATCTAAGATTATAGAAGCTATAGAAATGGCTCTAGCTACTGCCTACAAGAAGGAGCACGGCCGAAAAGACCAGTTTATACGGGCTCATTTTGATATTGCGACAGGAAAGACCGACTTTTTTCAGGTAAAAATGGTAGTAGACCCTGCTCAAGTGGTTTATGACAAAGACGAGCTTCCTGAGACACCTGTAGAGGGTGAGGAAAAGACTCTTTTCAATGAAGAGCGACACATGCTCATAGACGATGCAAGACGTATCAAAAAAGACGTTGCTGTAGGCGATGAAATGGTATTTGACCTTGAATACAAAGATGATTTTGGACGTATTGCAGCTCAGACAGCTAAGCAAGTGATAATTCAGAAGATACGAGAAGCTGAGAAAACATCAGTACTCGCAGAATACGGTAAAAAAGAGGGTGAAATCATCTCTGGTACAGTACAGCGAACAGAAAGAGGTAATGTTTTCATAGATATGGGTCGCGCAGTAGGTATGCTTCCTTATGAAGAGCAGATTCCAGGCGAGCATTACAAGCAAGGCGAGCGACTTCGAATGGTGCTTCTTCGTGTAGAAGAGACTCCTCGAGGTATATTTGTGCGACTTTCACGTTCAAGTCCATCTTTCTTGGCTGAACTTTTCAAAGTAGAAGTGCCTGAGATAGTAGCTGGCACAGTAGAGATCAAGGCTATAGCTCGTGAAGCAGGTCAGCGATCAAAGATTGCTGTACATTCTGCAGATTCACACATCGATCCTATTGGTTCAATGGTAGGTCAGCGAGGCGTTCGAGTTATGACTGTTATGAGTGAGCTCGGAGGCAATGAAAAGATAGACATTATAGAATGGTCAGAAAATCCAGCACGATTTATCGAAGATGCTCTATCTCCTGCCAAAGCTATCAGCGTCACTATAGATGAAGCTACAAAGACAGCTCGAGTGATGGTTGCTGAAGATCAGCAGTCTCTAGCTATCGGTAAAGGTGGACAAAACGTACGACTCGCAGCAAAGCTTACAGGTTGGAGAATAGATATTCAGTCATCTGGTACTACTTCTAATGCCGATGGTGCAGAGAGTGCGGAGAACGCGGAAAATGCCGTTGTTACAAGTGAATCTACAAACCTAAACGGCGAAGAAGCAAAGACTATGGCAGGTATCACAGAGCCAACACTTGCTGATGCAATAGATATTACTGACGAATCTAAATAATAAATTTAACCTAAAAAATATATGAATCTTTGGCACGACATAAACCCTGGAACAGTAGATGAAATGAATGTAATAATCGAAATTCCAAAAGGCTCAAAAAATAAATATGAAATAGATAAAGAGACAGGACTCATCGCTCTCGATCGAGCTATGCATTCTGCTCAGGATTATCCTTTTGACTATGGATTTATTCCACAGACACTTTGGGACGATGGTGACGCACTCGATGTTGTACTTCTCACTACTTATCCTCTTGCTCCTGGTATCCTAGTACGAGCTCGACCTGTGGCTATCATGAACATGGTAGACGGTGGAGAAAGTGATGCAAAGATCATCGCTGTACCTACTGAAGACCCTCGATGGAAAGAAGTGACTTGCCTCGCTGATGTAAACAAACACACTATCAAAGAGATCACACACTTCTTCGAAACATATAAGCAGATTCAGAACAAACAAGTAACAATAGACAGTACTGAAGATGTAGACAAAGCGAAGGAAGCTTTCGAAAAAGCTATTCAGATATACAAGACTAAATTCAATAAATAATGTCATTCAAAATAATAAAACACGGCGCATTGCCAGATAATGAGTACGAGATAGAGGGTGAAATACACGCCGATATAGTCAAAGGTTTTCGTGCCGAAGCTGTACGAGAGCTTGGTATGACTACAAACGTAGATGGTTTTAGACCGGGACATATTCCTGAAAAAATCATCGTCGCTAAGTTCGGTGAGAGTGCGCTTACAGAAGAAGCTGGGCGAATGGCACTTGAAAAACATTATGGAGCTATCATCGACAAAGCTATCGGTGATGCAAAGATAAAGCCTCTTGGCTCTCCTGCTGTCACTATTACAAAAGTAGCTCCTGGTGAAGCTTTTGGTTTCAAAATAAAAACTGCACTTATGCCCGAGGTAAAACTCAAAGGTGTTGCAGGTGTTGCAAAGAAAGTCATGAAAGAAAGTGCTGAGAAGGCCAAGGATGCAAAACCTATTTCAGAAAAAGAGATAGATGAAGCAATAGAAGATTTGCAGAAGCAAGTAGCACACAGTGATCATCACGCATCAAATCCTGAAGATAAGGGTCACGATCACGGCGACCTCCCTCTTCCAGAAGTAAATGAAGATTTCATCAAAAAGTTTGGTCCTTTCAAAACAGTAGAAGAATTCCGAGCAAAAGTTAGCGAAGGAATCTCTGTTGAAAAAACAAGAAAAGACAAAGAGAAAAATCGACTAACTATCATGGATGAGCTTATCAAGACAGCAGAGGTAAAGATGCCGAAGCTTCTAGTAGAATCAGAGCTTAGTCGAATGGTGCATGAGCTTGGTGCAAATATTTCTCAAATGGGGCTTAATGTTGAAACATATCTAAAACATATAGGTAAAACAATAGAACAGCTCAAGGAGGAATGGGTGCCAGATGCAGAAAAACGAGCAAAGACTCAGCTCATCTTGAATCAAATAGCACTCGATGAGAAAATCACAGTCACACAAGAAGAAATAAACAAAGAAGTGGAGCAAATCATGTCTTACTATAAAGACGCCGACAAAACTCGCGCGGAAATATACGTAGAAACAATGCTACTCAACGAAAAAGTTTGGCAATGGTTGGATGGTCAGGGGAAGTAAAAATTATTTCATAGAATTAAATAAAAAATAAAAGCCCTTCAATTTATAAAATGTTGGGCTTTTATTTTTTAAGTAATTGTTCTTACCCCAACCTCTGCAAAGCTATCACAGCTACTACTGCAGTCTCTGCACGCAAGACTGTGTCGCCGAGCGAAAGAGTTTTGAAACCGCCAGCAAAAAAATATTCTTTCTCACGCGGTGACCAACCTCCTTCAGGTCCGATGACAAATCCAAGTGGATATTTTTTCAGTCGTCCACGAAGTTTAGTCCACTCTTCACCACCCTCAGCGCACACTACCACTTCCCCTCCTTCGCTCATAAAATCCTGCAAAGCTTTTTTGAGCTGTACTGGTTCGTGCACAGTCGGTATAGTCACTCGCCCGCTTTGCTCTGAAGCTTCTGTTGCAATCTTCTGCGCGCGACTGATATTTATATTTTTCTTAATAGTTCTTTCCGACAACACCGGCACTATATGGTCCACACCAAGCTCAGTACTTTTTTGCACCACAAAGTCGAAGTTGTCATTTTTTATAATACTGGCAAAAAGCCACACCTCGTCCTTTTTATCAGTTACACTCTTCGCACTCACTGAAATACTCTTATCGCCCTTTAACTTCTCAAGTATCACAAGCTCAGCTTTATAGTCATTCAAGCTCGCTATCATAGCCGTACATTCCACCTTAGAATCATCAAATATAGATACTCTGTTGCCTGTAATATATCGAAAAACGTCACGCCATTGACGAAGTGTGCCTACAAGTGAGCTATCTTCAGACACATCAAGCATTATTCGCTCAGATACGCCTATTTTCGCCAACTTTTTACCTTTTATATAGAATCTGTGAAGTCTCATGGTTTTTCGTACTTTTTGAGTAATCGCCCACCTTTTTGTTAATATAGCAGATATATTGTATAGTATCGGTGACAGATTGAAAGATTTACGTGGCTTGGGCGAAATATGTGCAATATGCAAAATATTTCACCAAACGCCCAACAACTCAGAAACCCCGCCTCCCCGCTTATTACCCCTTAAAACTAACACAAAATCAATGCTTATTCCAACAGTTATAGAAAAATCCCAGTTCGGCGAGAGAGCTTATGACATTTATTCACGACTTCTACGAGAAAACATCATCTTCCTAGGAGGTGGTATAGATGACAATATGGCCAATATCATAATAGCTCAAATGCTATTTTTAGAGTCAGAAAACCCAAAGAAAGATATTCACCTTTATGTAAACTCTCCTGGAGGGTCTGTTTCTTCTACTCTAGCTATTATCGATACAATGCAACATATTAAAAATGATGTATCTACTATATGTGTAGGTATGGCAGCATCAGGTGGAGCTTGGATTCTTTCTTCTGGTAAAAAAGGAAAGAGATATGCTCTTCCAAACTCTGAGATAATGATTCATCAGCCACTTTCAGGATCAGAGGGTCAAGTGACAGATATGGAGATCAAACTCAAGCAACTTTTGCGCATGAAGCAAAATCTCACAAAAATAATGGCAAAAAATACTGGACAGCCTTCAAATAAAGTCGAGGCAGATCTAGAGAGAGACTTCTGGATGACAGCTGAGGAATCAAAGAAGTACGGCATTATAGACAAAGTACTTTAATAAAAAACTATGATAAGTATACAAAACGCACTTCTCCTCACCATTCTAGGTGTAGGTGTCGGTTTTGGCCTTGGATATCTCATAAGAATACTTATTGCACTCGGTAAAAAGAATTCTATAGAACTCGACATCAAAAAAATGATGATAGAGTCCAAAGAAAAATCTGAAAAGATTTTACTCGAAGCTGAGAAACAAGCGTCAGAAACACTCAAGTCTGCACGAGAACAAGTAAAAGAACGTGAAGAAAATCTAAAAAAGACAGAAGATCACCTTATTAAAAAAGAGGTTTTTCTTGATGATAGACAAAAAGATATAGACAAAGAAGCAGAGTCACTAAAAGCAAAGGTTGCGGAGATAAAAAATATAAAAGATCGCGTTGACCAGAGCAAAGAAGAGATGGATAAAAATATCTCACGAGTAGCAGGACTATCAAAAGAGCAGGCAAAAGAAGAACTATTTGGCAAAATAGAAAAAGAATCCGAAGACACTCTCCTCTCTCGTATCTATAAACTCGAAAAGTTTTCTGAAGAAAAGCTCGAGAGTAAAGCTCGTGAAATACTCACAAGTACCGTGCAACGTCTCGCAACAAATGTATCTGCTGATTTATTTACTACCCATGTACCAATACAATCTGAAGAAATAAAAGGAAAAATCATAGGTAAAGAAGGTAGAAATATAAAAGCATTTGAAAGAGAAACAGGTGTCGAAGTGATAGTCGATGATATGCCAGGATTTATAATGATCTCATCATTTGATCCTGTACGTAGACAAATAGCTCATACTGCACTTGAAAGACTCATAGCTGATGGACGAATACAGCCAGCAAAGATAGAAAAAGAAGTAGAGCTTGCAACAGAAAGTGTAAATAAGATTATCAAAGAGCGTGGTGAACAAGCTGTGTACGAAACCGGAGTACTACAACTCGATCCACGCATAGTGCAAATACTCGGACGACTTCACTATCGTACAAGTTATGGACAAAATGTTTTACAGCACTCCATAGAATGTGCGCACATCGCGGGAATGCTCGCTGAGGAACTTGGCGCAAATGTGCTTGTAGCAAAAACTGGTGCACTTGTACACGACATAGGAAAAGCATTGGATCATGAAGTACAAGGAAGTCACGTGGAGATTGGCCGAAGAATATTGCAAAAGTTTGGTGCAAGCGAAGACGTGGTAAAAGCAATGCAAGCACATCATGAAGAATACCCTTATGAAACACTTGAGTCTCGTATAGTACAGACTGCCGATGCTATCTCAGGTGGTCGCCCAGGAGCTAGAAAGGACAATATAGAGAACTATATAAAGCGTCTATCTGAGCTCGAAACTATAGCCACTTCAGAGCGAGGTGTCGAGAAAGCCTATGCCCTACAAGCAGGCCGAGAGATCCGAGTCTTTGTATCTCCAGAGCAAGTATCTGACCTAGAGGCTAAAAATATGGCTCAAAATATAGCTAAAAAGATAGAGACTGAGCTAAAGTACCCAGGCGAGATCAAGGTACATATAATCCGCGAGACTAGAGTAATAGAGTACGCTAGGTAGGAATGGGTCTCATAAAGAAATTAGGCCTCCAATATATGCCCCGCACAAAAAGGCCTGGCGTGAAAAGCCTTTGCGGACTTAATTGCCATAAAAACCAAATGGTATATAATTAGAGCCACGGAAAGAGGGTCGACACAATTTTAACAACTATAAAATCAAATCGAAAAATGAATAAAGCAGGCCTTGTCGAAAAAGTTCACGGTGTTCTCGGAAGTACAAAAGTACAAGCAGAACAAATCGTTGATTGTGTTTTCGACAACATCATCTCTACCCTAAAAGCAGGCGATGAAGTTTCAGTCGCAGGATTTGGTATCTTTTCTGCAAAGCAACGAGCAGCACGAACAGCTCGCAACCCAAGAACAGGTGAAATGGTAAAAGTTGCAGCTATGAAAGTCGCAAAGTTCCGCGCAGCAAAAGCACTTAAAGAATCTATCAATAAATAAATTTTATTTCATAGAAAAATTTAAGTTTCTGTCGAAGATTTGATTGCAGTCTATCTTCCACAGTAGTTGGTCCCACTTATTAAATTCCCCACTCTCGCAAGAGGTGGGGAATTTAATTTATCGATCTATACTATGCTATTGAAAATATTCAATAGTGCATCTACTCTCTATTCAAAATTCTATCATCTGCAAGATTATCACTTTCAAAGTGAACACCGGCTTCTTTTTTAATTAAACTAGAAATATCTTCTGGAAACTCTACAAATTCAAATACTCCGCTTTTACATTGCTCTTCAAAATCTGCAATCGATACTTCTAATAACTTTTGCTCTGAAGTATTATACAGAACATATTTACTATTGGTCTTTTCTGAAAAAATATATTCCACACCTTCACTTGTAATCTTTGTACCCTTTACAAGATCGTGATACCAAGGACGTTCAGCTTCTATCGCTGCAGATCTAGGTCCTCTTGGTTCATCAGGAAAAACAGGCGCTTCAACTTTATTTTCCCCAACGACATATAACTTATCCCCTATTTTATAAACAACAGAAGTATCCATACCTATATCTTTCAACTCTTTGTCTATTCCATCAAAAACATATTCTTGATTGTATACACCATTAGGAGCTTCTACTATAGAGAACACTGCTTCGCTCGAAACACCAACATTGAAAAGTATAGGAGTACCATCACTCAACATAGTGTGTAATTGTAAGGTGGAATAAGGGTTTTCTTTTTCTAGAAACACAGCCTCTGGATTTCCTAGACCAACCTTAGGAGCAATCTCTATAAAACTACGAAATATTTTGTCTTGAGTCGTTTTTGATTCAGATTCTACTTTTAAAGGGTTACCTTCGTTTTTCATATTCATATAGACTACATTCTAACACTTTTGTGCGGGATAAGGGAATCGGTCACCAGTTCCTTTTGCTACGCAAAAGTCCTGTCGACCCCGCCTCCTTCGCCACAATTCGCTTCGCTCATATAGTGGCTTCAGTCCGGCTTTCGATTCCCTCTTGTCCTACTAGCAATAAAAACAAAACACCGCTTTCGCGATGCTTTGTTT
>CAYWQF010000013.1:0-16691 GCA_964460835.1 uncultured Candidatus Saccharibacteria bacterium | reverse complement strand
GGGGCTAAAAAAATTCATTCCTTTTACAGAGGATACGCAGCATCTAAGGCTGGCACAACTTCGCCAAAGAAATCTGGCACAAGTTCAGCATTACCTCTACGAGGAGAGGTACCGAAACACCGAGCCCTCCACCCAAGCCACTTACCCATATCAGGGGATGATCTTGGGTCATAAAAAAGGTTTGTCCAACCAAGCTCGATGGCCCTTTGTTCTTGCTTTTGCATCGCACGTCGCAAGACTTCCTCTTGAGGACTGAGTACAACTGTAATATTTCTTATTGAATTCATAGTGTGAGTTCAGTGGAAGGGTCACAACCCCAGCTCCCTTTAGGAAACCAGTATGAAGTTATAACCATTCTTCCAAACTCAATCATGTATAAAAGAACTGTTATTTATATAATACAACAGTATATTAGAGTAGTCAAATTAAGTGGACTCTAGCACCTTCAATCTCTAATTGTGTGGTCCCAAGTATTTTTCCTGACGGAAAAATCTCGTGACCTCGGCTCGCGGTTTTTGCCTTTCGCTTCGCTTAAACAAAAACATCGCTCCGCCTTCCACGCACACGAAAAAACACCCAGCAGTGGGTGTTTTTTCTGTTTGGTGGACCCGAGTGTGGTTTTTCTGAACCAGATTGTGAAAGAGTTGGCAATCTTAACTGAAATATTGAAATAATAAAACCCAGGCAGTGTTGCCTGGGTTGGGGTTATGCGCTTCTGCAACTTGCAGACCCCATAAGCGTATTCGATTCACTTTTCCCTCAGAAGGATGTACTCACCTTTGTTAATTGGATACTGGCGATTGTTCCAATCATCTCGACCTGATTCTCCAAGATTCCACCTGCGATCACCGCCTCTCATGCTAATGCTGCAGGGTTTACGCTTGTCTACACTATTTCCACTGGTGCCGTCCTTGTCGAACCACTCTTGGAGGAAGTGCCCGCCGAGCGCGTGCACTTCCATTTTGTCATAAACAAGCTTGCTGAAGGATGACTGCTCGAAGAATGCGATCAGGTCCCATGCGTCAGCCAATACGTGTCCGCACTGCTGGGCTTGAATGATCAGGACTGAGCCGCTCGTGTCGCTGTCGACCTGCGCGAGCCGGAGCTTGCGCTTGTATCGACCCACCTTATCGACCTTCATTTCGCCGTAATAGGGATTCTTTTCTCCAAGCTTGAATGAAGAGCTCAGGAAATAGCTCTTATTCGCAAGGACGTAACCGCAGAAGTCTCTGTGGACCTCCGTTGTCACGCTGTACACTTTCTCGCTGACAGTGTAGTTCGGCCTTTCGACGGCAAACGTCACTCCAGGAGAATTTTCGATGATGCCTTGCAGCTTCTGCGCCACGGTTTCTGGATCTAGGGTGCCTTCGAGCACCCGACGTGTGATTTCCCATTGCCTGCGGGCAATAATGCCCAATTTTCCGTCTGGGACGACATGTTTCGTCATAATGACAGTTTTTAAAGCTCTCCGTCGCACATCATATGATGCAGACAAAACGAGCGTGTGGTGACACGCATTTATCTCTTCTCCGTATATGGAAAGAACTTCATAGATATAATAACACGAATATTTATAAAGTCAATTGGTGGACCCGAGTGTGGTTTTTCTGAACCAGATTGTGAAAGAGTTGGCAGTCTTAACTGAAATATTGAAATAATAAAACCCAGGCACTGTTGCCTGGATTGGAAGTTGAACGCATATCTTCTCGAAGCGTGTTAGTTATCAACTATTCAGACGGTCCCATGTAGAGCCGATCGCGGATGCGATACAACACTCCATGGACAAAATGCTCAAGATCGGGAGCTGAGAACTTATTACCTGAGTAGGTGAAGATATTCTCAGCACCGTCAAAGATTTTTGCATCCTCTTCGATAACGGTAGCGACCACTGCAATACCCTCAGCTGCGAATTCACGAGCTCGACTAACACCTGGAGGACTCGAGCAATTCACGATCGCAATATCCAAAGAATCATTGATGGTTCCCTCCGTGAGACGTCCTTCACCGTAAATAAGGTTACGGAACATTTTTTGCTCAAACCCTCCAAGCTCGATGACTGCAGGTCGATAACACAGCAGATTAAGGCGACTACCGAGTGCTCCTGGATTTCTGATCCACATATCAGTTAGTGGTTTGGATGGGATTGTTATTGACTTCGTGACGCTTGAGCAGAGTGCTTTTACTTGTCCAATCGTTGGTTCTTCGAACGGATTTGCTGTTTTCACAGTTTTTACTCCTTTTGTTTATTGTTTTGTTGAAGCAGTTTGTGTTGAATAGATCAATGTGCTGCCTCAAATATAATACTACTTTATTTAGCACACGTCAATGTGAGTGGACTTCTCTTTTGTTTTTCTGAACCATATTGTGATTGAGTTGGTGGTTTTGAAAGAAATATTTAAGTAAACAAAAAACCCACCGACTCGCGACAGGTTTTCTGTGTTGAGTTTGGGGGTTTTACAAACTAGAGCTTTGTGGCTAATCTATTCCGCAGGCATGTTCTGGATCATCGGAAGTGGAAAATCTTTCACCTTCTCAGGCAGAGTTACCCACTCATTGTTGTAAGGAAACTTAACCGAAGGTTCAGAGAGAAGAAGACGAGCACCCATAAAAAGTGAGTCGACTTCATCCAAATTATCCAATTTGCACTCGTGAATAAGAATAACAAATGGGACAATCTTTCCTTGAGAGACAGTGACCCAACCAGAGGAATCAACAACAAGCTCACAGCCACTCACGAAGCATTCCTCGATATCAACCTCCGTGGACGCGTACGGCCACAAGATGCGTTCTCCCTTCAGTGGTCTATCTGGTGCTGTAAGAAACCCTTTGATTTCCAATGGATGTTCCCTACCGTCAGTTTGAACAAACACAGCATGGATCTCGGTATTAATCTTCATAGTCAGATGTTCTATATAAAATCCGTAAGACAAATGATTAGTCTCACTTAACTGCTTGTGTCAACAAGTTTTGATCAGCTAAATCGGAATGATGAAATGTATAAAGAACTGTTGCATATGATACAACAGTAAATAAAATAAGTCAAATCAAGTGGACCCTAGCGGATTCGAACCGCTGACCTCCTCAGTGCAAATGAGGCGCTCTACCAACTAAGCTAAGGGCCCGTTTATTTTTAAATAGCCACAGCACACTAAATGTGCAATCGGCGATTTATGTAGCAATTATACTACTATTTTTCGTCGCCTAAGGCAAATCAAGGCAAATCATGAAAAATCGCCTACCTACCACCTTCACCACCTAGAGCAAGCTTGATCAGGTGCTCTAGGAACTCATGACGCTTTATACCACTGGCCTCTATAGAGTTGTATATAGGTGAATGTTCATGCATACCAGGGTAAGTGTTGACCTCAAGTAGATACACCCCTCTTCGTGGGTGCACTATAAAGTCAGCGGTAGCAAAATGTCGTAGTCCCAAGACCTCTCGTATCTTTGCCACAGCCTCTTGTATAGTCTGCTTGTCTGCCTCGCTTATCTTTGCTGGCACTTCATGGTTGTATTGACCTGAGTGCTTTGTAGTCCAGTCAAAGATCTTTTCATCCAAAGGAGGGGTGCTGTATTGGCCAACACTAAACTTTCTACCCACAGGCTCGGCACCTATGAGCTCCTGCTCCTCTACTGACAAGTCCTCAGGCTTCACATCAAGCGTAGCTATGTCTTCTTCTGGTCTAGACATCAGTGGTTTCCGCACTTCCACAGGAAAGAGATGGTACAAATCCTGCCCACGAAAATCATCAATAAATCCTGAAATAATTTCCTTACCCGTAAGATATTCTTCTACTAAAATCTCTGGCGAAAAACCGCGTGCGTAGTCTAGAGCCTTTATGAGCTCATCTACATTTGAAGCGTAGGAAACCCCAAGCGATGATCCCTGCCCTTTTGGCTTCACAACTACAGGCATTGGAAATGTACGGAAAAGATCTGTAGCTACCGGATGTAGATTGTCGCCTACCGCCAGATTGAGCTCTTTGTAGTAAGGAGTCTTTATGCCATTCTTTTTAAAATGCTCTTTTGCTAAACCTTTGTTTTGTGCCACAGATGAACCATAAGACTTCGAGCCAACAAATGGTACGGAAAAAGATTCAAGTATTTGCTGGAGCTTGCCGTCACCTCCATAGTTGCCTCGCATTGTATTAAAGATAACATCCACTTTTTTTATAGCACCCTCTGGAGTCTGAGGTATGCCGTCTATGTGCCACACACCTTCTTTGTCTACAAAAATATCCACCCCTTTATATGTACGGCAAAGTGGCTCGTCTTTTAACATATCTAAAATATGCTTTCCTGATTTTATGGAAACTTCATATTCACGAGATGGTCCACCTCGCAAAACTCCAACACGGATAATTGACATATATATTGATTATAATCTTTCTTGATGTATTAAAGAAGTGCGTAGTGCACATGTGTGCTGTTAGTGCGCAAGTTACGATGCGTTTTTTTTGCAAAAATAAAAACAACCCCGCATGTGCGAGGCCGTTGTGAGAAATGTCAGAGACTTTTTTGTGCGATGCTCGAGGCAAGGCACTCTCTGTTTTGTGAATTGGTTCTTGCGACCTATTCACGATATTGATTTAGTGGCGAAATGTTCGCAACTAATTCATTAAAGAACTTTTGTCCTTTCATCCACCTACTGGTGAAGCGTGCGGGGTGCACGGCACGGAAGTGTAAGCTAGAAGGCAAACAGGCCTTCTTCAAATCTGTTGGCTACAAGAGCGATGCGACTGAGGCGCTCGACACTCATTCCAACACAACCTCGAAGTGGAAAACAATTAAACCACAGAGATTGCTATACTAGAATCATCTCAGAAAGCAGCGAAGAAGCCCGACTTCATTCAACAACTATCTGTACTTGGACACATTCCGCACCGTACACCGTCAACACGCTCCGCGCGGTAGGGGTGGGACTTTCATATACTAACCCAAAATACACTTTTAGTCAAATATAGGGGTGAATACACCACAAAACCCCTAAAAACCAAGGTTTTTAGACCGCTTTCGAGTGTGAAAAGCTAGGGCAAACCTATGAGACTCAGCATTTATGGAGACGATCATCTTTTGCACCGATTATCTTCTATTTGTACAGCTGGATACATAGCTTGTGACCTAATGCTAGCAACGGTATTAATGACGCCAAACTCTTTAGATATCAAAATATTTTTTGCCTTATGTCTATCATCTTTTAAAACAGACATTAGCGCGATTGGATTCTTTATTTTTCCTTGCAACTTAATAGCGCGTAAAACACTCTCTGCTACATTGAGCTGAGCTTGTCCACCATCTATCACTATCATGTCTGGAGCTAGCCACTCTGTATGAGCAAGTCTTCGCTCCAGCACTTCTTTTAACGCAGCAGTATCATTGGCACCACTTACACTTTTTATATTAAATTTTTTGTATTCACTTTTTACAAATTCAACTTCGCCACTTTTGTCGCCCTCAACTGTGTCGCCGAGACTAGCGTCACTGCCTACCCCACCAACAATATTCGCTACTACCATCACTCCCACCATATCCTTTCCAGATATATGAGCTATGTCGTAAGCTTCTATGCGAAAGACTGGTGATTTTACCGCCGACGATGATAGCCTTATTTTCCTATCATCTTTTATCATCGAAATATCATTTATATGCGACAGGGCTTGCATAGTTCGCTTCACACCACTCGCCTTTTCAAACTCATGACTCTTTGCGTATATGGACATTTGCTTGTTCAGATCAGCAAGAAGTTTTTTCTTTTTTCCTTTGAAAAATAGTCTGATGTTATTTATTTGTTTTAAATAATCCGCCCGACTTATACGACCATCGCAAACCCCCGGACAAAGACCTATAGATGCATTGAAACAAGGTTTGCCACTTTTATTTTCCTTTAGTGGCTTGCAAGTATCTCTATATGGAAATATTTTTCGAATAAGCTTGAGTGCCTCACGCAACTCTGTACCAAATGGAAATGGCCCGAACGAATCGGTGTATTGAAGATCTATGGACTGCTCCAGATTGCGACCTCGCACCACAAGTACACGCGGATATTCTTCTTTTGTGATCACCACATAGTTGAAGCTTTTGTTGTCCTTCTCTTTGGTGTTGTATTTTGGTTGATGTTTTTTTATGAGCTCGGTTTCAAGTAAAAAAGCTTCGAGTACAAAGTCTGTTTGTTCAAAAGCTACAGTCGTAGCCTGAGTGACCATGTCCACCAAAAGTCGCCCACGAGTCTGTATCAAGTCATTGGTAAAATAGCTCTTTACTCGATCACTCAAACTAGTCGCTTTTCCAATATATAAAATACTAGAGCCTTTTTTGAAAAAATATACTCCAGGGGCATCGGGAAGGTTGAGTTTTTTTAGGGCTTGGAGGTTCATTTTGATACTATATCATAAATTTTATAAAAATTGACGCATAAAACATACTGTTGTATTGTGATGAAGCTATGGCGATAAGGTAGCCCTCTAGCTTGTACATTAAAACCAGCTACTCCCTAAAGGAAGTGGCGCAACATAGGTATTTCCTATGAGCACAGCAGAAAAAAACGAAAAACAACACACTGGTCCGACACTTACAACGTTGTCTCAACTCATGAGACTTCTCCAAGAGCAAGGCATCACAGATACCTTGCTCAACCGACACTTCGCCAGAGGAACACTCGCGAGGGTCCTGAAAAGTGACCCTGGAGTAGTGAACCTGGTAGCCTTAGAACGAGTTCTCGGATTGAAGGCTCTGTTTAATGAAGTCACAAGGCCTATCGTGGTTGATTTCGCCCCGACAATCAGTCAAATGATTTTGGGAGCAGGAATCATCACAGATGACAGTCGTCACGAAGAAATCTTGTTTGAATACGGAGTTGGTAAAGAGCGCTTTTCTACAGTCTATACTCGCACCAACAAACCACGTTACGGTAACGTAACGAGAGAAGAAGGTAAAAGAGGTGTTCGATCTGCAGATCTTCGAGAATTGATCGTCTTTGCTACCATGTATGACTTTGGAGAATTTCCTCTCTACGCGCTCCGCACAAGGTTGACGAATCCTCATCCGGAGCACCCTGAAGTCTTCTGGGTTGAAAAACATCCTGACGGCCACATTCACCTTCACCACACTGATTCATATCAACTTTTTCCACCTGACGCACGTTTCTTGGGAATTGTGATTGAAGAGTAAGTGTTGGTGCAAAACACCTACATACCCCGCGAGAAAAGTTCCACAGACTTTACATCTCGTGGGGCTTTTTTTATTCTTCGATAATTATCGGCATTTTTTAATAAGCCTCAAATTTTAATACACCTTATTTCTCTTCTGTTTCAAAACCTTCGCCAAATACTCCCCTGTATAACTCTTTGGATTGTTCGCTACTTCTTCTGGTGTACCTTTTGCTACTATGCGACCACCACCCACTCCACCTTCTGGACCTATGTCGATGATATAGTCTGAACATTTTATAATATCCATATTGTGCTCGATAACCACAACTGTGTTACCTTTTTGCACAAGCTTTTGCATAATCTCTATAAGCTTCTTCACATCTTCGTAGTGTAGACCGATAGTTGGCTCATCAAGAAGATAAATAGTCTTTTGAACATGAGGACGATAAAGCTCTGAAGACACCTTTACACGCTGAGCTTCACCACCAGATAGAGTTGTCGCAGATTGGCCGAGCTCGAGATAGCCGAGACCTACTTCATTTAGAGTATTGAGACGGTCTGATATAGATGGCACATCCTCAAAAAAAGCCAACGCTTCTTCGACTGTCATTTTCAAAACTTCATAAATATTTTTACCTTTATATTTTACTTCTAGAGTCTCTTTCATAAATCGCTTGCCATTGCACACATCACAAGTCACATACACTGTCGGCAAGAAGTGCATTTCTACCTCTATCATTCCATTTCCTTGGCAAGTTTCGCATCGTCCACCTTTTACATTAAAAGAAAAACGACTCGCTCCCCAACCTCGCGCGCGAGCTTCGGTACTCTCTGCAAACATATCTCGTATATGAGAAAAAGCGCCAGTGTATGTAGCAGGGTTTGAGCGTGGAGTACGACCTATCGGTGACTGATCTATGAGTATAGTTCGGCCAAGGTATTCGGTACCCGTGAAGCTTGAGCAATTGTAAATATTAGCAGAGCGATGATCACGATCGAGACGAGCCAGAAGGTTGCGATGCAAGATCTCATAAACAAAAGAAGATTTACCTGAACCTGATACACCTGTCACTGTAGTGAGGCGGCCAAGCGGTACATCCACATTCATATTTTCTATATTGTTTACTTTTCCGCCAGTTATTTTTAGCCAGCCTCTATTTTCATCACGACGTCGCTCTGGTATTTCTATCACTCTTTCACCTCTTAGATAATCTAGAGTGACAGAGCCTGTGGTGTTTTTCTTGGCAGTGAGCAAATCGTCGAGCCAACCACTCGCTACCACGTGTCCACCGTGCACTCCAGCACCAGGGCCAATGTCTACTATGTAGTCAGCGGAGTAAATAGTGTCTTCGTCATGCTCTACCACCACCACAGTGTTACCAAGGTCGCGTAGCTGTAGAAGTGTCTTTATGAGACGATCATTGTCTCGCTGATGTAGACCAATAGTCGGCTCATCGAGCACATAAAGCGCACCCACAAGTCCAGAGCCTAGCTGTGATGCAAGACGAATACGCTGAGCTTCACCACCAGAGAGAGTGTTGGCACGACGGTCGAGTGATAAATAGTCTATGCCCACATTGTTCATAAATACGAGTCGAGAAAGTATTTCTTTTATCACCACTTTTGAAATCTCTTTTTCTTTTGGGGTCAAAGGAAGGTTCTCAAAAAAATCCATCGCTTCACCGATAGACATTGATGTGAGGGTAACAATGTTTATTTTTGTCACGTCGATTTTTGTTATGCTGGTTTTTGATGACGTATTTTTTTCAGCTTTAGTTTTTTTAGCAGATTTTTCCGCAACTTTTTCACCTGATGACGCATTTTTTGTTGAGCCACTTGTATCACCTATCAAAAATACATGCAGTGCCTCAGGTCGAAGTCGCGCGCCTTTACATACAGGGCAAGGATCATTTATGAAAAAATGTCTTGTACCCAAACCATTACACTCCGGACATGCACCGTAAGGAGAGTTGAAAGAGAAAAGTCGAGGCTCTATTTCAGGAAAAGAAAATCCATCATGAGGACACATAAACTTTGAAGATATGAGATGGTCACCACCTTCGCTTGTGACAATACGAAGTAGACCATCTGCCTCGTGTAATGCTCGCTCTACAGCTTCATTGAGTCGCTCTTTAAAAGCGGCACTGTTTTCCCCTATTTCAGAATAGAAGAACTGATCCACAAGCACGTCTATGTTGTGCTTTTTTGTTTTTGAAAGAATAATCTGCTCACGAAGCTTCTTGACTGTGCCATCTACTCGCACCTCTTCAAAACCTTTTCCGAGTAAATCGTAAAGTAACTGATAGTACTCGCCTTTTCGTCCAACAACTATTGGTGCATATATTTTGAAAACTCGCTCGTCTATTTTGACGCCCATTACTTTACCTGACTTACTATTGCTAGCGCCCGAAGATGTACCGTTTGTTTTGTCGCCATTGTTTCCTGTGTTGCCAGAAACATTTTGCACTGTATTGAAAATAGTTTGCAAAATCTCTTCCTTTGAAAGTTTTTTTATCTCTCGCCCACACTCAAGACAATGAGGTCGGCCTATGCGTGCAAAAAGTATTCGCAAATAGTCGTATATCTCCGTGATAGTCGCCACTGTCGAACGAGGGTTGTTTGAACGAGATTTTTGATCTATGGAAATAGCTGGTGAAAGTCCAATGATCTCATCTACATCTGGCTTTTGCATTTGACGCAAAAATTGTCGGGCGTAAGAAGACAGAGACTCGACATAACGTCGCTGGCCTTCGGCAAAAATAGTATCAAAAGCAAGCGAAGACTTACCTGAGCCAGAAAGCCCCGTGATAACCACCATCTTGTTGCGAGGCATCTCCACAGTGATGTCTTTCAAGTTGTGAGTTCGCGCACCACGAACAATAAGACTGTCGGAAGGCGCGACACTTGTTCTTGTAGCCCTCACGATTGAGTTTGAGGTCGAGTTTTGGGCCGTGGTATTTTTAGAGTTTTTTGATGATTCCTTCATGTGTTTTGTGCTTTTACTTTGTAATACCTACGACACGTCTGATTAACCCAAAATCCCCTAGGCTTGGCCTATGGGGGTATGTATCTTTGATATGAAGGAAGTATAAACTTTTTATGAAGCTTTGGCAAAATTACTGAGGGATATTTTTGAAATAGTGAATATAAAAAGGGCGGGCAGCGACAGAGGTCTTATGACCTAAAGTCGCTGCCCGCCCGAAGGATGCAATCAGCATCCAAACAAAGCCGGTGCAATCACTGATCTCACATGAGGTCTAACGAATTGCTCCAAATCTTCGTCGCCATCTACCAGATGATAATTGGTGTGCTCTTGCAAATAAGGCACGACAGAATCACGGATACCACCCCGATTGAAGTAAGTGCCGATTCGGCGACTTATAACTTCATCACAAGCATCGTCGTCGCGTCCCCTCTGTTCGGCCCTATGTTTGATTCGATCAATACAGGTTTGTGGTTTGGCGTGGATATGTGTTGTCACAATCTTAGCGCCAGGTCGCCAATCATTGAACTTACGAATCATCATCTGCGCCTGATTGACAGTTCTAGGGCAGTCAAAAATGAACCTCAAAGGACGGTCCTTTTTAAGGTAATGTTCTTCAGCTGCACTAACGATGTCTTTGTCTTCGATCAAAACTCCGCGATTTGCAAACTCTCTCGCATGATCTCTGCACCAATCTCCAGACACAAATATTTCTGCGCCGAAGAAATCCACAAAGATTCGGCCGACGCCAAAATCTTTACCGACTCCAGACGGTCCAATTACAAACCCAAATACGGGCGATGGTTTTACCATATTAACTCCTCCTTCTTGATTGTTGTTATTGTTTTACTTCGCACTCATGCCGAAGTGATGAAAAAGAGCAAAACCGCCCTTCTCCAGCACTTTAGGCCTTTGAATTCAAAGCGGTTTTAGTATTGTACCTAAAAAATAGACTTGGGCAAACTTTTTACCATATATAAACCAGACCTCATTCAGACTGATGCGACCTCTTAACCGAGCATCTACTTCCCCAACATCTTGTTCACAAAAGCTCTAGTCACTGGACCAAAGTACCCTACAGCAGGTTTTATACCATTGGCTTTCTGGAAACGAGCGAGAGCTGCGCGAGTAGCTGGACCAAAGACAAGAGTCTCTTTACCAGATGAACCAGCACCTTTTTTGGCTACATTAAAACCTTGAGCATTTAAAAACTTTTGCAGGTTTAGTACCTCTACACTCTTAGCCCCCACATCTGCATTTTTTGTAAAAATACTAAATCCACTGAATATACCACTATTTGTATTCGACTGTTTAGGAGATGAATAAATAGTCTGTGTATAAACAATGCCAGGTACACCATATACAGGTGCACCACCGCCAGCAGAAGCTCCAACAATAGGTGCTGGTGTAGTGTCCGCGACGGTAGTAGTACTTTCTACTTGTTCAGTGTTGTTATATACACTTTGAGAAGATAGTGCGATAGCCTCATTACCAGCTGTATCTTTTATAGAATTTGAAATAGGTACGCTATATGATACAAGCACAGTTTGACCATAAGACACAGGGCTTGATAGTGTCAATGTCACTGTTAGATCCGATACTGCTACAGAAGATACGCCAACAGAAGATCCATTTACTAATACGGTAAAATTGGATGCACTTATAGTAGAGCTGGCATTCAAAGATTCTGTATAAATCATCTCCAATTCTGAACCATTAACAGAAGCAGCGAATAGCTCTGGTACAATTCCATCAATAACAATATCTTTATTTTTTCCAAGGCTATTGTCACTCCCTATAAATGGCAAAGTGAGTATAGCGTTGTACACAACTGGGTTTAGCGAACTATCAGATATAGTACCGCCATTCAAAGTTAAAGCCGTAGTAGATGCATAGTCGAGATCGTTATAGTCAAGATCGTCTGTTTCCTCACCTGAAGATACTGTGTATGTAAAATTTAAAGTAGTAGAACCTGAACCAGAAGTATATACAGCAGAGCCTCCATTGTTTAGAGCAATGCTTGGAGTACCTCCTGTGAGGTTTACATCTACAGCTTCACTAAACGCTACTTGCAGTGTAATAGTGTCACCAACCTTATAGGTACCATTTGCTGAAGATGAAGTTACCGAAGTGACTGTCGGATATGCCACATCAGCAACAGTAGCGCCTTTTACACGAGCTATTCTATTTCTAGTGACCCCATTGTAGTTAGAAATAGATCCTCCTATAACTATATTACCATCAGACTGCAGTGCAGAAAAAGATATTCCAACATCAGGACCATTTCCTGAATCAAAAGTATTATCTAATGTACCATCACTGTTCAATCTAGCTATTCTGTTTTTTGTTATTCCATTATAAGAAGTAAATGTACCTAAAACTATGATCTTTCCATCAGGTTGTAATGCTATTGAAGCTATTGTAGAAGTACTGGCACCAAAACCTGTACCTGTAGTGTTAAAATTTGTATCCAAAGAACCATCCGTATTTAGACGTAAAATCTTATTTCTAGCTGTTCCGTTATATAAGTTAAAGGCTCCAGCAACCAATATTTTTCCATCTGGTTGTACCACGACAGAGCTTATAGAAGTCGTTGAGACACTGAAGCCTGTGCCTGGATTAAAAGAAGAATCTAGTGAACCGTTTGTATTTATACGAGCTATTCTGTTTCTAGCTGTGCCACTATATGAAGTAAAAGCATGCGCGATGATGACCTTATCATCAGACTGAATAGCCATTTTTATATTGTTTGTTGTATTTGGACCGACTCCACCTGCACTAAAACTAGAGTCGTGAGCTGTTCCGTCTGCATTTATTCTATACATACGACTACCGATATTTACTCCATTATAAGCAGGATTAGACCCAGAAGTAGCCACCACTATTTTTCCATCTGACTGTATGACCATATTATTTATTTCATCTGCGTCAGAATTTGAGTCTATTAAAAAAGTTATACTATTGTCCAAAGTTCCATCAGAGTTTAATCTCATTATGTCATGACCTGTGACGCTGTTATATGAATAAATTCTTCCTCCTAAGATTATTTTTCCATCAGATTGTTGAAAAAGACTTACAATTGTCGGTGCAGTAGAAACAGTATCAAAAAGAGATGTAAATGTAGGATCTACAGAACCATCAGATAACAATCTAATAATATAATTTGAAGCCGAGCCATCTATAGTAGTAAAACTTCCGGCAACCACTATTTTCCCATCAGATTGAATTAAAATTTTACTTAATGTGTTATTTACATTATTACTCGAATTAAAAGTACTATCTAGGCTACCATCATTAGAGTTTGGAATGATCATAGGAGAAGATATTGCACTAGCAAAAGCGCCGCTATTATCCTTTGCTTTATTTACCCCAGGTGTATATGTAACAGTAACAGTATCTCCTAACGTTATTGCACTAGAAAGAGCAAGCTTTACATTTTTATCCAATATACTGACACCTGTCACAGATCTTGAGACCCCATTTACAGTAACAGCATAGTCAGATGTACTTGGTACAGAACTCGTCGCTAAGGTATTGCTATAATTTAATTCTATTACTGAATCCAAAGAAAGTGCATTTGCAAGTATAGGATAATCTATGTTTATGGTAGTTGTTGATGTAGTAGTAGCTACAAATGAAGCGTTATCATTTGCTTGAACAACAAGTCTCAACTGATTGCCCATAGTGTAGTTATTTAAATCGGCAATTTGACTCAAAACACCAGTACTAGAATTTATAGAAAAATAAGAACTAGGATTTAGAGATAAAGTGCTACTAGAAACGCTTGAAAGTGAGACGAGTGAGTAACTCAATGTTTGTCCAGCGTCAGCATCGGTGGCTGTATAGCTTAATATAGGTGTAGAACCACTAAAGTGTACAAGCGTAGATGTGGCTGTAGAGCTCGTAAATACAGGAAAATGATTTGGAGTATATTCTGTAAAACAAGTATGCGCGTACTCTGTTACTTGATAGCCGCCACCCAGCGCTGTCATAGCTGAGTTTATTTCTGAAATATAATAACCGTAACTATGACTAGCGCTTGTAGACTCATGAGCAAAAAGAAGTACTGGCCTATTGTCCACCAAAAGGAAGGCTGGGTTTCCAGAGTCGCCTCCTACTATAGCCTGACTGAATACTGACCTACTTCCAGATGTATATGAATGATGAAAAATACTACCAGGAACAATGTCGTGTAGAGATCTGACTATTGTATTTTTATCTTGATCAAAAACAACGATAGGCACATCATAGGTAGTCGGTTGATATTTTTTAAACACAGCTTCTAGATTTGTCTGCGACATTATTGGGTAATAAGTCACAGAACTAGGTACGTCACTGTCTAAAAGACCTACGCTTATGTCAGTATCACCAATACTTCTCACTGCTGTCACTGTACGGTCATAAGCAATATTGGTATTGTCTACAAAAGTGATAGTAGCTCCAGGAGTTATAGAATAGTGTGTAGCCATTATTATATGTCTTGGAGATATAAGGGTACCTGGTCTATGAAGGCCACCAAAAGAGTTGTAAGGAGATATACCAGTCCAATCTATGTCTGTGCCATTATTCGTCCAAATACTAGCATTTCTGACCCATACAGAAGAAGCGTTTGTACCTGTGGTTGAAAAAAGTTTGTAGTCGGTAGAAGTAGAAGCGCCGAGAATTCTACTATCTATCTGGTTGCCAGCATGAGTAGCTAAGTCCGTAGAATCTATACTACCGCAAGAAGTTGTAGGAGATGATGGTATTCCAGAATGAGCTAAGGCTATAGCTACATATGATACAAATGCCACAACAATTAAACAGAATGTAATTATAAATTTTCTCGCGGTCATAAAAATTAAAAATTCAATCAGCCACCAAATAGTATCGATTGATTAAATCATTTTAACATATATAAAAACTCTCTCAAAACCACTCGCCTACTTCCCCAACATCTTGTTCACAAAAGCTCTAGTCACTGGACCAAAGTACCCTACAGCAGGTTTTATACCATTAGCTTTCTGGAAACGAGCGAGAGCTGCGCGAGTGGCTGGGCCGAAATATGAGGTCTCTTTACCTGTTGAACCATTGCCGTTTTTTGCCACTGTAAAACCTTGAACGTTTAAAAACTTTTGTAAATTTATTACCTCGTTATTTCTTGTGCTTATCGTAGCGTTTTTTGTGAATACAAAGTTTGAACCTAAACCAAAATTATTTAAACCCAGACCATTTACAGCGCTATTATTTGCAGTACTTACGTTTAGACCGGGAACATTACTACCATATATCATATTTGATGCGCTGCTACCAACTCCTACACTGGCAGAGCCGCTACTACCACCTCCACCACCAGAAGAACCCCCTCCGCCAGATGATCCACCTGCGAACAGATTAAATGTTACAGAAGTTGAACTAGATGTATTTCCAGCTAAATCAGTCTGATACATAGATACTATTTTGGAACCATTTGTACCTGTATTAAACAAAATATTTGTAGAAAATGCACTACTTGAACAAACTACGGTCGTTGGATTTACAATAAAATCTGTATTTGAAAAATACAGTGTCGCACCTGACTCACATGTGCCCGAGAATGATGCTGAAATTGATGTCACTGTACTATTGGCACTAGGTGAATCAATACTTGGTGTGGATACAGAAGTATCTACAGTGATAGTTTTAGTATCGGCAAGATTTGAAATTGGTACAAAGTTTGTCATAGCATTTGAAGCGACGTCAGCAATGGTGCCTGATATAGATAAGACATTCAAAGCAGAAACGCTGTCTCCATCTTGAATAGTGTAATCGCAGGAAGCTGTGGTTGAGGCGGTGACAGAAAAAGTACATGTTCTATCTGTGGTGCCAGTCTCAAAAGTCACAGTAGTACTTCCAGTAGAGGTTACAACTTCAGAAAAAGTGAATCTTATGTCGATAACATCCCCAACCTTGTACGAGCCACTAGCTTTTGTAGAATTTACCGATGTTATAGTTGGCGCAGTGGTGTCACTTTCTATTACAGATACAGTACCCGTCACATTATTTCCGACATATATTTTTGTACCCAAATTGGTTATAACAAGAGGATCATCATCCACGGCTATTGTTTGTACGCTATTATTGTTTGCAGTATCAATGATGGATATGCTATCACTGGCATGATTTGATACATAAACCTTATTACCTAGTACAGTCATTGTTCTAGGTGCTGTACCCACATTTATTCTAGTTACAGTATTTGCATTGGATGTATCTATAACAGACACTGTACTACTACTAATATTTGATACGTACACCTTATCTCCGAGCACTACAAAACCAAAAGGGCTGGCATCAACATTAACATTTGTTACAGAGTTTCCATCAGCTGTATCTATAATAGAGACATTATTACTATTAGTATTTGCAACATAAACTTTTGTGCCTAGTACAGTCAAAGCCTGCGGTGCTGTGCCTACATTTATAGTAGATGTAGCGTTACCATTTCCAGTATCTATCACAGTGACTGTATTTGCACTCACATTTCCTACATATACCTTATCGCCCAATGTTGTGATAACTCTAGGATTGTCCCCTACAGT
>CAYWQF010000012.1:0-16722 GCA_964460835.1 uncultured Candidatus Saccharibacteria bacterium | reverse complement strand
CGATAGCGTTGGCATTTTCCATGTAGGTGTGTGACTTCCTGCATAGGTTGGAAATAGCCGACGCCTGAAACAAATTTTCAAGTGTAATCAGAGGATTGTAGGCAACCCAAATATACACTTTGCCGTTGATCTTCTTTAATGCTCGCAGACGACGTTCGCCGTCATTGATCATCCAAAGTATTTGCGGATCTTCTGGCATCTCATAAATGACTGCCGTGATCGGTGAGACCTGCATGGTGTCTTTTAGACTACCAGCAAGTAGCTCGAGCTCACTTTCATCAAATAGTTTACGAGGTTGCTTAGGATTCCTCGTGACAGTCTCAATCAGTACAAATCCTGACCATGGTTTGCGGATATCAATGATCTCTTCAATAACTTTGTCCCCGTCCATGATATCCACAACGAAGACTTTCCTTTGATGTTCATTCAACAAGGCACTTAATGACGTGTTCATTCTGTGTTTTTGGGTTCGAGTTTCGTATCTGTGGGCTATCCCGGGAAGGTATATTGTTCTGGTTGTATAGTATATATAAGAATAGATATCTGTATATAGGGGGTATAAGGAACGTAAAAAACCCATGCTATAATAAAAGCACTTAAAATTTTTAACACTTAAAATTTAAACAAACACACATATATGACTACTATATTTTTACTTGCTATAGCTGGTGCGGTAATAGCGGCGGTTGTTGGCACTATTTGGTATTCGGACAAAACTCCGATGGGAAGGATTCATATGAGAGCTCTAGGAATGGCCAATCTGTCAGAAGAAGAAAAGAAAGCAAAGATGGAGGAAGCAAAGCCTATGATGCCAAAGATGTACGCTGGTCAGATGGCACTTTCTTTTCTCACAGCATTCGCAGTGGTCTTCACTACCACAATGAGTGTGCATAACGGTGTTTCTCTTTGGATGGCTCTTGCTTTTGTGACTATGAACTGGCTATGCTTCATAGTACCGACTATTGGTTCAGGAGTTATTTGGAGCAATTGCGATCGCAGTATCGCTTGGAAAAAATTCTTCTCAGATATATTTTCAAATCTAGTGACAGTGCTACTCACTGCGCTTTTGGCGAGTCTGTTTGTTTAGGTTTTTGGCGAGTTTAATAAAAATAGAATTATAAAAAAATAAAAATGGAACAGAGTTTAGAATTACCACCTTCAAATCCTGTACAGCCAGATTCTGGCAAGGAAGGATATAGAGCCAGAAGGATAAATGCAGAAGATGCTTTTTTAGTAGATACCGCTTATGAAAAAGCAGGTCAAATTTTCAGGCATGAAATAAACATAGAAAGTTTTGCTGCACCGCAAGGTAACTATGATTCAACGATGGTTGCAAAAGATAAACATATAGTAGACGAGTTACATAAAATATTTGAAGAAAAGTATGTAGACAATCCAGAGCTTCGTGATATGAAAAAGTTGGCCGATATATTTGAAGCAATGATTGCTGATCAGGTAAACAGAAGTGCATGGTTTGGTCATAATGCTGAACTCATAGCTTCGTCTGAATACGATGACATCGTCAATGGAGTAGATGGTGTTTTACATTTCAAAAATCCTGGCTCAAGTGACTACATTGCCCTTGGTGTGGACATTACTTTTTCTAGAAAAAGTATAGAGAGTAAACTTCGACATGTAAAAGATGTTATAAGAGAGGGTAAGATGGCTCGTCTAAAATATTTTGAATTGCCCGATGGAAGCTACAAAGGGGAGCTACGAGATATACCAAACATCATAGTTGGAGCTGACGCTGGTACTGTAATACAAATGTCTAAACAATGGACTGATCCATTGGGTGAAAAATATATTTCTAAACATTGGATGCAGGCACAACTTATGGATATGGCCACTATGCAATGTGATCATTTCTCAGAATATGCCAAGGAGGTCGGTAATAAAAAAGCGGAGGAAAGGTATGTTTATATGTCAGAAAAGATTAAGAGAATAAAAGCGCTCCGAGAAAAGTTGGCCGGGAGAAAACTTCCAGAAGATAGAGACTTGGTATTTAAGTCTATGAAAGAACACTTGGGTTAAATTTACGAATACAAATCGAATATATTACGACTATATTTAAACTAAACACGACAAAATAAAACCGCGCACTCATGAAAACCATCCTCGCTCTCATAGCTTCAGTACTCGCCATTATCGGCAACACCGCATACCTCAGAGACATCATAAGAGGGGTTATTAAGCCACATCCATACACTTGGTTTATTTGGTCCATTGTGTCTATGACCACTTTCTTTGGTGGGCTTGAAAAAGGGGCGGGGATAGGCGCGTTGCCGACAGGTATTGCCGAGGGTTTTACTATTATTATCTTTCTATTTTCTTTTAGATATTTATTCAACGGCAAAGCCGAGCATATAAGAAAGATAGACAATTATTTTCTAGCAATAGCACTTCTCGGACTCATACCTTGGGCTATTACAAAAGATCCGACTATATCTGTAGTCATAGTGGTAGCTATAGACTTCGTAGCATTCATACCGACTTTGCGCAAGACTTGGGCGCGACCAGATACAGAAAAGCCATTGCTCTACGAGATGAATGTTTCTCGACATATTCTCACTCTACTTTCGCTTAATGCTTATAACATCGCCACCACATTTCACTCAATAGTGATGATTTGCACAAATACAGCCATGAGTTTATTTGCTAGGAGGAAGAAGATATAACCCCGCTCATTGTGAAAAATCGTAAATGAACCACTTCACCTACATACTCAAATGCGCCGACAATACTTTGTATGTTGGTGCGACAAATGACTTGGAAAAAAGATTGCATCAGCACAACAATGCAAAAAACGGTGCGCATTATACAAAGATACGTCGGCCTGTAACGCTTGTGTACTCAGAAAAATTTACCACACTCGCCGAGTCGCGTAAAAGGGAAGCGGAGATAAAGAGATGGAGTAGGGCAGAGAAATTGGAGCTTATTACTCCGACTACCAAACGCGACAGCGACGAGCGACAAAAACTCACGCCACAAACGCGACAAAAAACTAAAAAAGGCGCATAATATATAGCATGAAAAACATCAAAGATTTTCTCATCAAGTATCGTTTTGTTATTTTGAGTACTATTATTGTATTTGCTTCCGTCGCGCTCATTGAGTATTTTAGTGGGCGTTCACTTTTAGGTCCTGATGGAAAGTTTGGTTGGTGGGATGGTGATGTTTGGAGTAGTGAAAATTCTCAGAGAGTTGCGGACGCGTATTCTTTTTCGCACATCATTCACGGTATACTTTTTTATGCATTTTTCTGGCTTATTGCAAGACGCTTACCTTTAAAGTATCGTTTTCTCGCAGCTCTAGTGCTCGAGGCTGGTTGGGAGCTTTTGGAAAATTCTCCGCTAATAATCAATCGTTATCGTGAGGCTACCATTGCCCTCGGATATGTTGGCGACAGTGTACTCAATTCAGTATGTGATGTTGGAATGGTTGTCATTGGCTTTATCATCACTCGTTACTCCAAAGTTTGGATGAGTATTTTGCTCATTATAGTATTTGAAGTTGGTTGTCTTTTTTGGGTGCGAGACAATCTCACCTTGAATGTCCTCATGCTTGTGCATCCAGTCGAGTCCATAAAGGTATGGCAGGCAGAAGGGCATCAGCTATAAAACGCCCAAGATTTTTCGGTCAGATGATCACATGATCACATGATCACATGACCACACGGCCACACGGTCACAGTCGACATTTTTCCTAATATGGTACAATCAACCCTATGAACTACAATATAATCACAAATCAAGATTCACTCGGAGCGCTATGGTGCATTGGTTGGTTATTTACTATCGGATATCTCAAGCTTACTTTTTGGAAGGGTGTATTAGCACTTTTTATTTGGCCATATTATATGGGTAGACATTTTAGTAAGATTCATACAAAGGCTGTAGAGCATAAAACTATTGCGAGCGCAGAAGAAATTAAATAAACTCCAATCAAAATGTCAGAATCACCGAAACCTCAACTTGTTATTGATATGTCAGAGTTGGGAAAAATACAGCCACATAAAATTGATGGCGTTATGTTAGAGATTGCTACGGCTATAGCAGAGGAAGAAAAGAAAAATCTTCCGTTTTATGAAAATAAAATGTATTTGGAATGGGTTAAAAAAAGAGAGGCTCTTGCTGACACTAATAATGAGAGTGAGGATAGAGATAAAGCTAGATTAGAACTTGATTTGGATAGACTGGAGATATTGATTGCCGCAGGCTTAATAGAACCAGCCAACAAAGTCGCGACAGAAATATTTGAAGCGCTAGAAGCCACAGAATATGAGGATCTTTTTGAGAGATTTTATCAATTAGACGAGAGTTTGTCTTAATAAAGGCTTGATAAAAGCCGTCAACCCCACTCCAACACGAGCTTACCCCCAGTCAAGTATTTTGCGCCAGCATTTTTAGGTTTAGAATGTATAAACATGAAATCTCATAAATATATATTTGTTATAGGAGGTGTAATGTCAGGAGTGGGAAAGGGTATAACCACCTCATCTATTGGCACCATACTTCAGTCAAAAGGCTATTCAGTAAATATCGCAAAAGTAGACCCTTACTTAAATGTCGACGCAGGAACAATGAACCCCACTGAACACGGTGAGGTTTTTGTTTTAGACAGTGGACTTGAAACAGATCAAGACATGGGCAACTATGAACGATTTCTAAACTGCAATCTTTCAAATGCTGACTATATGACAGGCGGAATGGTTTACAAAGAAGTAATAGAGCGAGAACGTGCACTCAAGTATCGTGGTAAATGCGTAGATGCTGTGCCACATATTCGTGATGAGATTATTCGTCGTATAAATGAATCCGTAGAATCAAACAAGTCCGATATCACTATAGTAGAGATCGGTGGAACGGTTGGTGACTATCAGAGTATTATGTTTTATGAAGCAGCGCGAATGTTTAAAATAAAATATCCAAGTGATGTTCTTTTTGTAATGGTGTCATATCTTCCTGTGCCGTCAAAGATTGGTGAAATGAAATCAAAGCCGACACAAAATGCTATGCATCAGCTACAGTCTTACGGTATTCAAGCAGACTTTATCATTGCTCGAAGTGAAGTATCTATAGATCATCGTCGAAAAGAGAAGCTCGCCATATCTTGCAATGTGCCTGTAGAGAACATCATTGCTGCGCCAGATATAGATAGTATTTATGATGTGCCTATAAACTTTGAGCGTGATAAGTTTGGCGATATGGTAGAAAAATCTCTACGCCTCAAAAAGCGCCCAACTGATTTGTCGGACTGGAAACACTTTGTATCAAAAACAAAACATGCAAAGTCTGAAGGTAAGCCTGTGCACATAGCAGTAGTAGGTAAGTACTTCGACACTGGGGACTTTGTACTGTCAGATGCTTATGTTTCTGTAATAGAAGCTTTGAAGTTTTCTTCTTACGCTCTTGGTGTGAAGCCTGTTTTGCATTGGCTATCTTCAAAGCAGTTTGAAAGTCGTAAGGTAATAGTAGAAAATAAAAGTAAAAAAACTGGTGCGCAAAATAAAGAAATAGACAAACCATTATCACAAAAGGAGCAACAAGATCTGCTAGAAAAAATTTTTGGTGGAGGCTATATAGATGAAGGTGGCAACAAGGTAAAAATAGACGGCATCCTCGTACCAGGGGGCTTTGGTGAGACAGGCATAGAAGGCAAGATCGCGGTCATAAAATACGCCAGAGAAAATAAGATTCCATACTTTGGAATTTGCTACGGTATGCAACTCATGGTCATAGAGTATGCTCGTAACAAAGCGGGGCTTGCTGGTGCAAATACAAGTGAGATAAATGCCGGCGCCGAGCACCTAGTGGTAGACATAATGGAGCATCAAAAGAAACTTCTCGAAGATGGCAAGTACGGCGCATCTATGCGTCTTGGTGGTTTTGCTTGTGGTCTTGTAGATGGCACTATCGCACATAGTGCATACAAAAAAGCTGGTTGGATCAACAGACTTTCGAAGCGTTCACAGGCGTATGATGTCGCATCAGATCTAGTAAAGTCTAAAAAAATAGGCGACAAATTTGGCGCAGTAGCTGGTGGAAAGTTTGGTGGAAATTTCGGCGGGGTTATCATAGAGCGTCATCGTCATCGCTATGAGGTCAATCCAAAATATGTAGAACAGATAGCTAGCGCCGGCCTCACTTTTTCTGGTATGTCTCCAGACGGCAAGCTTATGGAAATAGCCGAGCTTCCAAAGTCTGCGCACCCATTCTTTCTTGGTGTACAGTTCCATCCAGAGTTTCTCGCGCACCCTATAGACCCACATCCTGTGTTTACAGCTTTTGTAGATGCTTGTGTCACTTGTGCAAAATCTGCCAAATAAGATTATTAAGGTATAATATCTAGTATTATGGATCAAGATAAAACTATGACCGCAAAACTTTTGACTGCTACATTAAAAAAAGATGAAGACTTTGTCTTGCTAAAAATAGTAGGGAATATTACTCATGAAAATATAGATGAATTCAAGAAAGATCTGAGTGACGCTTCAAAAGTACTTTCTGATGCGCATATAGAGCTCGGTCATAAACTAAAAATTCTTTTGGATGTTTCGGATTTTACAGGTACATACAATGCCGAGGCCCTTACTGCACTCGCGGACTTTGCTAGAAAAGATGAGCCTATAGTAGACAAGACAGCAAGCTTTGGTGGTACAGACAAAGTGAAAATGGCTGGTGAAGCAGCTATTGCTCTATCACATCGTACAAATATACAGATTTTTGATACAGAGGAAGAAGCTAGAGCTTGGCTTCTAGCTTAGTCTAAGGCTTCTGCATTCTAAATTTATCACCTCATTTTTATCATCAATAGTAATCATTACTTATTTCTGTATCACTATTCATGCCTAAATGTATATAAATTTAAATGAAAGAAAAATAGAATATTTTTTGAAAAAAAGCCTGCGCGCCAGACACTTACGCTTGTCTATATGTTGTGGAGGCAACCTTACGGTGACCGCTCCACGCTTCGTGAGCCAATCAACCATCGACCAATTTATTTCTACTAAGTCCGATTGGGTTCTGGACAAGGTGGATTATTTCAAAAATATCAGTGACGTTTGCAAAAGATATGGCGCAGATGGTGAGCCTTTACCTATTCGGAGGATGAAAGCTCAAGCTCTCGCGGAGTCTCGTGCTAAATCTCGCGCTCAATATCTTACCTACAAAGACCAAGCCTTACTTGTAGCTCAAAATAAAGTTGCGCAACTCAATACTCTATATGGTTTTAAATTTAATAAAATAAGTATCAAAAATCAAAGCACTAGATGGGGGAGTTGCTCACGTAAAGGTAATCTAAATTTTAATTATAAAATAGCCCTGCTTCCCGATAGACTCGCTGACTATCTTGTAGTGCACGAGCTATGTCATTTGGGTCAATTCAATCACTCCACACGCTTTTGGAGTCTGGTAGCTCGCGCCGTCCCTGACTACAAAGATCGTCGGCGCGAGCTCAAAACATTCGATGTACGCAAATAGAATTCTGCCCTCAATAAATACTTCAGTAAATAAATGCCACAAAACCTCTCTATTTCAAAAATAAAAAAAAATTTAACTTTAGCGATTTCAATATACCTGCTTTTTATTTCTGTAAATTCAAAAATCCCAACAACTGATCAGACTCACATATCGACGACGCCGTCACCAGTATCAACTTCAGCATCAGCACTAGTGCAGGCGGGAGTATCGGAACAAAATCAAGGCTTCGAGGCCGTAGTCCAAAATGTTGTTGATGGCGATACTATAAAAATACTATTTGCATCATCTACACTTACCACTATCCGCCTCATAGGCATAGACACACCAGAGACAGTGGATCCGCGTAAGCCAGTGCAATGTTTTGGTAAAGAAGCCTCGGCCAAAACCAAGGAGCTATTGCTTGGCAAAAAAGTACGCATTGAACTAGACAGCACTCAAGGTACAAAAGATAAATACGGCCGAACTTTGGCGTATGTTTACCTCGAATCAGACGCATCAGTAAAAGACGAACTATTTTTTAATAAATACATGATAGAGAAGGGTTACGCCCATGAATATACCTACGATATGCCGTACAAATATCAAGCTGAGTTTAAGTTGGCCGAACGTGCGGCACGTGAAGCAGGGCTAGGATTATGGGCGCCAGGAGTTTGTGTCTCAAGACGCATCAGTAAATAATAATAACCAGAAAATAGCCAATAAAAAGAATTTTAAATCTCTGATACAATAAGTATATTATTAAAAAAACTAATCCTAAATCAAATAAAAAAACAAAATGGAAAGAAATAAAAAAATCGCAATAGCAGCCGCAGTCGCTATAGCTGTACTTATAATAGGTACATGCATTGGATACAATATGCGTTCAGAGAGAGGTGAATTTGGCCGAATGCCTTTTGGTCGCTATGACAAAAATGGCCCACTGGGTGTAAATGGAGCTGCTAATAGTAGATTTGGCGCATACGGTATGCATCAGATGCCAAACGGCCAGATGATGCAAAATATGATGGGTGCTGGTGCAAATGGATACGGTTCTTCATCTATGGCAGAAATGATGCAGTATATGAATGCTGGACTTGTCGGAAAATCAGGGGATGTTTTCGATCAGGCTTTCTTGGATGAGATGGTAATGCATCATCAGGGTGCAGTAGAAATGGCTAAGCTAGTGCTCGCTACATCAAAGCGACCAGAGCTTATCAAGCTCGCCAATGATATCATCACTGCCCAGACAAAGGAGATAAACATGATGAGTGGTTGGAGACAAACTTGGTTTACTAAGTAAAAATGCGCAAAACTGTAAAACGCGCAAAATCATAAAGCTGTAAAAGCACGATAAGATAAAATAAGGTCCTCGATAGATCCTCGACTAAGTCAAAAACACCTCACTATGGGGTGTTTTTGCTTTTCTATTATTTTGGTACAATACTATGTAACTTATAAAAATATAAACACAAACACCGTGAACGAATCAAAAGCTCTAAAATATACATATAACACAACAAGAATATTACTAGCCTTAGTATTTTTTGTGTTTGGCTTTAGCTATTTTATTACTCCAGTAGACAAGATACCTATGGATTTATCGACATCATCAGGGCAGTTTATGGCAGCACTTTTTGCTACTGGGTACTTCCTACCTTTCTTGAAAGCTGTAGAAGGCATCGCGGGTTTTATGCTTTTCTTCAAGCGATGGACACCGCTCGCGCTCCTAGTACTAGCTCCTATTGCTATCAACATCACTCTAGCAAATACACTTCTCGCACCTATCAACACAGTAGGTATCCTTATGGCTGTAGTTATAGATGCTATATCTGTATTCTTGGCTTGGTATCATTTTGATAAATACAAGGGGTTGTTTCAGGCTTAGTCACCCTAGACTTAGCCGTCTCAGGACTAGATGTTTCAAGATTAGATTGAAAAAAACTCTGATATAATAAACCTATGACTTACAATCTACACCCACTCTTCGTACATTTTCCAATAGCTTTATTGGTAGTGTATTCATTTATAAAAATACTCCCTTTAGCAAAATATTTTCCTCAAGTTGCTTGGCGACAAATAGAGCGACTATTACTAGTAGTAGGTCTTGCCGGTGCAAGTGTCGCTTTGATTACAGGTGAGACAGCGGAGCATCTCGTACAGCCAAGTAGGCAGCTTGTAGAAATGCATTCAACTTTTGCCGACATATCAGTGGCACTTTATTGCATTCTACTTGCAGGGGAGTTGCTCGCTTTTATTATTTCAAAATATCCGTCAATACAAAGCGCGGCACAAAGCGCGACCGCATTTTCAAAGACACTCTCAAAACTAAGCAATCTCTTAAACAATAAAATCTTTGGTGCAACCATAGCCTTCTTGGCTCTCGGCGCTATCACTGTCACTGGCATACTCGGCGGGGTAATGGTGTACGGTACTTCAGCAGATCCATTTGCAGCAACTATTTTGAGTGTGTTGGGTATTGTGCTTTAAAAATATTTTTTTGAAAAATTGACAACCACCTCCTATAAATATATAAATAACACAGAACAATAGAACAAAAACCATCAACCAAAAAACAAGGAGGGTAAACCAAAATGGATCTAACATCATTGTTTGGAGATCGTGCTTTACAACGCACAGCTTCGAATATCGTGCGTGAAGAAGTACCTACAATAACGCTTCCTGAAAGCATTTTCAATCAACTGAATGATAATGGCAGTGCACTCATCGCGATGCGGCGTATCATTCTCAGAGGTGATTTGCTTACTTGTGTTAGAGAAGGTGACACAGAGACTTTCTCTGTCATAGTGACTGAATCAGTGTCGGTAGGTGGCTCCAGCACTTTCTTTTTTCGCAGAACAGCTGAAGAAGTTGATAAAGCCGCCTGAGTTTCAAGAACATCAGTAGAATATCAGTAAAACCCCTTAACCAAACCAACCCCCCCCAACCCAAAACCCCGCTTGCATCAAAACATGGTGCCGGCGGGTTTTAATTATGGCTAGAAATAAGGCTTAAAATAGATTAGACTACATTTTTATAGTTTTGGCAATAGAACAGTGCTTTACCCCTTGCTTTTTATACAATATATGATATAATATAGTAGTTAAGTTAAAGAAAGGTTACAAATTAACTAAAACCTAATACAAAAAAAATATCATGCAAACAACAATAAAAAATATAATATTTTCAGTTGTCTCTACAGCTCTAATGCTTGTACTTGCTTTTGCTCTAGCTTTTTCTCATGCAGGAAAGGCTGAAGCTACAAGTTCCACATATTTAGTAGATACTACTGGTAATGGTTGTGGTAACGGATGTGCAGAGCTTTATGCGTATCTAAATACATTGAATGCAAATAATAATGCTTCAAGTACTACAAATACTAATAACAGTAACTCTACAGGAGGTACAGCTTCTACAGGTTCGACTCCGACTTCAACGGGCAATACTACAAGTGTGCCTTATGGTAGTTATGTGCAGAACCCTTATCAGATATATTCTTATTGGCAGAAGGCTACTAGTACAGCACTTACTACTAGTACACCTTACGTTCAGAACCCATATCAGATCTACAACACTTATCAGCCGTCATATGGTTACTCATCAGGCTCTACAAACTACCCAGGTTCTACATACAGTCCTGGATACTACCCACAGCCAGTATATGTAACTTATGGTAGTTCAAAGAGTGCCTCAGCTCAGATAAATCAGTATAAGCAGAATAACCCTTATAGTTACGGTGGTACAAACTATGCTACTGGAACAAATGCTGGAGGCTTTGTAATCACAAAGATTATCAAATAGATATAAAAATAAAAAACACCCATTCTCTAAAGAGTCTGGGTGTTTTTTATTTTCCTTGCCACATACTCCTTCGAGTGGTATAAAGGGTGAACTATGAAAACAGGTTCAAAATCCGTAAAATCCGTGGCAGTATCGATTGTGAGTGCTTTAGCTTTGGCTCTGTCTATAGCTTTAGCTATTGTTGTGCTTATAGCCCCAAAGGACGCACAGGCATGTGGTAGCTCATACTATAGTGGTTGTGGTTCTTCTTATGGGTCTTATGGATACACTTACACTCCATACCCTTATCAGGTATACAACTACAATCCTCAGCCGGCAGCTCAAGGCGGATATTCTCTCACCAACTACGTACAACAGCCATATCAGACTTACAACTACAACCCACAGCCAGCACAGCAGTCTGGGTACTCTTTGACCAACTATGTACAGCAACCATATCAGATCTACAAGTACAACCCTCAACCAGCGCAGTCAAACAACACCGCTTTCAACTATACACCATCTCCAACTCCTGTTTATACATACTTCCCACAGCCAGCGGCCAAGACTGGTTCATCTCTAACTAACTACGTACAACAGCCATATCAGATGTACGCGTACTATCGATAGTATAAGGTAATAAAAATAGCGTCCACAAGGGCGCTATTTTTGATTGTGATATAATCAAAAATATATGAACAACAATAATTCACCATGGCTTCATCAGCTAAAGATTACTCGACCTATAGATAAGCTAAACTCGGATACGACGACTCAGGTGACAGTGGTAGGTGCTGGTGTAGCGGGTGTGATGACAGCGTATTTTATATTGAAAAATACTGACAAGCAGGTGCTACTGGTAGAGGCTAGTCGTGTAGCTCATGGTGCGACAGGACACAATGCTGGACAGCTAGTGGTGAAGTTTGAGCGAGACTTTGCATCTATGGTAAAAGAGTACGGACTAGAAATGTCTGCTGATGCTGAAAAGAGTGTGCGAAGTGCATGGCTTTTGCTCGAACAAGCTTATGAAGAGGCCAACCTGAGTACACCTATGTCATCTTTCATGGGATACAACGGATATGCGACAGTAGAAAAAGTAGTAGAAGAAATGCGTAACGATGTACTTCGACTCGAGGCCGGATTACAAACATTTCCTATATATATAGCCGAGAATGCGCCTGGCGTAGAAAATATTCCAAGTGAATACAAAGGTTTGTATAGTCTGGTGCCACATCAGGATATTCAAGCTTTGCTTGAAACAAAAGACAAACAGTACGTGGCTGTGATAGCCGAGAAAAAGGGCTGTGTAAACGGTGCGCTTTTGGTGGAAGAGATAGTGGGATATTTGCTTACAAAATATCAAGGTAGATTTGTACTCGCGGAGGAGACGCCTGTTGCAGAAGTTATTTTGGAAAAAGATAAGGCTGTGATCCGTGCGGGAGAGTATTCTATCACTTCAGACAGAGTGGTAATGTGCACAAATGGTTTTGAAAAATTTAAACTAACAAACAACGCTGGTGGTGATATAAACATTGCCTTTCATCAAATGGTACACGGTACGGTAGGGTATATGGCTGCATATCTTGAGGAGCTCAAGCATCCACCTATTGCACTTTCATATATAGACAAGACTATTTTGGATAAACATATTCCTCTAAATACTATGGGTGTAAATACTTACTACTATATGACTAGACGACCATATGAGATAGAGAAAAACGAGCATCACAACTTGATATGTCTTGGCGGTCCAGAACAAAAGCTCAATCACGTGAAGGAGTATATTCCTGATGCAGATTTTTTGGACAGTGCATCTGTTGATATGGATAAGTTTTTACATAAGACTTATGAGCATGCACCAAAAGAGCCTATAGATTTTAAGTTTAAATGGCATGGACTTATGGGTTACACACCAAGTGGTTTGCGTGTAGTAGGTGAAGAGCCTAGAAACAAAGTGCTTATGTACAATCTCGGTTGCAATGGTGTGGGAATACTCACTTCTATATATGGTGCTAGCCGTATCGCTGACATAATAGCTGGTAAAGAGCTTGCGCCATCTGTTTTTGATCCAAAGTGTGAGTATATTGAAAGTGTTTAGGGTGATTTGCGGAGGGTTTTAATTTTGGGTTATTTTTTATAAATAATTTATTTTCTATGCATGTGTGGGTGATATTATTGGCTCGTGATTTTAAAAAATAAAAAAGTTGGTGGTTTTGCGGCTATCACCCTTGTACTTTGGACCACTATAGGTCTGACTGGTTTGTTGTATTCTTTAGTTGAAAGTTATCAGTATGAATTGATAAATATAGCTACTTCGAGACAGATGGCCTCGGCACGTTCAAGTGCGCTTTTTTGCCGTGATGTCGTCTTGCGAGAGTTTTTGGCCGATGCTAGTTTTTTGCCACAGATAGGTGAGTATGTAAGTATTTTTGATAAAGGTAGATGTACCGTGACAGCTTTTAGCTCGACGGCTTTACGAGATGGTGTAGGGTATATAGAGCAAAAAGAGTTAGTGATACGTGGTGAATCTATTGGCGCTGGTCGTGGTGGCACCGTTGGTATTGGAAGCGGGAGTCTTTTTGACACGACAAGCGTACGTATGAAAACTAGATTTGATATTAGCAATGATCTTGTTCAGCCATTTAAGCTTTTGTATACGGTTGAAATTTAAAATTCAGTTTTTCTTTATAAATATTTTACGGCCTATGCATGTCGAGTTGATAAAATGAGTGCATGATAAATAATAAAAATAAAAAAGCCGAATTTGCGCCGGCAAATAATAGTGCAAAAAATAACACAAAAAATATTGTAAAAGATGGTGGGTTTACATTACTCGAAGTGCTTATGGTCATAGGTATACTGGCGATACTCGCTGGGGTAGTACTGGTGGCGATAAACCCAGCAAGACAGTTTAAGATTGCTCGTGACTCGCAGAGAACAGCAAATGTGAACACTATTTTAAATGCTATAGGGCAAAACATGACAGATCACAGTGGTTCGTTTGTATGCGAAGGTCAACTAACAGCTTTTCCAACAGACCCTATGGAGATGTCTAGTGACGGAGGTTTTGATATTGCTAGATGTTTGGTGCCGGATTATGTTTCTGTTTTGCCATTTGATCCATCAAAAGAAAATGCCGGATTTACTGATGAGACCAACTACAACACTGGGTACAAGATAGCTACAGATGCCGAAGGTCGAGTGACCATATCGGCAGACGGCGAGCTAAATGGCACAGCTATAGCAGTACGAAGATAGGAGGTTTGATTTGAGGTATAATGCTGGTTAATGAAAAATACATCTAAGAAAATTGTGCCTAATATTGCGCCGAATAAAATCACATTGAAGTTCACTGCAGAAAATGTATACAAGGAGCTAAAGAAAAAAGCTAAGTCAGACAAGGTTGCGGTGTATGCAAGGTTCTTCAAGACCGGAAAAGGGCAGTATGGTGAAGGTGATGTCTTTATGGGTATTACCGTACCAGAACAGAGAGCTGTGGTTGAAAGTTTTTTGGCGGGTTTGAAGGTCAGTGGTAATACACAAGCACTAGCTGAAAATCAGGTGAAAAATCTCAGTACTTTTTTCAAGGAAAATAAAAGCGAAATAGAAAAGTTACTAAAAAGAAAAGAGCATGAATGCCGACTAACAGCTTTGCTGATTTTAGTTGGCATTTTGCGTTTAAGCGACGGGCTTAGTAAAAAGTTAGCTGGCGACATCTTCAATTTTTATATAAAAAACATTAAGCATATAAATAATTGGGATCTTGTGGATTGTAGTACTCCAGATGTGGTTGGGGTGTACCTGTTTGATTTTGAGCGCTCAAAGATGATGCCTTTTCTGCGCAAGTTTGTTGTGGCGAAAAATATGTGGGAGAGGCGTGTGGCGGTGCTCGCATGTTTTTATGCGATAAAGCGTGGGTCTTTTGCAGAAATAAAGTTTGTGACTAGAGCTTTACTCTCTGATACGCATGACTTGATACATAAGGCTTTGGGTTGGATGCTACGAGAAATGGGCAAAAAAGATAAGCCTGCTTTGATGGACTTTTTGAATGAGCTTTTTCTGGGTACCAATGTCGGCACCAACAAAATACCCAGAACAACACTAAGATATGCTATAGAAAGATTCACCCCAGAGGAAAGACGCTTGTTTATGCTAAAATAGGGTGATTATGACAAATGACACAAATATTATGGGCTCTATCAAAAATAGCGCCACAAATGCCACAAACGCCGCCAAAAACATCATGACAAATATTTTAACAAACGAACAGAAGGCAAAGGCTAAGGATATTTTTGAAGCGATAAAAGGAGCAAGCTCTGTGTTGATGCATTGCCATCCATCTCCAGATCCGGATAGTCTGGGTTCTACTTTGGCGACAAAGTTTGCACTAGAGTCTTTGGGTAAAAAAGTCACTGTGATAGCAGGGGACTCAAAGATTCCTGATGCGTTTATGCATTTTCCTGGAGCGCGTGACATATTGCCACAAAACTTTTTCGAGACGGATTTGTCGCAGTTTGATTTATTTTTAATACTCGACAGTGGCGCACCAAGTATGATTTCACGAAAGGGTGATATTGTTTTCCCCGTAACTCTTGTTGACGGCAAGACTCTAAAGACTGTGGTCATAGATCATCACGACAGCAACACTGGCTATGCAGATATAAATATTGTGGCGAGCCAATACACTTCGACCACAGAGCTTCTCTTTGATCTTTTTTCAGAATGGGGAATTGAGCTCGCGCAAGGTCAAAGCGCATCTTTGGATATCAGTGTAGCTCACGACATTGCGGTCAATCTTTATGTTGGACTATTTACTGACGGTGGAGGATTCCGATACGACCGTATCACTAGTCATTCTTTTTATATGGCTAGTGTACTTTCTGCTGTCGCGCCAGACATGACCGATGCAGTAAAGATTTTAGAAAATAGTGGATCAAAAGGTCATGTGGATTTTCTTGCCACAGCTTTGACTCAGAAAAAAGTTTTTGATTTTAATGATGCGGTGGCGGGCGATGATGTGGCGATAGGTGACGGCGAGTCTAAAGGCGAGAGTGAGACTAATGACAAGATTAAGAGTAAAGGCAAAGGCTCCTTCGTCATCTCATATATTTCAAATGACGACATACAAAGACTAGGACTTACAGAGGATGATTGGGCTGGTAATGAAGTAGCGAATATGATCAAGTCTGTGGTGGGCTGGAATGTGGTAGCTACTCTCATAGAAAAAGTGCCCGGTGAGGTGCGGGTGAGTTTGCGTACTCGCGACCAAGTACAGTTTGATGTATCCAAGGTAGCTCTAGCGCTCGGTGGTGGAGGTCATAAAGCCGCTTCAGGGGCAATAGTGCGACTTCCTATGAATCAGGCTATAGATAAGGTGGAGAAGACTATAAGGGAGGTTTTAGGGTAATAGGGTGGTGCCGGTATAACAAAGGCTGGTGGTAATAGTACAGTGCTAAGGTGTCAACAACGGCGCGTCTTTTCAACT